>NZ_CP045480.1:7751138-8071365 GCF_009429145.1 Amycolatopsis sp. YIM 10 | reverse complement strand
GCGCGCACGGTGTCGAGCTGATAGGCGGTGGTCAGTTCCTCCACCAGCTGCCTGGCCTGCTCGAGGCGGCCGGTGGTGGCCCGGTAGTCGGGGAACAGCTCGGTGAAGCGGCGGACCTGCGTGGTGTCGGCCAGGGCGGAGTCGGCGTAGAGCAGCCGCGGGACCACCTGCTCGGCGATCGCGCGGACGACAAAACCGGGTACCGGCAACGGGAGCGAGGAGTACAGGCGCAGCGGCACCGGGAACCTGGCCACCGTGCGGATCAGCCACGAGTCCACAAAACCGGGCGCGGCGATGGACACCACGCCGGTCACCGGCAGGCGGGTGCTCTGCGCGGCCCGCAGGCTGATCGTGCCGCCGAGCGAGTTCCCGGCCAGCACGACCGGCCCGAGCACCGACTGCTCCTTGATCAGCGCGGCGAGAAAGGTGTCCAGCTGCGGCAGCATCGCGCCGGGGCGCAGCGCGTCGGCCTCGCCGAAACCCGGCAGATCCACCGCGACCGCGGAATGTCCCGCGGCCGCAAGCTCTTCCAGTACCGGGCGCCAGGTGTCGGCGCTGTCGCAGTAGCCGTGCAGCAGCACCAGCCTCGGCGTGGCCGGCCGGGCGGACCGCCTGGCCGAACGGCGTCGCGGCGTGTCGGCATCGGGCTGGGGACCGACCTCCAGCACACGCGTGCGGGCACCGGCATAGCGGCGGTGGGCGACCCGGATCCCCGAATCGTCCAGCACCGTCGGTGGTGCCTCCCGCTGCTGTGCGGTCATGTATTCCAGGGTAAGCACTGGATCGGGGTTTTCGCTCGCTTTGCTGCGATTACAGTCCGATGTCAGGGGTTCCCCTACCACTGGCCGGCTGGTCTCGACCACTGGGCCGATCAGGCGACGAAGACGGTCTTCCCGGCGGTTTCCCCGTCGAGCATCTGCCGGAAGCCCGCGGCCGCGTCCGCGACCGGGAGTTCCGCGCCGATCTGCGGCCGGATACCGGAAAGCCGCACGTATTCGAGCAGATCCGTGAGTTCGTCGCGGGTGCCCATGGTCGAACCGGCGATCCGCAGTTGCAGGAAGAACACCCGCTGCAGTTCCGCGTGCGCGTCCGGGCCACTGGTCGAACCGGAGACCACGATGATGCCGCCGGGCTTCAGGGACTTCACCGAGTGTGACCAGGTGGCCTTGCCGACGGTCTCGAACACCGCGTCGACCCGCTCCGGCAGTCGCGCTCCGGATTCGAAGGACTGGTGCGCGCCGAGCTGCTCGGCCAGTGCGCGCTTCTCCTCGGTGCGGCCGGTGACCCACACGCGGAACCCGGCCGCCCGGCCGAGCTGGACCAGCGCGGTGGACACGCCGCCGGAGGCGCCCTGCACCAGCATGGTCTGGCCGGGGCGCAGGCCGGACTTGACGAAGAGCATGCGATACGCGGTCAGCCAGGCGGTGCCCATCGTGGCGGCCTCGGTGAAGGACAGCTCCTTCGGCTTCGGCACGGTGTTGCGCGCGGGCACGATGACGTAGTCGGCGAAGGTGCCCTGGTGCTTCTCGGTGAGCAGGGTGCGCTTCGGGTCGAGCGTGTCGTCGCCCTGCCACCCGGGGGCGTTGACCACCGAGTGCAGGACCACCTCGGTGCCGTCGTCGAGCACACCGGCGCCGTCGCAGCCGAGGATCATCGGGAACTGCTCCGGCTTGATGCCCACGCCGCGCAGGGTCCACAGGTCGTGCATGTTCAGGCTCGCGGCCTTCACCGCGACCCGCACCCAGCCTTCGGGCACCTCGGGCTCGGGGCGCTCGCCGACCACCAGCGAGTCCAGCGGGTTTTCCGGGTTCGGGGCCTTGGCGTATACGGCGAACATGGGCCGAACCTACCGGCGGGAACACCGGTGAGCCATCTCGGAGTAGTGTTCGACACGTGCTGGATGGCTTGTCGGACTGGTGGGACTCGGTGGAGCTGTGGCTCGCGCAGCTCTGGTTCCCGGTGCAGTTCATCCTGGTCATGGCCGTGCTGCTGCCGTTGTGCGCCGGACTGGCCTGGCTGATCGACCGCACGGTCGACCGGCTGTCCCGCTGGTTGTCCTCGGCCCGGCGCGAGGACCAGGCGGGCCGGTCGTAGTCTTCGGGGCATGTTCAACCGGAGGCGGATCACCGCCGCGTTGATCGGCCTGATCGTGCTCGTGGTCGGCGGCTGGCTGGTCAAGGACCTCGTCGCGGACGACCAGGGCCCGGTGCCGGGCAGCGAGTCCGGTCTGCGGGTGGAGTCGCTTTCGTCGCTGCCGCCCGAGGCGGGCGAGACGTGGAAGCTGATCGGCTCGAACGGCCCGTTCCCGTACCCCCGCAGCGACGGGACCGAATTCCAGAATCGCGAGAAGCGGCTGCCCGTGCGTGACTCCGGTTATTACCGGGAGTACACGGTGAAAACGCCGGGGAGCCAGGATCGTGGCGCGCGGCGGCTGGTCACCGGCGCGGCGCGCGAGCTGTACTACACCGGGGACCATTACTCTTCGTTCGTCATCGTGGACCCGAGCAGGTGAGCGCCGTGGAACAACCGGATGCGCGAGCACTGGCGGAGCGCGCTCGCGCCCGTGGTGCCTACGCCCATGTACTGCCCGGCCCCGCGCCGGTGACCAAGGACGCGGCGATGGACGCGATCGCCGCCGCGCTGGACTTCCCGGACTGGTTCGGCCGGAATCTCGACGCCCTCTACGACTGCCTGACCGACCTGTCGTGGCTGCCCGCCGGTGAGCACGTGCTGATCTGGGCGGGTTCGGAGGCGTTCAAGACCGCGGATCCGAAGGCCTACCTGGCCATCCGGAGCGTGCTCTCGGACGCGCAGCGGGCGCTGGCCCCGGGCGGGGTGCGGTCGGACTCGCGGCACCTGACGCTGCAGCTGCCGGACGCCTGAACCGGTCAAGGAAACCGTCCGCACCCGCCCGGCGGGTCAGGTGGTGGGCACCCAGGATGGCGGCCGCTTCTGAGCGAAGGCGGTGATGCCCTCCTGACCCTCTTCGCTGGCGAAGAAGCCCGTCGACAGCTCGGTCATTTCGGCGAAGCCGTCGGCCGGGGTGGCCGGGCGCGGGCGGCTGAGCAGTTCCTTGGTTGCCGCCAGTGCGCGCGGGCCGCCGAGGGCGAGAGCCTTTACGTACCGCGAAACTTCGGCGTCCAAATCGGACGCGTCCACAGCGGAGTTCAGCAGTCCGATGGCCACCGCGCGCTCGGCGTCGAACTTGTCGCCGGTGAGGAAAAGCTCATGCGCGGCGCGGGCGTTGAGCCGCGGCAGCACAGTGAGCGAGATCACCGCGGGCACCACGCCGATGCGCACCTCGCTGAAGGCGAAGGTGGCCTCCTTCACCGCTACCGCGATGTCCGCGGCGGCCACCATGCCGATGCCGCCCGCCCTGGCCGGGCCGGCCAGCTTCGCCACCACCGGCTTCGGGCTGGTCCACAACTGCTCGAGAATGCGCGGGAACTCGTTCACGCCCTGGTCGCCCGCCCCGGCGCCCTTGGCTTCCTTGAGGTCCATGCCCGCGCAGAACACCGGTCCGGTGTGGTCGAGCACGATCACCCGCACCGCGTCGTCCTCGCGCGCCCTGGTCAGTCCCGCGCTCAGCTCGGAACGCAGCTGGGCGGAGAGCGCGTTGCGGTTGTGCGGGGAGTCCAGGGTGATCGTGGCGGTGCCGCCGTCCACCGCGTAGTGCACCAGTTCTTCAGCCATGGCCCCACCTTCGCACACGGCTGCCGGAGTTTCCGGCAGCCGTGGCGACGAAAACACCTAGCCGATCGCCGTGGTGGTGAACACCGGGCTGGGGTTGGGGAAGCAGGCCGTCGGCGCGGTGATGTCGATGATCTGCGTGACCACCGTGTCGAAGGTCAGGCCCGGGTCCGCGTAACTCGTGCCGCCGAGCTTGGTCTCGATCGTGCCCGACTGACCCGCGGTCAGGTTCACCGTCACCGTGGGCAGCTCGAACGCGGCACCCCCGTTGAGCGGGCCGGGGAAGCTGAGCGTGCCCACACCGTTCGCCACTTCGAGCTTGGGCGGGGTCGAGCCCAGCCCGGAGCCGCCGGACAGCGAAGCGTCGACGAAGGTGGAGTTGGCCGGGATCGGGATCTTCAGCGCGAAGTTCTTGATGTGCTTGATCTTGTAGCCGCTGACGTCGGCGGGCACCTCGTTCGGCGCCGGGTCGACCACCACGGTCAGCGCGCCGCCGGGCGCCACCGTCGCCGGCGCGGTCACGTCCGCGGTCTGGTTCAGCGTGGCCTGCTGCGGGCCGACGATCGGGGCGTTGGCCTGGCAGTCGAGGACCACGTCGTGGGCGGCCGCCGAGGCCGGGGTGGCCATCGCGCACAGCGGCACGACGGACAGCGCGGCGGTGGCCAGGGTCTTGCGCAGGGCAGACTTCATCGTCTCCACCTCTGGGGGTGTGGGGGTCGGGGAGGTGCTGCGCAGCGATTAGATAGTTACCGGCAAGTTAAATAGCGCGTCAAGAAGCCACCGTTCCCATAAGCGGGTGGTGACCGGAACTGGGAACGGAACCAGCCGGAAAGAGCAGCGAACTGCGCCGATCAGGCCGGGATGACCTGCGAAGACCGCGTTTCCGCGTACCGGGTGAGTACCAGGTCGGCCACCCGCCGGTCGGTGCCGAGCGGCGCCGCCATCGGCACCTCCGGGCCGGCGAGCCCGGCGATCCGGTCCGGCAGGAGGCCCGGCGCGAGGAACCACGACGCCACGGCGAGCCGTCGTGCCCCGTGTGCGCGCAGCCTCGCCAGCGCGGCGGGCACGTCCGGCTTGGTGGCGCTGGCGAAGGCCGGGGCGACCAGCAGCCCGTGCCGCTGGTGCCAGCGCTCGGCCAGCCCGGTGACCGCGGCGTTCGCGGTCGCGTTCGAGGAGCCGACGGCGGCCAGCACGACGCCCAGCTCCGGGTCGGCGAGATCGACGCCGGTCTCGCGCAGCCGGTCCAGCGCCACGGCCTCCAGCGCGGGCGCGACCCCGAGCACATCGGCGATCCGCACGTCCAGCCGCGGCAACCGGCTGGTCACCTCGCCGACGAGCGCGGGCAGGTCGACCCGCGCGTGGTACGCGCTGCCCAGCAGCAGCGGCGCCACCACGACCTCACGATGTCCTTCGTGGTGCAGCCGGAGCAGCACCTCGGGCACCGGTGGATCGGACAGGTCCAGGAAGGCGACCCGCACGTCCAGCGCCGGCGCCAGCGAACGCACCCGCTCGACGAGGGCGCGCACGGTGGCCGCGGACCGCGGGTCCCGGCTGCCGTGCGCGACGACAACGAGCGGGCTCACGCGAACCGCTCGCCGATCAGCCCGGCGGCGAGCGTGTCGCCGTCCTTCGGATCGATCACCAGGAACGCGCCGGTGCGCGGGCTCTCGGCGTAGTCGTCCACCGGCAGATCCTCCGCCAGGCGCAGGGAGACCGTGCCGATGTCGTTGAGCGACAACGTCTCCGGACTGTCCACAGTGGTCAGAGTCTGCTCGTCGAAGCGCGAGCCGATCTCGTCGACCAACGCCTGCACGGTCCGCGCGCCGTGCTTGACCAGCACGCGGGCACCGGGCGAAAGCGGCTTGTTCGACAGCCAGCACAACGCGGCGGTCAGCTCGTCGGTCACCCGCGGCGGCCGGTCCGCGACGGCGATCAGGTCACCCCGCGAGATGTCCAGATCGTCCTCCAGCAACAGGGTCACCGAGGTGCCGGAGCCCGCCTCCGCCAGCCTGCCGTCCGCGGTGTCGATGGCCGCGACACGGCTGCGCAGCCCGTGCGGCAGCACCACGACCTCATCGCCGGGGCGCACGCTGCCCGACGCGATCTGCCCGGCGTAACCCCGGTAGTCGGGGAATTCCGGGGTGCGCGGCCGGATCACGTACTGCACCGGGAAGCGGAACGCCGCGTCGTGCGGGTCCGGCGCCACCGGCACCTCTTCCAGGTGCTCGAGCAGCGTCGGCCCGGCGTACCACGGGGTGCGCTCGGACTTGACCGCCACGTTGTCGCCCTGCAACGCCGAAACCGGGATCGAGAGCACGTCACCTTCGGCGTACCCGAGCGAGGTGGCGTGCGAGGCGAACTCGTTGGCGATCACCGCGAAGGTGGCCTCGTCGTAGTCCACCAGGTCGATCTTGTTCACCGCGAGCACCAGGCGCGGCACACCGAGCAGGGCGAGCACCGCGGCGTGGCGGCGGGTCTGCTCCACCACGCCGTTGCGCGCGTCGACCAGCAGCACGGCCAGTTGCGCGGTGGACGCGCCGGTCACCGTGTTCCGGGTGTACTGCACGTGGCCGGGGGTGTCGGCGAGCACGAAGCTGCGCCGCGGCGTGGCGAAGTAGCGGTAGGCCACGTCGATGGTGATGCCCTGCTCGCGCTCGGAGCGCAGCCCGTCCACCAGCAGCGAGAGGTCCGGAGTGGACAGTCCGCGGTCGACGCTGGCCCTGGTCACCGCGTCGAGCTGGTCGGCCAGCACCGACTTGGTGTCGTAGAGCAGGCGCCCGACCAGCGTGGACTTCCCGTCGTCCACGCTGCCCGCGGTGGCCAGCCTCAGCAGACTCGACATCAGAAGTAACCCTCTCGCTTGCGGTCTTCCATCGCCGCCTCGGACAGCCGGTCGTCGGCCCTGGTGGCGCCGCGCTCGGTGAGCCTGCTGGCCAGCACCTCGGCGATCACCTCGTCCACAGTGGACGCGGTGGATTCGATCGCGCCGGTGCAGGAGCCGTCGCCGACGGTCCGGTAGCGCACGCTCAGCTCGCGCACGTCCTCACCGGCGCGCGGGCCACCCCACGGACCCTCGGTGAGCAGCATGCCGTCGCGCTCGTAGACCTTGCGCTGGTGCGCGAAGTAGATCGACGGCAGCTCCACGCCCTCGCGGTTGATGTAGTGCCACACGTCGGCCTCGGTCCAGTTGGACAGCGGGAAGACGCGCACCTGCTCACCGGGGCGGTGCCTGCCGTTGTAGAGGTTCCACAGCTCCGGGCGCTGCCGTCGCGGCTCCCACTGGCCGAAGGAGTTGCGCAGGCTGAAGATCCGCTCCTTGGCGCGGGCGCGTTCCTCGTCGCGCCGCCCGCCGCCGAAGACCGCGTCGAACTTGTGCTCGGCGATGGTGTCCAGCAGCGGCTGGGTCTGCAACGGGTTCCGGGTGCCGTCGGGGCGCTCGGCCAGCCTGCCGTCGTCGATCCAGTCCTGCACGTTCGCCACGATCAGCCGCAGCCCGTGCCGCCGCACGATCTCGTCGCGGAAGGCGATGACCTCGTCGAAGTTGTGCCCGGTGTCCACGTGCAGCAGCGGGAACGGCACCGGGGCCGGCCAGAACGCCTTGATCGCCAGGTGCAGCAGCAGGGTGGAGTCCTTGCCGCCGGAGAACAGGATCACCGGCCGGTCGAACTCACCGGCGACCTCGCGGAAGATGTGGATGGCTTCGGATTCCAGCGCGGCCAGGTTGTCCTGTGCCGCGTCGGTAGCGGGCTCGAGCGTCGTCACCTTGGTCCCTTTCAGCCGTGCAAGCCGCACTCGGTCTTGGCCTGGCCCGCCCACCGGCCGCTGCGCGGGTCGGCGCCGGGCGCGACCTTCGCCGTGCACGGCGCGCAGCCGATCGACGGGTAACCCGCCTCGACCAGTGGGTTCTGCAGGATGCCGTGGTCGCGGATGTAGTCGTTGAACTGCTCGTCGGTCCACGCCGCCAGCGGGTTGACCTTGACCAGCCCGTTGCGCTCGTCCCAGCCGACGATCGGGGTGTTCGCCCTGGTCGGCGCGTCCACCCGGCGCACGCCGGTGACCCACGCCGAGTACTTCGCCAGCGTGTTGCGCAGCGGGACCACCTTGCGCAGGTGGCAGCACCGGCCGGGGTCGCGCTCGTGCAGGCGGGGGCCGTACTCGGCGTCCTGCTCGGCCACGCTCTGCTCGGCCCTGGCGTTCACGATCCGCACGTGCGGGTAGACCGCTTCGACCGCGTCCCTGGTGCCGATGGTCTCGGCGAAGTGGTACCCGGTTTCCAGGAACAGGATGTCCACATCGGACTTGGCCTTGGTGGCCAGTTCGATCAGCACGGCGTCCTGCATGTTGGACGCCACGATGAAATCGTCGCCGAAAGTGCGCACGGTCCAGTCCAGCGCTTCTTCGGCGGTGGCCTCGGCCAATTCGGCCGAAGCGCGTTCGGCGAGGGTGCGGTAATCGGCTGTCGCGGTCATTTCTTCGCCACCTCCGGAAGGGACAATCCGAGGAACTTCACCGAGAAGACCCGTCGGCAACTCGAACAGAGCCAGGCCCCGTTCTCTTCCGGACGGAGATCTTCGTCACCGCAGTAGGGGCAGTGGAACGGTGTCGCGCGCTCGGTCACTGCAGATCGCTTTCCTCGGCGCGGGCCACCCATTGCGCGAACCGCTCGCCCGTTTCGCGCTTTTCCGCGAAATTGCGCACGACGCGTTCCACGTAATCGGTCAGCTCGGTGCTGGTCACCTTGTGCCCGCGCAGTTTCCGGCCGAATCCGGCGTCCAGGCCCAGCCCGCCGCCGAGGTGCACCTGGAAGCCCTCGACCTGGTTGCCGTCGTTGTCGGTGACGATCTGGCCCTTGAGCCCGATGTCGGCGGTCTGGATGCGGGCGCACGAGTTCGGGCAGCCGTTGAGGTGCACGCTGAGCGGTTCGTCGAGGCCGATGTCGGACAGCCGCTTCTCCAGGTCGCCGACCAGGTCGTGGGCGCGGGCCTTGGTCTCGACGATGGCCAGCTTGCAGAACTCCAGCCCGGTGCAGGCCATCACGCCACGCCGCCACGGCGACGGCTCGCTGTCCATGCCCAGCTTCGACAGCGAAACCTGCAGCTCGGTGACCTTGTCCGCGGGCACGTCGAGCACCACGAGCTTCTGCTGCGGGGTGAGCCGGACGCGGTCGGACCCGGCCCGCTCGACCGCGTCGGCGGCGGCCAGCAGCGTGGTACCGGACACCCGGCCGGCGATCGGCGCGAAGCCGACGTAGCGCTTGCCGTCGACCTGCTCGTGCACGCCGACGTGGTCGATCGGGCGGTCGGGCACCTCGGGCGCCGGGCCGTCGACCAGCTCGCGCTCGAGGTACTCGTCCTGCAGCACCTGGCGGAACTTCTCCGCGCCCCAGTCCTTGACCAGGAACTTGATCCGCGCCCGCGAGCGCAGGCGGCGGTAGCCGTAGTCGCGGAAGACGCTGATCACGCCCTCCCAGACGTCGGGCACCTCGTCGAGCGGCACCCAGGCGCCGAGGCGCTGGCCGATCATCGGGTTGGTGGACAGCCCGCCGCCGACCCACAGGTCGAAGCCGGGGCCGTGCTCGGGGTGGTTCACCCCGACGAAGGCCACGTCGTGGATCTCGTGCGCCACGTCGGGCTGGCCGGAGATCGCGGTCTTGAACTTGCGCGGCAGGTTCGAGTAACGCGGGTCGCCGATGTAGCGGCGCTTGATCTCCTCGATCGCGGGCGTGCCGTCGATGATCTCCTCGGCGGCGATGCCGGCCACCGGGGAACCGAGGATGACGCGCGGGCTGTCGCCGCAGGCCTCCATCGTGGTCATCCCGGCGTCCTCGAGCTTCTTCCAGATCGCCGGCATGTCCTCGACCTGGATCCAGTGGTACTGGATGTTCT
Source organism: Amycolatopsis sp. YIM 10 (assembly GCF_009429145.1). Classification (GTDB taxonomy): domain Bacteria; phylum Actinomycetota; class Actinomycetes; order Mycobacteriales; family Pseudonocardiaceae; genus Amycolatopsis. The sequence continues at coordinate 8,061,790 of NZ_CP045480.1, read as the reverse complement.
GCCGGTCGGTGATGTCGGCGGTGTCGCGCGCGTAGTGCTGCGAGATCTCGCCGAGCACACGCAGCTGCGCCAGGTTCAGCGCGCCGCCGTCGAGGCGGACCCGCAGCATGAAGTAGCGGTCGTCCAGCTCTTCGGGCTCCAGGGTGGCCGTGCGGCCGCCGTCGATGCCCGGCTTGCGCTGGGTGTAGAGGCCGAACCAGCGGAACCGGCCGCGCAGGTCGGCGGGGTCGATCGAGTCGAAGCCGCCGTGCGCGTAGATGTTCTCGATCCGGGCCCGCACGTTGAGCGGGTTGTCGTCCTTCTTGGAGCGCTCGTTCGGGTTGAGCGGTTCGCGGTAACCGAGCGCCCACTGCCCCTCCCCGCGCCGCTGCTTGGCGCGTGCGGGGCGGGACGTGCTCGGGCGAGCAGGCGAGGCCATCGGTCCTCCGGGATAGTTCTGGCGCCTGCGCACCGTGAACGCCCTGGTTCTGCCCGTGGTGGGAGCGATCGCGGCTTGGCTCGGCGCCGACACGGCTTGGTCAGGCGGGCGGAGCGGGATTACGCACGGCAGAGGGCGCTGGCGACACGACGGAGGTCGACGTGGCGGCGAGCCACGAGGAGGACACCGGCGTAAGTCACGGTCCCAGGGTGCCACGCGTCCACAATGTGGTCGAGCGTTGCCCGGATGGTGGGAGCGAGGTCACCGGCCCTGGTCACGGCGGCGGATTTGGGATAGTGGAGGCGTGCAACTGCTCACCGATCCCACGCCGCCCGTCGAACTGGCCCTCCCCGAATCCGCGCTGGCGGGCCTCGGCACCCGGCCGTTCGGGGTCTACGTGCACGTGCCGTTCTGCGCCACGCGCTGCGGCTACTGCGACTTCAACACTTATACCGCCGGCGAGCTCGGCACGTCCTCCTCTCCCACCAGCTGGCTCGACGGACTGCGCCGCGAGCTGGACCTGGCCGCGGCGATGCTGGGCCGGGCGCCCGCGGTGGACACCGTGTTCGTCGGCGGTGGCACGCCCTCGCTGCTCGGCGCGGACGGCCTCGCCGCCGTGCTGGACGCCGTGCGCTCGTCGTTCGGCCTGGCCAAGGGCGCCGAGGTGACCACCGAGTCCAACCCGGAGTCGACCTCGCCCGCGTTCTTCGCCGACATCCGTGACGCGGGTTACAACCGGGTGTCGCTGGGCATGCAGTCCGCCGCGCGGCACGTGCTGAAGGTGCTGGACCGGGTGCACACGCCGGGACGGCCGATCCTGGCCGCGATCGAGGCCCGATCGGCCGGGTTCGAGCACGTCAACCTCGACCTCATCTACGGCACGCCGGGTGAGCGCGTCGAGGATCTGCGTGCTTCGCTCGACGCGGTGCTGACCGCCGGGGTGGACCACGTCTCGGCCTACGCGCTGATCGTCGAGGAGGGCACCGCGCTGGCCAGGCGGGTGCGTCGCGGCGAGCTGCCGATGCCGGACGACGACGTGCTCGCGGCCTACTACGAGCTGATCGACGAGGTGCTCGGCACGGCCGGGTTGCGCTGGTACGAGGTGTCGAACTGGGCGTCTTCGGACGCCGCGCGCTGCCACCACAACCTGGGCTACTGGCGCGGCGGCGACTGGTGGGGCGCCGGTCCGGGCGCGCACAGCCACGTCGGCGGGGTGCGCTGGTGGAACGTGAAGCACCCGGCGAAGTACGCGGACCTGCTGGCGGCGGGGCACGTTCCCGCGGGCGGGCAGGAGGTGCTCACCGACGCCGAGCGGCACGTCGAGCGGGTGATGCTGGAGCTGCGGCTCGCCGAGGGCCTGCCGCTGGACGCACTGGACGCCGATGGCCTGGGCGAAGCGCGCGCGGCGGCGCGGGAGGGGCTGCTGGTCCAGTCCGCATTGGACACGGGACGGGCGGTGCTCACGGACAAGGGCCGCCTGCTGGCCGACGGGGTCGTGCGCCGGCTGGTGCCCTAAGCGGCTGGGGTCCGTTCCCGGCGCCGTGCCCGGTGGCTCGCGACGTTGAGCCGGTTGCCACACCGGTCGGGCATGCAGGACGCCGAGCAGACCGCTGCCCATGAGCACGGACAGTTCGTCGGCCAGGTCCTCGTCGGCGAGGAACCGCCCTACTGCGGTTCTTCGCCCAGGAGGCGTTATTCCGCAGCCTCCTGGCGGCGCGGCTGGACCAGGCCCGATTCGTAGGCGGCGATCACCAGCTGCGCCCGGTCCCGCGCGTCGAGCTTGGTGAGCAGGCGGCTGACGTAGGTCTTCGCGGTCAGCGGGCTGATCACCAGTTCCTCGGCCAGTTCGGCGTTGCTCAGCCCGCGGCCGATCAGCGTCAGCACCTGCCGTTCGCGGGCGGTGAGCACCTCCAGCGCGTCGGCGGGCGGGTCCGGGTGGGCCAGCACGCGGGTGATGAGCGCCCGCGTGGCGCCCGGCGAAAGCAGCGCGTCCCCGTCGGCGACGGTGCGGATGGCATCCAGCAGCGCGGCCGGTTTGGCGTCCTTGACCAGGAATCCGCTGGCCCCCGCGCGCAGCGCGCCGAGCACGTTGTCGTCGGATTCGAAGGTGGTCAGGATCAGCACCCGCACCCCGGCCAGGTCGGGATCCTCGGCGATCCGCGCGGTGGCCGCGATGCCGTCGGTGCCGGGCATGCGGATGTCCATCACCACCACGTCGGCCCGCTCGGACCGCGCCATCGCCACCGCCTGCGCGCCGTCGGCGGCCTCGCCGACCACGTCCATGTCTCCGGCCGACGTGATCAGCAGGGCGAACGCGCTGCGGACCAGCGCCTGGTCGTCGGCCAGCAGGACCCGGATCACTGGCGCTCCTTGGCCGGCAGGTCGGCGGTGACGGTGAAGCCGCCGTGGGTGCCGGGTCCGGCGGTGAGCCGCCCGCCGAGCACGGCGGCCCGTTCGGTCATGCCGATGATGCCGTATCCGCTCCCGCGACGGCCGTTGCCGCCACGACCGTCGTCGGTGATCTCCAGCCGCACGCGCTCGTCCCGGTAGTCGAGCCGGACCGTCGCCCGTGCGGCCTCGGCGTGCTTGACCACGTTCGTCAGCGCTTCCTGGGTGATCCGGTACAGCGTGATTTCCACCGCCTGCCCCAGTTCCCGGCGTTCGCCGTGTTCTTCGACGGCGACGGCGACCCCGGCGGACCGGGTCGCGTCGGCGAGTTCCGGCAGCCGGTCCAGGCCGGGCGTCGGCTGCCGGTCCGAGTCGGTTTCGTTGCCGCGCAACACATCCAGGGTGGTGCGGAGTTCCGCGAGTGCCTTGCTGCTGGCTTCGGCGACGGTCCGCAGCGGGGCCGCGATCCGCGCCAGGGCCGGGTTGTCGCGGTCCTCGTCCAGCAGGTGCGCGGCCACCCCGGCGTGCGCGTTGATCACCACGATGTTGTGCGCGAGCACGTCGTGCAGGTCGCGGGCGATCCGCAGCCGTTCCTCGGCGACCCCGCGCGCGGCGCGCTCTTGGAGGCCGTCGACGTACTGGCGGTGCTGCCGGACGGCCTCGCCGAACACGGTCGCCACGATCAGCCAGCCCAGCGGCGCGGCGATCTCCACCCCGGGCGGGCCGTCCTGGGTGAGCCCGATGGTCAGCGCGATGACCAGGAAGATCGGCACCAGCGTGGCGATCGTGCGCTTGCGGGTGCCGGTGACCACCGCGGCGTAGAGCAACACCATCACCGGCGGCAGCGCGATCTCGTGCGGGTAGTCCACCGCGTGGTACGGCACCGCCGCCGCGCAGCCCACCAGCAGGGCGGGCAGCGGCCAGCGGCGGCGGACGAGCACCGGCAGCGCCTGCGCCACCAGCGCGAGCGCGCCGAGAACGTCCAGCGGGCGGCCTTCGAACCAGTTCGCGGGCAGCAGCCACGCGGTCAGCACGGTGACCGCGATCAGCGCGGCGGTCAGCGCCGCGTCGGCGGGACCGACGCGGCGCCCGGATTCCGTCGTCACCGCTCCATCTTCCCCGGCAGCGCCACCAGCAGGGGCGCGACCAGCAGCGGTTGCACGATCAGCGTCTGCAGCAGCACCCCGGCGGCGACCGCGAACCCGAGTTCGACCATCGGCACGAACGGCAGCGAGGCCAGCACCGCGAAGGTGGCCGCGAGCACCAGGCCCGCCGACGCGATCACGCCGCCGGTCGAGGCCACCGCCCGGCGCGTGGCCTCCTTGGTGCCCAGCCGCGGGGCGTCGTCGCGGATGCGTGCCACCAGGAAGATCGAATAGTCCACGCCAAGCGCGACCCCGAAGACGAAGCACAGCGCGGGCAGGTTCGCCGCCGTTCCGGCGAAGCCGAAGAGCAGGTCGAAGGCGACCGCGCCGATGCCGAGCGCGGCGGCGAAGCAGAGCAGCACCGTGCCCACCACCACGAGCGAGGCGACCACCTTGCGCAGCAGCAGGACGAGCACGAGCAGGACCACGGCGAGCACCAGCGGCAGCACGCGCCAGTTGTCCGACGCGGTGGCTTCGCGGGTGTCCAGTTCCTCCGCCGCCGGTCCGCCGACGAGCGCGTCCGGCCCGACGGCCGTTCGCAGCCGGCTCACCGTGTCGAATTCCTCCTGGCTGTCCGGGGTCGCGGCCGGGCGGACTTCGATCACGGTCAGTCCGCCGCCCTGCTGCGCCGGTTCGGCATCGGCGACTCCCGGCACGCCCGCGGCTCGCGCGGCTACGTCGTTCGCCTTGGCGCTGTCGGTGACCACGGTGAGCGGGCGGCCGCTCTGCTCGGGGAACGCCTGGCCGAGCGTGGTGTACCCGGTGACCGATTCCGGTGTGTCGGTGAACTGGCCGGTCTCACCGAGGTTCCCGCCGAGTTGGGTGAGGCCGAGGGCGAACACACCGAGCACGGCGGCGCTCGCCGCGGCGGTGCGCACCGGCTTGGTCACCGCGTGGTTCGCCACCCTGGCCCAGATCCCGCGGCTCGCCGTGGCCGGAGCGCCGTAGCGCGGCACCTTGGGCCAGAACACCCGCCTGCCGGTGAGCACCAGCAACGCCGGGAACAGGGTCAGCATGGTGAGCAGCGTGCAGGCGATGCCGACGGCACCGGCCAGGCCGAGCCCGGACAGGTCGTTCATCCGCGCGGCCAGCAGGCACAGCAGGCCGAGCGTGACCGTGCCCGCCGACGCGAGCACCGCCGGACCGGCGCCGCGCAGCGCCGCGCCCATCGCCCGGTGCACGTCGTGCTCGCGGCGCAGTTCCTCGCGGTACCGGGCGACCAGCAGCATCGCGTAGTCGGTACCGGCGCCGAAAACGAGCACGACCATGATCGAGAAGCTCTGCGTGGACACGGTGATCCCGGCCGCCGACGCGATCCCGTAGAGCGCCGCCATGGCCACCATCGTCGACGCGCCGACCGCGGCGAGCGGCAGCAACCACAGGAACGGGCTGCGGTAGGTCACGATCAGCAGGAGCGCAACGACCGCCGTGGTCACCATCATCAGCGTTTCGTCGATGCCTTCGAACACCGCGTCGATGTCGGCGCCGATCGCGCTGGGACCGGTCACCTGCACGGTGAGCCCGGTCGGTGGCTGCGCCACGGCCAGGCGGACTTCCTCGACGAACGCGGCTGTGCGTTTCTCGTTCTCGCCGGGATTTTCGCGTTCGACGGCGTACAGCAGAGTCCGGCCGTCGTCGGAGGTGACCGGCGGCATCTCGCTGCCGCCCAGCGCGTCCAGGCGCCCGGTCGCCCACGCCCGGTCCGCCTCGGTGATGCCCTCCCGGCGTTGCTGCACGACCAGCACCTGGTCGCCTTCACCGCCCGGGATCCGTTCCACGAGTTCGGTGACCCTGGTGGACTCCGCGTCGGCGGGCAGCCGGTCGCGGGCATTGTCGCTCTGCACCGATCCGATGTTCAGCCCCACCGGTACCGCGAGTGCGAGCAACAGCAGCCACAACCCGATGATGACCCGCTTGGCCGTCCGGCCGGCGGGCAGCGCGAAGAACCCGCGCGCCTGTTCCGCTTTTTCCAGCACCGTTTCGCCCCTTCACTCGGTTCAGGGCGAAACGGTGCCGTTCAGGCGGGGGTACGCGCGTCCGGCCGGGGTGGACAGCCGGCGTACTCCCGTGGTGGACAGTCAGCGGGAGCGGGTGCGCCGCCAGTTGAAGCTGCGCCCGCGGGCGCCGGCGCCGACCCCGGCCAGGTGCAGGGCCACGCACAGCAGACCGGCGGTGAGCAGGGTGCCTCCGTCGAACACCTCGCCGAGCGACAGGTCGGTCAGGTCGAAGATCAGCGCGAGGCCGAAGATGACCGCGGCAACGATGGCTAACACGGCAGTACTCCTTTCGATCCCCCGATGGTTTCCCGGTTACCCGGCGCCGGGCGGTCTGACTCCTCGCATTCGGAGCAATCCGCTCGGCGGGCCGCCCGCGGAAGTGGCCGCGGTGCGAGCCCGCGGCCGGGGCGGCGGTGTCCGAAGTGGACATCAATCCCGAAGTGCTGGTGGTGGCCAAGGAAGGGCACCCGCTAGGGAATGAGGGTCTGACCGTTGAGCGTGGTGTCTTCGACAGCGCGGACGTAGGACGCGGCGACGACGGTCGCCGGGGTGGCGTCGTCGCCGACCCAGCCGGGGCTGACCACGTTGGCGCGCAGGCCTCGCGGGAGTTCGGTGGCGGCAACCCGGACGAAGGCTTCCAGACCCGAGTTGGTGAGCGCGCCGAAAGCGCTGCCGGGCGTCGGCGCTTCGAAGGTGCCCGCGGTCAGGGTGACCGAGCCGCCGTCCGGCAGGTGCCGCACGGCGAGCCGCAACAGGCGCACCTGGCCGATCAGCTTGGTGTCCAGGCCGGTGAGGAACTCCTCTTCGGTACCCGCGTCGATGGGCACGAGCGCGCCGCTCGCCGCGCAGCAGACCACCGCGTCCACGTCCTGGACCGTCGCGAATAGACGGTCGGGCCGGGCGATGTCGAGCTGGATCTCGCTGCTCCGCGACATGGGAACCACGTGGTGGCCCCGATCGCGCAGGGCCGCGGTCACCGCGGTGCCGATGGTTCCGGTCGCTCCGATCACTGCAACGTTCACCCGTCCGATCCTGCGTGCTGGCGCCGGAGCGTGCCTGCCCCTGTCAGGTGCAGGCATCCTGGAGCCATGCTCGGTGAATTCCTCCGCGCCCGCCGCGGCCGGTTGCGGCCCGCCGACGTCGGCCTGGCCGACTACGGCGAATTCCGGCGCGTGCCAGGGCTGCGGCGGGAGGAGCTGGCGCGGCTGGCCGGGGTCAGTCCCGGTTACTACACGCGGCTCGAACAGGGGCAGGGCGGCAACGTCTCCGAAGCGGTGCTCGACGCGCTCGCCCGTGCCTTGCGCCTCGACGACGACGAACGCGCGCACCTGCACGCACTGGCGAACGCGAAGGCCGTCGACCCCGGTCCCGAGCGGCTGTTGCCGAGGCATCGGCTCCTGCTCGACGCCGTGGGCGCGGTTCCGGCGCTGATCCTCGGCAGGCACACCGACGTACTGGCGTGGAACCGCCTCGGCCACGCGCTGCTGGCCCCGCACCTCGGCTTCGAGGCCCGGCCGAACTGGGCGCGCCTGTTCTTCCTGGACGACCACGTGCGCGAGCTGTTCGGGGAAGCGGGGGACAAGGCGCGGGACACCGTCGCCGACCTGCGGCACATCGCCGGGCGAAGGCCGGGTGACGCCGTGCTGACCGCGCTCATCGACGAGTTGCGGCAGGCCAGCCGCGATTTCGACGAGCTGTGGGCGGCGCACCCGGTGCGCGGCTGTGCCCACCACACCCGCGTCTACCGCCACGCCGTCGGGCCGCTCACGCTGACCGACGAACTCCTGCCGCTGCCGGACAGCGACGGGCAGCGCCTCGTGCTCTTCTACGCCGAGCCGGGATCGCCGTCCGCCGCCGGTTTGAGCGAGCTGAGCAGGGCGTCCAGCTTGCGGTAGCGGCTTTCGGCGGCCAGCCGGTAGGTGTCGATCCAGCCGGTCAGCGCTTCGAGGGCGGCGGGCGCGAGGTGGCACGGGCGGCGCTGGCCGTCACGGGTGCGGGTGATCAGGCCAGCCGCCTCCAGCACCTGGATGTGCCGGGAAACCGCCTGCTTGGTGATGGTGAACGGTTCGGCGAGCTCGTTCACCGTGGCTTCCCCGCGCGAAAGCCGCGCGATCATCGCGCGCCGCACGGGATCACCGAGCGCGGCGAAGGCCCGGTCCAGCCATTCGTCATCCACCGTCATCAGAGGCAACCTAGCGCTTTATCAACAAGTCAGTTGACTATAGGTCCGCTCAGGTGCGGCGTCAACCGCGCCGCAGGCCGCCGAGCAGCATGTCCAGTCCGAAGCGGAAGCGCTCGACCGAGGTTTCCTCGGAGAAGTACCGCCCGAGGGTGAGCATGTTCGGGAACCGGCCCGGCATCGAGCTGAGGTAGTCGTGCATCTGCCGTCCGCGTGCGGCGGCTTCTTCCTGGTCGAACTCGCCCGAAGCCCAGCCGCTGCCCTCGTAGGCGAATGCCTTGGTGTACAAGGAAAGTGCGTCAGAGGCGTAGGCGGCGTCCCGTTCGGACAGTCCGCCGGCGCGCAGCAGGGCGAGCACGGTTTCCCCGTGCTGCAACGCGTTGGGGCCGACCGGTACCTGCGTCGCCCAGGCGACCTTGGCGATGCCGGGGTGCGCCAGCATCGCGGAAAGCTGGCCCTGCAGCACTTCCCGGAGCTGCTCGGCCCAGCGCGCGGGATCCGGCTCGGGCAGGTCGACCTCGCTCAGTACCTCGTCGAACATCAGCTCGTGCAGTTCGTCCTTGTTGGACACGTGGGCGTAGAGCGAGGCCGCGCCGGTGTCCAGCGCCTGGGCGACCCGCCGCATGCTCACCGCGTCGATGCCTTCGGCGTCGAGCAGTTCGAGTGCGGTGCGCACGATCAGCTCGACGGACAGCTGGGGCTTCGCCGTGCGCCCGGAGCGCCGCCACGGCGGGGCGGGAACGTTCATGGCGAACACTGTACTTGACACGAACGGTGTTCGTGACTACGAATGGTGTTCGACAAACGAACACTGTTCGAAAGGTGGACATCATGACGGAGCAGGCAGTGTTCGACACGCTGAACGAGCTGACCGAGGCGTGGAACGCGGGCGACGCGACGGCGTACGCGCGGCTGTTCCTCGAAGACGCGGACTACGTGAACTTCATGGGGCAGAACAGCCGTGGCCGGGCAGCCATCGAGGAGAGCCACCGCTTCCTCTTCGACGGCCCGCTCAAGGGCTCGAAGATGACCTGCGGCCCCACGCCGCCCACCGTCCGGTTCGTGCGCCCGGACGTGGCGATCGTGGTCATCGGTGGCGGCACCACGCTCGACGGCGGGGAGGAGGACGACCCGAGCCGGGCTTCGACGGTCACCTTTGTGCTGGTCGAGGAGCCGGAGGGCTGGCGCATCGCGTCGTTCCAGAACACCCGGCGGACCTCGATGCCGTCGTGAAGCTCATGGTCGAGGTGGCCGGCGTGGTCGAGGCGCCACCGGAGCGCGTCCTCGCCGCGGTCGTCCGGGCCACCGGATGGCGGCGCGACGGCGACCGGGCCTGGGTCCAGGGCGGCTGGTGGTATCGCGGTGAGTACCTGGTCGAGCCGGCGGCGGGTGGTTCGCGGGTGGTCCACCGGGTGTTCAACGTGGCGCGGAGTCCGGTGTGGATAGTCGCGCTGGCGAACCGGCTGTTCCTCGGCTTCGGTGAGCGGACCAGGGAAGGGGTGGGCGAGCTGCTGGCGCGGATCGGCGATGAACTGGGCTGCGCGGCTCGCCTGGAGAAAGTGACGTAGGTCTCAATTCGGTGGTCACGCCTGCTCGGGGTGCATCGGGAGGATCTTCGAGCCGGGCTGGGGCCGCGCTGATCTGTGCAGGCGCGAAGCTTCCCGTTAGGCTAGCCTTAGCTTGTCTGTGACTTCCGGTGAACAGTGAGGGGTACCTTATGGCGGAGCGTCCAGTGAGGCGGTCCCGGCCGCTGATCCGCCTTCGGGTGCTGCGCACCGAGCGGCTCACCCCGCATATGGTGCGGGTGGTCGCCGGTGGCGAGAACCTGGGGCAGTTCAACGACAACGGCTTCACCGACGCCTACGTGAAGCTGGCCTTCCCGGTGCCGGGCGTGACCTATCCCGAGCCGATGGACCTCCAGCAGATCCGCGCCGAACTGCCGCGTGAGCACTGGCCGCGCACGCGCACGTACACCGTGCGTTACTACGACGAGAAGGCCGGCGAGCTGGCCATCGACTTCGTGGTGCACGGGGACGAGGGGCTCGCCGGGCCGTGGGCGCTCAACGTCAAGCCCGGCGACGACATGCTCTTCGCCGGGCCGGGCGGGGCCTACGCGCCCGGTGAGGAGGCCGACTGGCACCTGCTCGTCGGTGACGAGAGCGCGTTGCCCGCGATCTCCGCTTCGCTCGAGCGCATGCCCTCCGGCGCGCGCGTGCAGGCGTTCATCCTGGTCGGCGGGCCGGACGAGGAACTGCCGCTGGCGACCAAGGCCGACGCGGAGATCAACTGGCTGCACCGGTCCGCCGGTGGCGACCTGGTGCGTTCCGTGCGCGACCTCGACTTCGGCGACGGTGTCGTCCAGGCCTTCGTGCACGGCGAGGCCGACTTCGTCCGCGAACTGCGGCGGCACCTGCTCAACGAGCGCGGGGTGCGGAAGGACCTGCTGTCCATCTCCGGCTACTGGCGCCGAGGCAAGGACGAAGACGGCTGGCAGGCGGAAAAAGCCGAGGAACGCGCCAAGGAAGCCGCGGCGGCCGCTTCCTGACGCGGGCGCTCTCGCAAGGTCCGGCATGTAACATGGACGATGTGAACAACAGGCAGCTGAACCGCGATGTACCGGCCGGGTGCGTTCAGCTGCGAGCGGTTTGCACAAGCCTGCCGGCATGACGGCGAGAAGGTCTGCTGTCGGCCGGTTCGTTGGCGCCCGTAAGCCGAAACCGGCGGTCGAGGAGAAGCCTGCGACCCCGGAGCCGTACTCGCCGCCGTCCTTCCTGGGGATGTTCGAGCTGCCGGCCGACTCGTCCGAGCGGGTCAAGGCCGTCGTGCGCGGCCAGGACGAAGCCTGAAGCACACGACGGGATCGTAGAACCTCCGTGGCACGTCCGACCGTGGTTGACACCGGTCCGCTCATCGCCATGATCAGCAGAAAAGACGCTCATCACCAAGCGGGCGTCGCGTGGCTGGAGACGGCCGCTACTCGTGATCTGCTAGTGCCATCCCTGGTTCTCACCGAAGTGTGCCAATTCATCGAGAAGCATCTCGGCGGTGAAGCCGAGGCAGCGTTCATTGAGGAACTCATGCGGTCGCCGCAGTTCCGGATCTATCACCCGATGGATGATGATTTCCGTCGGATGGCCGTGTTGATGCGCCAATATCCCGACTGGCCGCTCGGTTTGGCGGACGCGGCCGTGGTGGCCGCCGCGGAACGGTTGAAGACCGTCGAGGTGGCCACCGTGGATCGGCGGCATTTCGAACACATCAAGCCCGTGCCCGTCTCGTACTTCGGGATCTACCCCGAAGCCGATCAGTAGGTCAGCTGCTCAGCTTGCCGATCACCTGGGAGCCGTACGCGGACAGCGTTTGCTCCCGTTCGTCGTGCATCAGGTACAGCGAGAACTGGTCGACACCCAGCTCGGCCAGTTCCTGCAGGCGTTCCACGTGCGCGCCCGCCGGGCCGGTCAGGCAGAAGCGGTCGACGATCTCGTCCGGCACGAACTCGGTGGACGGGTTGCCCGCCTTGCCGTGGTGCGAGTAGTCGTAGCCCTCGCGCTCCCTGATGTACTCGGTCAGCTCACGCGGCACATCACCGGATTCGCCGTAGCGGGCCACCAGGTCGGCCACGTGGTTGCCCACCATGCCACCGAACCAGCGCAGCTGCTCCCGCTGGTGCACCAGGTTGTCCCCGACGTACGCCGGCGCCGCCACGCAGATGGTGATGCCTTCCGGGTCACGACCGGCGGCCCTGGCCGCCTCCCGCACCGAGCCGATGGTCCAGCGCGCGATCGCCGGGTCCGCGCACTGCAGGATGAACCCGTCGGCGTGCTCACCGACCAGCTTCAGCGCCCTCGGCCCGTACCCGGCCATCCACATCTCCAGCCGCCCGTCGCGGACCCACGGGATGCGCACCGGCTTGTCCCGCAGCAGCACCTCCCGGCCCTCGGCCAGCTCCTTGGTGACGTGCATGCACTCCCGCAGGGTGGCCAAAGTGGACGGTTTGAGGCCGACCACCCGGTGCGCCGAGTCCCCGCGCCCGATCCCGCACACCGTGCGGTTGCCGTACATGTCGTTCAGCGTGGCGAACAGCGAGGCCAGCACCGACCAGTCCCGCGTGCCGGGACTGGTCACCATCGGGCCGACCACCATCGAGGAGGTGGCCGCGAGGATCTGCGAGTAGATGACGAACGGCTCCTGCCACAGCACGCACGAGTCGAAGGTCCAGCCGTAGCGGAAGCCCTCGCCCTCGGCCGCGGTCATCAGCCGGACCAGGTCACCGGCGGGCGGATCCGTCTGGAGCACAACTCCGAAATCCACAGTGGACACCCCTCGATCGGCTCAGCTGAGGTACTGGTTCAGGTCGCGCTTGAGGAACTTGCCGTGCGTGGTGGAGCCGGTGAACCCGGCCGCCGAGACGACCACCGATCCCCGTGACAGCACCGTTTCCACCCGGCCGGTCAGCTCGAAGCCCTCGTACGCCGAGTAGTCGACGTTCATGTGGTGCGTCTCGGCCGAGAGCGTCTGCTTGGCGGACGGGTCGTAGATCACGATGTCGGCGTCCGAACCGGCGGCGATCACGCCCTTGCGCGGGTACAGCCCGAACATCCGCGCCGGCGTGGTCGCGCAGGTCTCCACCCAGCGCTCCAGGGTGATCTCCCCGGCCACCACGCCCTGGTGCAGCAGGTCCATCCGGTGCTCCACGCCCGGCATGCCGTTCGGAATGGCACGGAAGTCGCTGGTGCCCAGCACCTTCTGGTCCTCGAAGCAGAACGGGCAGTGGTCGGTGGAAACCACGGACAGATCGTTCGTGCGCAGCCCGCGCCACAGGTCGGCCTGGTGCCTCTTCTCCCGCAACGGCGGTGAGGCCACGTACTTCGCGCCCTCGAAGCCCGGCTTCGCCATGTCCTCGATGGACAGGTAAAGGTACTGGGGGCAGGTCTCGGCGAACACGTTCTGCCCGTCGTTGCGCGCTTCCGCGACGGCCGCAAGCGCTTGCGCGGCCGAGAGGTGCACGATGTAGAGCGGGGAGCCGGTCACCTTGGCCAGCTGGATCGCGCGCGAGGTGGCCTCGCCCTCCAGCTCCGGCGGCCGGGTCAGCCCGTGCTGCACCGGCTCGGTCTTCCCGGCGGCGAAGGCCTGCGCGGCCAGCTGGTCGATCGCGATGCCGTTCTCCGCGTGCATCATGATCGTCGACCCGGTCTCACGGGCCTTCTGCATGGCCAGCAGGATCTCGCCGTCGGTGGAGTAGAACACGCCGGGATAGGCCATGAACATCTTGAAGCTGGTCACCCCGTCTCCGATGCACGACTCCATCTCCTTGAGCGTGGTGTCGTTGACGTCGGAGACGATCATGTGGAAGCCGTAGTCGATGGCGCAGTTGCCGTCGGCCTTCTCGTGCCACTTGTCCAGTGTGGACTGCAGGGTGGTGCCCTTTGCCTGCACCGCGAAGTCGATGATCGTGGTGGTGCCGCCCCAGGCCGCCGCGGTGGTGCCGGTGCCGAAGGTGTCGTGCGAGAAGGTGCCGCCGAAGGGCATCTCCATGTGCGTGTGGGCGTCGATGCCACCGGGCAGCACGTACCTCCCGGTCGCGTCGATCACCTCGTCCGCTTCACCGAACACGCCGGGCGCGGCCACCGCCGCGATCTTCTCGTCCTCCACCAGCACGTCGGCCACGCTGGTGCCGGTCGCGCTGATCACCGTGCCGCCCTTGATCAAGGTGCGCGTCATGCGGAAAGCCTCCTCACGCCTCGGTCAGCGGTCCGTAGCTGTCCGGGCGCCGGTCGCGGTAGAACGCCCACAGGTCGCGGACCTCGTTGAGCAGGCCCATGTCCAGGTCCCGCACGACGATCTCCTCCTCGGTGTCCGACGCGGCCTCGCCGATCACCTGGCCGCGCGGGTCGGCGAAGTAGGTCTGGCCGTAGAAGTCGTTGTCGCCCAGCGGTTCCACGCCCACCCGGTTGATCGTGCCGACGAAGTACTCGTTGGCCACGGCCGCGGCGGGCTGCTCCAGGCGCCACAGGTACTCGGAGAGGCCGCGGCTGGTCGCCGACGGGTTGAACACGATCTTCGCCCCGGCCAGGCCGAGCGCGCGCCAGCCTTCGGGGAAGTGCCGCTCGTAGCAGATGTACACGCCGATCCGGCCGACCGCGGTGTCGAACACCGGGTAGCCCAGGTTGCCCGGCCGGAAGTAGAACTTCTCCCAGAAGCCCTTCACCTGCGGGATGTGGTTCTTGCGGTGCTTGCCGAGATAGGTGCCGTCGGCGTCGATCACCGCGGCGGTGTTGTAGTAGACGCCCGGCTGCTCGACCTCGTACATCGGCACCACCAGCACCACGCCGTGGCGCTCGGCGACCTCCTGCATCAGCTTGGTGGTCGGGCCGTCCGGGATGCCCTCGGTGTAGGAGTAGTAGTCGGCGTCCTGGACCTGGCAGAAGTACGGGCCGTAGAACAACTCCTGCAGGCAGATCACCTGCGCGCCCTGCGACGCCGCCTTTCCGATGGCGTCCACCGCGTTGCGGATCATCGACTCCTTGTCGCCCGTCCAGCGCTGCTGGATCAGGCCGGCGCGTACCAGGTCGCTCACTTGTCTCCTCCTTGTGGGGCGGCGTGCCTGCCGCTGGTGGACTTGTTCCACGAAAGAGCCAGGTGCACCACGAAGGCCACGATCAGGCCGGCCACCCAGTTGTAGTCGTAGAACGGCTTGAGGAACGGGATCAGGCCGTCCGCGGGGAAGGGGCCCTGCTCACCGGCGGCGGTGTAGGCGCCACCGACCGCGAACACCGCACCGGCCATCGTGGACACGATGGCCCGCCAGTTCCAGCCGCCGCGGAACCAGTACCGGCCGCCTTCGCGGTAGAGGTCGGCCAGGTGCAGCTCGGTCCGGTTGATCACCCAGTACCCGGCGACCAGCACGCCCGCCACCGCACCGAGCACACCGCCGTAGAAGCCGAGCCAGGCGAAGATGTAGATGCTCGGGTCGGAGTACAGCTTCCACGGCTGGATGCCGATGCCGATCACCCCGGTGATCAGCCCGCCGACGGCGAAGGTGATCCGCTTCGGGAAGGCGTTCGAGAAGTCGTAGGCCGGGCTGACCACGTTGGCCGCCAGGTTCGCCGAGATGGTGGCCAGCACCAGCGCGATCAGCGCCAGCACGACCAGCACCGGGCTGGAGAACTTGTCCGCCAGCTTCGCCGGGTCCCAGATCTCCTCGCCGTAGAGCACCTTCCCGCCCGAGGTGGTCAGGATGGCCACGATCGCGATGAAGGTCATCGTGGTGGGCAGGCCGAGGATCTGGCCGCGCATCTGCTTGCGCTGGCTGCCGCCGAAGCGGGTGAAGTCCGGCATGTTCAGCGAAAGCGTCGACCAGAAGGCGATCATCGCCATCAGCATCGGCGCGAACACCTTCCAGAAGTCCGGTCCCCAGCCGAGGCGGCCGGGGTCGGACAGGATCGGGCCGAAGCCGCCCGCCTTGACCAGCACGTAACCGAGCAGGATCAGGAAGCCGACCGAGACCAGCGGTGCGGTCCAGTTCTCGAAGTGCCGCACGGCTTCCATGCCGCGCCAGATGATCAGCATCTGCACCAGCCAGAACACCCCGAAGGACAGCCACAGCGTCCACGGCTGCCCGGCGATCTCGGCCGCGTTGCGCCAGCCGTCGCCGACCAGCTTGCCGGTCAGGATGTAGATGGCCTCACCGCCGACCCAGGTCTGGATGCCGAACCAGCCGCAGGCGATGAACGCGCGCAGCAGCGCGGCGAAGTTGGCGCCGCGGATGCCGTAGAAGGCGCGGGCGAAGACCGGGAACGGGATGCCGTACTTGGTGCCGGCGTGGCTGTTCAGCAGCATCGGCCCGAGCACGATGATGTTGCCGAGCACGATGGTCATCAGCGCCTGCACCCAGTTCATCCCGAGTGCGATCAGCGAGGCGGCCAGCGCGTAGCTGGGGATGTTGTGCGCCATCCCCATCCACAGCGCGAAGTAGTTGTAGGTGGTCCACGTGCGCTTGCCGACCGGGACCGGTGCCAGTTCGGGGTTGAGGAAGCGGCTGCCCGCGAGCACGCCGGGATCGGCCAGGTCGACCCGGCCGTCCGGGTGCACGATCTCGTTACCGGACGGGGAGGTGCCGGCCTGCGATCGGGTGTGCGTCATTGCGGAATCCTGCGACCGGCGCGGTACGGGGTGGCAGTGGCAGAGTGTTCACCGATGGCTGTGTCCTGCGACACACTGTCGATTGCGCACAGATCGCCGCGGTGCATGCGGACCCGGCGTAACCCCTGCTCAACGGGCCTGAAACAAGAACGAGTCCCACACCGCGCGGGTGTGGGACTCGCCTGCCGGATCGAGTGGGGACTCAGAAGCCGAAGACCCCGCCGGAGTGGGCGTCCGCGGCGCAGCGGTTCGGGTAGGTGGTGCTGAAGTCCACCTGCTTGCCCTTCCACTTGCCGAACGCGCGGGCCTCGACCGGCGCGTACTCCAGCGTGCAGGCCACGTCCTTTGGCTTGACGTTGCCGAGGTCGCCGTCGGCGCCGGTCAGCGCGTCACAGGCGACCTCGGCGTCGGGGTGGGTGCCGCCCGCCGGGTCGCACTGCAGCACCACGGCGCCGGTGCGGCCGCCCGCGTCCAGGGTGGACAGGGCGATCGAAGCGTCGGCGGGGTGGGCCGGGCCCCCGATGCAGGCCAGGGTCAGCGCGCAAGCGGTGAGCGGTTCGAAGGGAAAAATAGCCATGATCGGTTCATCGGCGCCGCCGGCTGATCACTGAGTGACTCGACGGGGTGAAAATCGCCGTCACGGTC
Organism: Amycolatopsis sp. YIM 10; assembly: GCF_009429145.1. Lineage (GTDB taxonomy): Bacteria > Actinomycetota > Actinomycetes > Mycobacteriales > Pseudonocardiaceae > Amycolatopsis. The sequence goes on along the minus strand of NZ_CP045480.1, from coordinate 8,044,876 downwards.
GGGTGGTATGAATGTCGTGGGCCAGTAGTGCCACGTACAGCGAGAGCATCGACTCCGGGTCCTCCAGCGGCACACCCAGCACCTGTTCCACCCGCGCGAGCTGCTGGTAGTAGGCGGTCCTGGACATGTGCGCGGCGGCCGCGGCGGCGGACTTGTTGCCCCCGTGCGCGCAGTAGAACCGCAGTGCCTGTAGCAGCCGGTTGCCGGTGGTGGCGTCCTTGGCCAGCAGCGCGCCCAGTTCCCGCGAGGCGAACGCGGCCACCCGCTCGTCGTCGGCGAGCAGGTGCAGCAGTCCGCGCAGGCGCACGTCTTCGAGGCGGTGGAAACCGGTCGCCGACTCACGGGTGGCGGGCACGGCGTCGGCCACGTGCCCGGCTTCGGTGAGGCTGCGGCGGGCATCGGCGGCACCGTCCACAGTGCTCCCGACCGCCACGATCGACGGCGCCACTCCGCGCGCCTGGTGCACCTCGGCCGCCAGCCGCGTCAGCACGGCGTCCGGTTTCGCTTGCGGGGAAAGGGAAAGCAACGCGCCGACACTGGTGTCGCCGACCACCGCGACGAGCGCCGAAACCCGCGCGCGCCGGGTGGCCACCGCGGCCGCCTCGGCCAGTTCCCGCAGCACGGTGGCCAGGTTGAGCGCCGGTTCGGTACCGGTGAGCACCGGCCGGATGGCCGTGCCGATCAGCTGCCTGCCGGTCAGCGGCACGGCCAGCGCGGCCGCCCGCACCACCAGCTCGGCCGCCGGGACCGGCGTGCTGAGCAGTTCGGTGAGCACCGCGCGGTGCGCCTGCCGCTCCAGGCTGTCGGTGTCCTTGGCGACCAGGCGGTGCAGCGCGAGCGCGGACGCGGCGCGCTCGGCGACCACCACGTGCCGGTCGCGCGGCGGCTCGGCGCAGACGATGACCAGCCGTCCCCAGTCGTGCCCGCGCGCGCCGACCACGGTGACCAGCCAGCCGGCGCCCGCGTGGTAACCGGTGCGCTCGCCGAGCTGCACCTGCGCGGACCGCCGCGGCCAGCCGGCCAGCAGCTCGGCGGGATCGGCGCCCGCGGTGTCGTAGGCGAGCACCTCGTGCGACAGCGTCTCCAGCACCACCGGCTGGTCGGTGATCCGGGCGACCTCGCGCAGCACCACGTCCGGCTCGGCACCGGAGACGGTCAGCGCGGTGAAGGTCTGGTGCACGCGTTCGGCCTCGCGCAGCTCGTCCACCTGCGCGTCCACGATCAGCCCGTTCACCGTCTCGGTGACCGCCACGTACCGGGTCTCGCGCGAGAGCGTGACCAGCGGCAGGCCGCAGCGGTCGGCGGCCTCGGTCATCCCGGCGGGCAGGGCGTCGCTCCAGTGCCGGACCAGCTCCACCACCAGCCCGGCCACCCCGACCGCGGCCAGCGAATCGAGGTACTTCGCCAGCTCCGCCTCGTCGTCGGGCAGTGCCACGCCGGTGGTCAGCACCAGCTCACCGCCCTTGAGCAGGTGCGCGATGTCGATCACCTCGGCCACGTGCACCCAGCGCACCCGGCGGTCGAGCCCGGCCGCGCCGGCCACCACGTGCGGGCGCCCGTGCCGGAGCACCGGCATGGCGAGCACCTCGGCGACCGTGGGGTACATGGGCAGACTGTACGGGCGCGGAGCCGAGTCCGTACAGGTTGCTCGTGGCGTTCCCGGCGGGCCGGTCCGCACACTCGGTCGCATGACCGAATCGGAGCTGCTCTCCCGGCATCGCGCCGTTCTGCCGAACTGGCTGGCCCTCTACTACGACGAGCCGATCGAGATCGTGCGGGCCCAGGGGCGCCGGGTCACCGATGCGAACGGGAACACCTATCTCGACTTCTTCGCCGGCATCCTGACCAACGCGATCGGCTACGACGTCGCGGAGATCTCCGACGCGATCCGCCGCCAGCTCGACACCGGCGTGCTGCACACCTCGACGCTGTACCTGATCCGCAAGCAGGTCGAGCTGGCCGAGCAGATCGCCGAGCTGTCCGGCATCGAGGGCGCGAAGGTGTTCTTCACCAACTCGGGCACCGAGGCCAACGAGACCGCGCTGATGCTGGCGACGCAGTACCGCCGCAGCAACCAGATCCTGGCGCTGCGCAACTCCTACCACGGCCGCGCGTTCGCCACCGTCGGCATCACCGGCAACCGCGGCTGGTCGGCCAGCTCGCTCTCGCCGGTCAAGGTCAGCTACGTGCACGGCGGGTACCGCTACCGCAGCCCGTTCTCCTCGCTGTCCGACGCCGACTTCATCGCCGCCTGCACCGAGGACCTGCGCGACGTGCTGCAGACCAGCACCGCCGGGGACGTGGCCGCGATGATCGCCGAGCCGATCCAGGGCGTCGGCGGGTTCAACGTGCCGCCGGACGGGTTCTTCGGCTCGTTCAAGGAGGTGCTCGACGAGCACGGCATCCTGCTCATCTCCGACGAGGTGCAGACCGGCTGGGGGCGTACCGGTGAGCACTTCTGGGGCATGCAGGCACACGGCGTCACCCCGGACATGATGACCTTCGCCAAGGGGCTGGGGAACGGGCTGGCCATCGGCGGGGTGATCGCGCGCGGTGAGGTGATGGACTGCCTGACCGCGAACTCCATCTCCACCTTCGGCGGCAACCCGGTCTCCACCGCGGGCGCGAAGGCCACTTTGGACTACCTGCTGGACAACGACCTCCAGGGCAACGCGGCCAAGCAGGGCGACACGCTGTTCGGCGGCCTGCGGGACCTCGCCGAGAAGTACGACGTGCTCGGCGACGTCCGCGGCAAGGGCCTGATGATCGGCCTGGAGCTGGTCGAGGCGGATCGCTCGCCGAGCCCGCCATCGGCCGGGGTGGTACTGGAGGAGGCGAAGAAGCGCGGGCTGCTGGTCGGCAAGGGCGGACTGCACGGCAACGTGATCCGGCTGGCCCCGCCGATGACCCTCACCGACGCCGAAACCGGTGAGGCACTGGAAATTCTCGAAGGTTCGATCGCGGCGGCGCAGGAGGCACGCAAGTGACGGCACGGATCAGCCACTGGATCGACGGCAAGCCCTTCTCCGGGGTGGCCGAGCGCGCCGGGGACGTGTTCGACCCGGCCACCGGGCAGGTGGCCGCGCGGGTCGACTTCGCCGGGCCCGCCGAGGTCGAGGCCGCGGTCACCGCGGCGAAGAACGCCTTCCCCGGCTGGCGGAACACCTCGCTGGCCGCGCGCAGCCGGGTGCTGTTCGCCTTCCGGCAGCTGCTCTCCGAGCGCAAGGACGAGCTGGCGAAGATCGTCACCAGCGAGCACGGCAAGGTCGAGTCGGACGCCGCCGGTGAGATCGCGCGCGCCATCGAGAACGTCGAATACGCCTGCGGGGCCGCGCAGATGCTCAAGGGCGGGTTCAGCGAAAACGCCTCCACCGGCGTCGACGTGTACTCGATCGCCCAACCGCTCGGGGTGGTCGGTGTGATCTCGCCGTTCAACTTCCCGGCCATGGTGCCGCTGTGGTTCGTGCCCAACGCGATCGCCTGCGGCAACACCGTCGTGCTCAAGCCGAGCGAGAAGGACCCGTCGGCGGCGAACTTCATCGCCGAGCTGTTCGCCGAGGCCGGGCTGCCCGCCGGGGTGCTCAACGTGCTGCACGGCGACAAGGTCGCGGTCGACGGGCTGCTGGAAAACCCCGTGGTGAAGGCGATTTCGTTCGTCGGGTCCACGCCGATCGCGCGCTACGTCTACGAAACCGGGACGCGGCACGGCAAGCGCGTGCAGGCGCTCGGCGGCGCGAAGAACCACATGGTGGTGCTGCCGGACGCGGACCTCGACCTGGCCGCCGACGCGGCCGTCTCGGCGGGCTTCGGCTCGGCGGGGGAGCGCTGCATGGCGGTCTCCGTGGTGGTCGCGGTGGACCCGGTCGGGGACGAGCTGGTCGCCAAGATCGCCGAGCGCATCCGGAAGCTGCGGGTCGGTGACGGCCGCAGGCCCGACTCCGAGATGGGCCCGCTGGTCACCGCCGCGCACCACGCCAAGGTCGAGTCCTATGTGGAGGCGGGCGTGACCGCGGGCGCGGAGCTGGTGGTGGACGGCCGCGGGATCGAGGTGGACGGCGAGGACAGCGGCTACTGGCTCGGCCCGACGCTGTTCGACAAGGTCTCGCCGGAGATGTCGGTCTACCGCGACGAGATCTTCGGGCCGGTGCTCTCGGTGGTCCGCGCCGAGGGCTACGAGCCGGCGGTCGAGCTGATCAACGCCAACCCGTACGGCAACGGTGTCGCGATCTTCACCACCGACGGCGGTGCCGCGCGGCGGTTCCAGAACGAGATCGAGGTCGGCATGGTCGGGGTGAACGTGCCGATCCCGGTGCCGGTCGGCTACTACTCGTTCGGTGGCTGGAAGGACTCCCTCTTCGGCGACAGCCACGCCTACGGACCGGAGGGCTTCCACTTCTTCACCCGCACCAAAGTGGTCACCTCGCGCTGGCCGGACCCCTCCCACGGCGGGGTCAACCTCGGCTTCCCGCGCAACACCTAAGTGGTCACGATCGGAAGTCTGCCGGAGGTCTCGGCGCCCCAGCTTCCCGCTGACCGCACGGCCGGAAGACCCGAGTACGGCTCCGGTACGCGGGTCTCCCGGCCGCACGCCCAGCGGAAACCTGGATCCACCGAATACCCCCACCACACTTCCGATCGCAACCACCAGGCACCAGGCCGCCTGCTTTCCGTAAACTCGACCTGAAGCAGGCGGCCCGCGAAGGTGAGGTGGACGTGGCGAACGCGGATGAGCGCCGGTTCGAGGTGCTGCGCGCCATCGTCGCGGACTACGTGGCGAACCAGGAACCGGTGGGTTCCAAGGCCATCGTCGACCGGCACAACCTGGGTGTGTCGAGCGCCACGGTCCGCAACGACATGGCGGCGCTGGAGGAGGAGGGTTACATCGCCCAGCCCCACACCAGCGCCGGGCGGATCCCCACGGACAAGGGCTACCGGCTCTTCGTCGACCGGCTCTCCGAGATCAAGCCGCTGTCCGCGGCCGAGCGCCGGGCGATCACCTCGTTCCTCGACGGCGCGGTCGACATGGAGGACGTGCTCCGCCGGTCGGTCCGGCTGCTGGCGCAGCTGACCAGGCAGGTCGCCGTGGTCCAGTACCCGATGATGACCAACTCGACCGTGCGCCACCTCGAGGTGGTGCCGCTGACCGCGGCCCGGCTGATGCTGGTGCTGATCACCGACACCGGCCGCGTCGACCAGCGCACGGTGGACATCGGCGACGTGATCACCGAGGAGGCGGTCGCCCGGCTGCGGACCTCGCTGAACGCCGCGCTGGCCGGGCGGCGGCTGACCGAGGCGGCGGCCAGGGTGGCCGAGCTGCCCGAGCAGGCCCCCGCCGACCTGCGTGACGCCACCACCCGGGTGTGTACCGTGCTGGTCGAGTCGCTGGTGGAGCACCCGGAGGAACGGCTGGTGCTCGGTGGCACGGCGAACCTGACCCGCAACGTGGCGGATTTCCCGGGTTCGCTGCGCCAGGTGCTGGAGGCACTGGAGGAGCAGGTGGTCGTGCTGAAGCTGCTCGCGGCGGCACGCAACCCCGGTGCGGTCACGGTGCGCATCGGCGAGGAAAATGAGGACGAGCAGATGCGGAGCACCTCGGTCGTGTCGGTCGGCTACGGCATGGACACGCTGCTCGGCGGCATGGGGATCGTCGGGCCGACGAGGATGGACTACCCGACCACCATCGCCGCGGTGCGTGCGGTGGCCAACTACGTCGGGCAGATGCTCTCGGGCAAGTGAGCTCGCGTTTCGGGTTTTTCGGCAGGAGGACGGCAAGACGGTGGCCAGGGACTATTACGGCACGCTCGGTGTCGCGAAGAACGCGACCGATCAGGAGATCAAGCGCGCGTACCGCAAGCTCGCCCGCGAGCTCCACCCGGACGTCAACCCGTCCGAGGACGCCAAGCACCGCTTCGGCGAGGTGACCACGGCCTACGAGGTGCTGTCCGACCCGCAGAAGCGCAAGGTCGTCGACCTCGGCGGCGACCCGATGGACGGCGGTGCCGCCCGCGGTGGTGGTGGCGGCGACCCGTTCGGCGGCTTCGGCGGGCTCGGCGACATCATGGACGCCTTCTTCGGCGGCGCGGCGGGCGGCGGTGGCCGCGGTCGCGGTCCGCGCAGCCGCGTGCAGCCGGGTTCGGACGCGCTCATCCGCATCGGCCTGACGCTGGAGGAGTGCGCCACCGGCATCGACAAGGAGATCACCGTCGACACGGCGATCCTGTGCGACCTGTGCCGCGGTGCCGGTACCGCGGCCGGTGCCACCACGAAGACCTGCGACACCTGCGGCGGGCAGGGCGAGATCCAGTCCGTGCAGCGGTCGTTCCTCGGCCAGGTGGTCACCGCCCGTGCCTGCCCGGTCTGCCGCGGGTTCGGCGAGGTCATCACCGACCCGTGCCGCCAGTGCGGTGGTGACGGGCGCGTGCGCTCGCGCCGCACGGTGACCGCGAAGGTGCCGCCGGGCGTCGGTGACGGCATGCGCATCCGGCTGTCCGGCCAGGGCGAGGTCGGTCCCGGTGGCGGGCCCGCCGGTGACCTGTACGTGGAGATCGACGAGGCACCGCACGAGGTGTTCATCCGCCAGGGCAACGATCTGCACTGCAAGCTGAGCGTGCCGATGACCACCGCCGCGCTGGGCGCGAAGGTGCCGATGGAGACGCTGATCGACGGTGAGCACGAGCTGGAGGTCGAGCCGGGCACCCAGCCGAACACCGAGCTGGTGCTGACCGGCAAGGGCATGCCGAGGCTGCGCTCGTCCGGGCGCGTCGACGGCCGCGGTGACCTGCACGTGCACGTCGAGGTCGTGGTGCCGACCAAGCTCGACGAGGCGCAGCGGGAGCTGCTGCGCGAGCTGGCCCAGACGCGCGGGGAGGACTCGCCGACGCTGGCGGGCAACGGCAAGCACGGCGGGTTGTTCTCGAAGTTGCGCACCAAGAGCCGGTAGTGGATCCGGTTTTCCTGGTCGAGGCGCTGCCCGCCGGTGATCGAGCGGTGCTCGACGGGGACGAGGCACGCCACGCGGCGACCGTGCGCCGCATCCGCCCAGGTGAGCGCTTGGTGCTCACCGACGGCCGCGGCGGTGGCGCACGATGCGTGGCCGAGTCCGTTCAGGGCGGTCGCGACGCCTCGCTGGACTTGCGCGTCGAGGAATCCTGGTTCGAGCCGGAGCCGGAGTTGCGCGTGATCGTCGCGCAGGCACTGGCCAAGGGCGATCGCGGTGAGCTGGCGGTGGAACTGGCCACCGAGGCGGGCGTCGACGAGATAGTGCCGTGGCGAGCCGCCCGCAGCGTGGCGAAGTGGGAGGACGGCCCGCGCGGCGACAAGGCATTGGCGCGCTGGCGCTCCACCGCGCGCGCGGCCGCGAAGCAGGCCAGGCGCACGTGGCTGCCGCCGGTGACGGAACCGATGAGCACCAAGCAACTGGCCGCACTGGCCGGCGAAGTCGATCGCGCTTTGGTGCTGGAAGCCGAAGCCGGTGTCCGTCTGGTGGATGCCGGCCTTCCGGCAGCCGGAAGACTCCTGCTGGTGGTTGGACCGGAGGGCGGAATCGGCGCCGACGAACTGGCCGCGCTCTCGGACGCGGGCGCACGTCCGGTCAGACTAGGCCAGACCGTACTGCGGACCTCGACCGCGGCAGCGGTGGCTCTAGGTGCACTTGGAGCGCTCACGCCACGCTGGGCCTGACCACCAGGTGGATCCGGCTACCGGGCGTATTCGAAACCCGGGAAATTTCCTGGCGTAATTTTACGCTCTGACCTGGCGCCACGACAGCCCTACCCGTTACTCTGGTCATTCGGAACAGCACACACGGTTTCCGGACACAGCGGCTTCGAGCCCGTGCACCGGAGTCCCCGCCGGACACCTCCCCCCTCGGTCCGGCGGAGCCGCGGTGGCGGTGGAGCGACCCCCAGGTTCCACCGCCCCGCGGCGTTCCTTCTTTCTTCGACCCTGCTCGGGCTGCGCCCTTCGCTGTGGCGAAGGAACGTGTGTCACTGGGGGTCGAACCCCCAGACCCCCGCCAGGGGGCAAGCCCCCTGGACCCCCGCGCGGGTGGCTTCGCTTCGCTCGCCGTGCGGGGTCACCGTGGGTGCCGCGCCTTGGGGTGCTTCGGCTGGCTGCGGCTCGCTTCGCATTGCCTCGCTGCGCCTTCGCGGCTGTTGTCTTGCCGCCGTGGAGTGCGTGACAGGAAGCCGGGTGCAGTATCCCGGTCCTAAGCCACAACAACGTCTCCCCGCCGTCGTCACAATCGGGCGCCGGGTTGGGTCCCACCCCCGACCACTAGGGTCGAAAGCATGAGTGACGCGGAGACGTTGTTCGAGAAGATCATCGCCAGGGAGATCCCGGCCGAGATCGTGTACGAGACCGAGAACACCCTCGCCTTCCGGGACATCCAGCCGCAGGCCAGGGTGCACGTGCTCGTGGTGCCGAAGAAGCGGTACCGCAACCTCGCCGAGTTCGCCGCCGCGGATCCCGCCGGGCTGGCCGAGGTGGTGGCCACCGCGGCGAAGGTGGCCGAGATCGAAGGCATCACCGACAGCGGCTACCGCGTTGTGTTCAACACCGAGCGTGACGCCGGGCAGACCGTCTTCCACGTGCACGCCCACGTCCTCGGCGGCGAACAGCTCGGCCACTTCGGCACCCCTGGCTAGCCACCGGGTAACCACCTGCGCCACCGGGCCGCCTACCGCTAGCATCGTGGGTGACCAAACTACTCACGACCAGCAGCGCAAGCGCAGAAAGCAGGCCCGAGGCCCAGTGGCCGGTACCGCACCGGGTGGAGCCGCCCGATCCGAAGTCCCGCGCGAAGAAGACCAGCAGGTCGAGGCGGCAGCCGCGCCGGACGCGAAGTCCCGTTTCCCCATTCCCGACGCCGCCGCGCTGACCCTGCTCGGGTCGCGGGACGAGAACCTGCGCGTCGCCGAGGAGCTGCTGGCCGCGGACGTGCACGTCCGCGGCAACGAGGTCACCCTCACCGGCGCCCCGGCGGACGTGGCGTTCGCCGAGCGCGTGTTCGCCGAGCTGGTCACCCTGGCCGGCCGCGGCCAGCAGGTCGACCCGGCGACCGTGCGGCGCACGGTGTCCATGCTCTCCTCCGGCGGCGCCGAATCGCCCGCCGACGTGCTCAGCATGGACATCCTGTCCCGCCGCGGCCGCACCATCCGGCCGAAGACGCTGAACCAGAAGCGCTACGTCGACGCCATCGACAAGCACACGATCGTGTTCGGTGTCGGCCCCGCCGGTACCGGCAAGACGTACCTGGCGATGGCGAAGGCCGTGCAGGCCCTGCAGGCCAAGCTGGTCACCAGGATCGTGCTGACCCGCCCGGCGGTCGAGGCCGGTGAGCGGCTGGGGTACCTGCCCGGCACGCTCAACGAGAAGATCGACCCGTACCTGCGCCCGCTCTACGACGCGCTGCACGACATGGTCGATCCCGAGTCGATCCCGCGCCTGATGCAGGCGGGCACGATCGAGATCGCGCCGCTGGCGTACATGCGCGGCCGCACCCTCAACGACGCGTTCATCATCCTGGACGAGGCGCAGAACACCACGCCGGAACAGATGAAGATGTTCCTCACCCGCCTCGGCTTCGGCTCGAAGATCGTGGTCACCGGGGACATCACCCAGGTCGACCTGCCCAGCGGGCAGCGCAGCGGCCTGCGGGTGGTGCGCGAGATCCTCGAGGGCGTCGACGACCTGCACTTCGCCACGCTGACCAGCCAGGACGTGGTCCGCCACCGCCTGGTCGGCGACATCGTGGACGCCTACGAGAAGTGGCAGGCCGTGCAGGACGCCACCGAGACCACCCACGGCTGGAAGGGCCAGCGCCGGTGAGCATCGAGATCGCCAACGAGTCCGGGGTCGGCGTCGACGAGACCTCCATCGTCTCGGCGGCCCGGTTCGCGCTGGACAAGATGGAGGTCAGCCCGCTGGCCGAGCTGTCGGTGCTGCTGGTCACCCTCGACGTGATGGAGGACCTGCACGAGCGCTGGATGGACCTGCCTGGTCCGACCGACGTGATGGCCTTCCCGATGGACGAGCTGGACTCCACCCGCCGTCCCGACGCCGCGGACGCCTCACCCGCCCTGCTCGGCGACATCGTGCTCTGCCCCGCGTTCGCGAAGGACCAGGCGCACACCGCCGGGCACTCGCTGACCGAGGAGCTGCACCTGCTCACCGTGCACGGCGTGCTGCACCTGCTCGGCTACGACCACGCGGAACCGGCCGAGGAGAAGGAGATGTTCGGGCTGCAGAAGCGCATCCTGGCCGAGTTCCGCGCGGCCACCGCGGCGGTCCGCAGGCAGGACGCGCAGCGTTCCGCCGACGACCGGCTGCTCGGTACCGCGGGCCTGGACCGGGTGGCCGAACCCGGCGAGCCAGGCTGAACCGATGACCAGCTCCACCTCCCTGCTGATCATCGCCGTCACCCTGGTCCTGCTGGGCGGGGTGTTCGCCGCGGCGGACGCGGCGGTCAGCACGGTGTCGCAGGCCAGGGCGGAGGGCATGGTGCGGCTCGGCCGCGCCGGGGCACGCCAGCTGGTGGCGGTGATCGCCGAACGGCGGCGCCACATCAACCTGCTGCTCCTGCTGCGGCTGGGGTGCGAGCTGACCTCCACGGTCCTGGTCACCGTGGTCTTCCTGCGCTGGATCGAGCCGGTCTCGCTGGCCGTGGTGGTCGCGGGCGTGGTGATGGTGGTGGTCAGCTACGTGCTGATCGGGGTCGGCCCGCGCACCATCGGCCGCCAGCACCCGTACCGCGTCGGGCTGGTGGTGGCCGGGCCGGTGCGCGCGCTCGGCACCGTGCTCGGCCCGCTGAGCAAGCTGCTGATCCTGCTGGGCAACGCGATCACCCCGGGCAAGGGCTTCCGCGAGGGCCCGTTCACCTCCGAGGTCGAGCTGCGCGAGCTGGTCGACCTCGCCCAGGAACGCGGGGTGGTGGAGGACTCCGAGCGCGAGATGATCCACTCGGTGTTCGAGCTGGGGGACACGGTGGCCCGCGAGGTGATGGTGCCGCGCACCGAGATCGTCTGGATCGAGCAGGGCAAGACCGTGCGTCAGGCGCTGGCGCTGTCCCTGCGCTCCGGCTTCACCCGGCTGCCGGTGATCGGCGAGTCGGTCGACGACATCGTCGGTGTGGTCAACATCAAGGACCTGGTCCGGGCCTCGATGGCCGACGACGGCGCCGCGCGCGAGGTGCGCGAGCTGATGAGCCAGGCCAGTTTCGTGCCCGACTCCAAGCGGCTCGACGACCTGCTCAAGGAGATGCAGGTCTCGCGTCACCACCTGGCCATCGCGATCGACGAGTACGGCGGCACGGCGGGCCTGCTCACCATCGAGGACATTCTCGAGGAGATCGTCGGCGAGATCACCGACGAGTCCGACGCCGACGAGCGCCCGCCGATCGAGATGCTGGACGAGTCCTCGGTGCGGGTTTCGGCCAGGCTCGGCGTGGACGACCTCGGCGAGCTTTTCGGCATCGAACTGGACGACCACGACGTGGAGACCGTCGGCGGGCTGCTGGCGCAGCGCCTCGGCCGGGTGCCGCTGCCGGGCGCCGAGGCCGAGATCGCCGGGCTGCGGCTGCACGCCGAGGGCGGCAAGGATCGGCGTGGCCGGATGCGGATCACCACCGTGGTGGTGCGCGCGAACGACGACCGGATCGCCGGGCGGCGCGTGCGCGTGCCGCGCGAGGAACGGGACGAGCAGGACGAACGGGATCGGAGCGTGGAGCATGCCTGAGGAGCTCGGGGCCGAGGACGAGAAGATCGTCATTCTCGCCCGCTCGGCCAGGGCGCGGACCGGCGCGGCCGAAGGGGCCGCCGTCCGGGACACCGACGGCCGCACCTACTCGGCGACCAACGTGGAACTGCCCTCCTTCCAGCTGACCGCGTTGCAGGCGGCGATCGCCGCCGCGGTGTCCAGCGGCGCGGAGGGCCTGGAGGCGGCCGTGCTGGTCTCCGCGGAACCCGCCTTCCCGGAGCAGTCGGTGCACGCGGTCCGTGATCTTGCTCCGGATGCCCCTATTTTTCGCGCGGACCCTTCCGGATCGGTCCAGGAAGTGCTGCGCTAGTCGGTGACCTGACCACCCCCCGACCTCGGGAGACCGTGTGGACTTCGGGATCTTGGGACCACTCGAGATCACCGGTATGCCCTCGGGCACCATCAGCGCGGGCAGGCAGCGGTGCCTGCTGGCCATGCTCCTGCTCGAACCGGGGCAGGTGGTGCCGCTGGAGCGGATCGCCGACGCCCTGTGGGGCGAGCAGTGGCCGGACACCGTGCGCAACGCCGTGCAGGTGGTGGTCTCACGGCTGCGACGCTCCTTCGCCGGGCATCCGGTGCAGGTGCTGGCCAGGGCCAACGGTTACCTCATCGACGTCGCGCCGAACCGGGTCGACCTGCACCGCTTCCGCGCGTCTGTGGCCAAGGCGCGGGAGCTGGCCTGGCACGACGACGCGGCCGCGGCGGAGCTTTTCCAGCGCGCGCTGTGCCTGTGGCGCGGTGCGCCGCTGGCCGGGATCGAATCGGAGCTGATCTCGGAGCGGATCGCGCCCGCGCTCGAACACGAGCGGGTGGGCGCGCTGCTCGACTACCACGACGCGGTGCTGCGGCTGGACCGCGCGGCCGAGCTGGTGCCCGCGCTGCTCGCGCTCACCCACGAGCACCCGTTCGAGCAGCGGCTCTGGGCTCAGCTGATGATCGCGCTGCACCGGACCGGCCGCACGCGCGACGCGCTGGCCGCCTATCGCCGGCTGCACCGGCGGCTGAGCCGGGAACTCGGGCTGGAGCCGATGGCCGAGCTGCGCGCGCTCGAACAGGCGGTGCTGCGCGGGGAAACCCTGCGGCACCAGCCACAACCGCGCGTCCGGCGGCGCGAGGCCTTCGACGGCCCGGCGCAGTTGCCGCCGACAGTGGGAGATTTCACCGGCCGCGCCGTCGAACTCGACGAACTCGTGCGCACGCTCACCGCGACCGGTGAAGCGGTGCCGGTGGTGACGCTGGCCGGGCAGGGCGGGGTCGGCAAGACCACGCTCGCCGTGCGCGCCGCTCACATGGTGACCGACCGGTTCCCGGACGGTCAGCTGTACGTCGACCTGTGCGGCACGCAGGACGAGGTGCGCGACCCGGCACGCGTGCTGGCCAACTTCCTGCTCTCGCTCGGCGTCGACGGCGGCGCCATCCCGGACGAGCTGGCCGATCGATCGGCGTTGTTCCGCAGCAAGCTCGCCGGGCGGCGGGTGCTGGTGCTGCTGGACAACGCGGTGGGTGAGGACCAGGTGCGGCCGCTGCTGCCCGGTTCGGCCGGGTGCGCGGTGGTGGTCACCAGCCGCGCCAGGCTCAGCGGACTGGAGGGCGGGCGACCGCTCGACGTCGAGGTGTTCACCCCGGAACAGGCGTGGGCCTTTCTCGTCGGAGTGGTCGGCCAGGAGCGGATCGAGGCCGAACCCGGCGCGGTCGCCGAGATCGCCCGGCTGTGCGGATATCTGCCGCTGGCGGTCCGGGTGGCCGCGGCGAAGCTGGTCGCCCGGTCGCGGCTGGGCATCGGGCAGCTCGCGGCCAGGCTGGCCGACGAATGCGGCAGGCTCGACGAGCTTGTGGCCGGTGATCTCGCGGTGCGGGCGAGCCTGGCGCTCAGCTACACCGGGCTGCGGCCGGCGGAGCAGCGGGCGCTGCGGCTGCTCGGCCTGCTCGACGTCACCGACTTCGCTTCCTGGGTCTGCGCCGCCCTGCTCGACGTGTCACCGGCCCGCGCCGAAGCCACCCTGGAAGCGCTGGCCGACGTGCACTTGGTGGAGGACGTCGGCGTCGACGTCTGCGGGCAGACGCGGTACCGGCTGCACGACCTGACCCGGCTCTTCGCCAGGGAGCGCGCGACCGAGAGCGACTCTCCCGAGGAGATCGCGGCGGCGCTGGAGCGGGCGCGCACGGCGTGGCTGGCGCTCGCCGAAGCCGCCGACGACCTGCTGGACAACCGCACGCTGGAACGGATCTCGAACTGCCCGGACCGGGAGCGGCTGGCCGCCGAGGAACCGGAGATCCTTGGCGGCAACGCGGCGGGCTGGTTCGACGTCGAGGCCCGCAACCTCCAGGCGATCGTCACCGGCGGCGCGCGCATGCCGGTCGGCTGGCAGATCGCCGAGGCACTTGTCGGTTACTTCGAGTACCGCGTGCTCGGGCAGGACTGGGAACGCACGCACCTCGCCGCACTGGAGAAGTGCGTGGCCGAAGGCGACCGGCTCGGCGAGGCGGTGCTGTTGCGCGGGCTGGCCGACCGCGCGTGGGGCCGCGGCAGCGCGGACTGCCTGCGGTACGCGCGCCAGGCCGAGCAGCTGTTCGCCGAACTCGGGCACGACACCGGCCGCGCGCAGGCCCTTTCGCTGCTCGGCCTGGGCCTGCGGCTCGAAGGTGCCTACGACGAGTCGATGGCGGCGTACGCGGAGAGCCGGCGGCTCAGCGGTGAGCAGGCCAAGCACCGCACCACGATCCTGTCGCTGATCAACGAGTCGATCATCCACCGCGTGCGCGGCGAGGCAGATCAGGCGCTGCGGTGCGTGCTGGAGGTGCGCCGCCTGGCCGGGGCGATCGGCTTCGCCAGGGCGGAGGCCGAGGCGTGGATGCGGCTGGGCAACCTCCGCCAGGACCGGCGCCAGTGGGACGAGGCGGTGGACGCCTACCGCACCGCCGCGGCCGGGTTCCGGCGGCTCGACCACGCCGGTTTCCACACCCTGACCCTCACCCACCTCGGTGACCTGCACCTGCGCACCGGCGACCTGTCCGCCGCCGAGGACACCCTCGACCAGGCGGTCGAGGTGGCGTCGAACTACCGGCACCACTCCAGCAGCTTCCTGCCGATGGAACTGCTCGCCGAGGTCCACCTGGAACAGGGCCGGTACGACCTCGCCGCGGCCGAGCTGACCGGGTACGTGGCCGAATACCGCGAGCGCAGGCTGGTCGCGCGGCTGCCCGGTGCGCTGGCGAAACTCGGCCGGGCACTGCACGGAACCGGGCGGGTGGCCGAAGCCGTCGAAGCCTGGACCGAGGGCCGCGCGCTGCACCTGGAGCTGGGCAACCACGCCGGCGCCGCCGAGCTGGACGAGCTGCTCGGGGGGATCACCGAGTCGACGGCGTGAGGCGTCAGGGAGGATGGGCGGATGAGCACCACCACCCACCGCTCCGGTTTCGCCTGCTTCGTCGGCCGCCCGAACGCGGGCAAGTCCACGCTGACCAACGCGCTGGTCGGGACCAAGGTCGCGATCACCTCGAGCAAGCCGCAGACCACCAGGCACGCGATCAGGGGCGTGGTGCACCGCGAGGACGCCCAGCTGGTGATCGTGGACACCCCCGGCCTGCACCGGCCGCGCACGCTGCTCGGCGAGCGGCTCAACGACATCGTGCACTCGACCTGGTCCGAGGTGGACGTGGTCGGGTTCTGCGTGCCGGCGGACGAGAAGGTGGGCCCCGGTGACCGGTTCATCGCGGCCGAGCTGACCAAGATCGCCAAGCGCACCCCGGTGATCGGCGTGGTCACCAAGACCGATCTGGTGTCGAAGGAGCGGGTGGCCGAGCAGCTGCTGGCGCTGCAGAACGTGATGGAGTTCGCCGAGCTGATCCCGGTGTCCGCGGTCGACGGCTTCCAGGTCCAGACGCTGGCCGACGTGCTGGTGCGGCGGCTGCCCGAGGGCCCGCAGCTGTACCCGGACGGCGACCTGACCGACGAGCCGGAGCAGACGCTGGTGGCCGAGCTGATCCGCGAGGCCGCGCTCGAAGGCGTGCACGACGAGCTGCCGCACTCGATCGCGGTGACCGTCGAAGAGATGCTGCCGCGCGAGGGACGTAACGATCTGATCGACGTTCACGCGTTTCTCTATGTGGAGCGCCCCAGCCAGAAGGGCATAATCCTCGGGCACAAGGGGGAGCGGCTCAAGCAGGTCGGGGCCCAGGCGCGGCGGCAGATCGAGGCGTTGCTGGGCAGCAGGGTCTACCTGGATCTGCACATCAAGGTGGCCAAGGAGTGGCAGCGGGACCCGAAGCAGCTGCGGCGGCTGGGTTTCTAGGCGTTTTCGAGGCGAGGAGAGGGCGGATGACCGGTCCGTTTCAGCAACCACCACCCGGTGGCTACGGGTACGGCTACGGGCCGCCGCCCCCGAACTACGGGCCGCCGCCGGAGAACCACCTGGTGTGGGCGATCCTGACCACGATCATGTGCTGCCTGCCGCTGGGTGTGGTGGCGATCGTGAAGTCCAACCAGGTCAACACGTTGTGGCTGTCCGGGCACTTCGAGGCCGCGCACAAGGCGGCCGACGAGGCGAAGAAGTGGGCCATGTGGTCGGCGCTGAGCGTCGTCATCCTGTTCGTGCTCTACATCCTGATCTTCGTGGTGTTCCTCGGGATCGGACTGTTCGGAGTGGGGGCGCTGTGAGCCAGGCGGCGGGGGAGTACACCGGGATCTACAACGGGGTCCCGGCGCGCACCTTCGCCGAACGGGCCAGGGCGCTGGGCCCGCCCGCCGCGGTGGTCGCGGCCGGGGCGGCCGGTTGCGTGGCGGTGCTGCTCGGCGACCCGACCACGCCCGGCGGTTTCCTGCCGGTCTGCCCGACGCACTCGCTGCTGGGCATCGCCTGCCCCGGCTGTGGTGGGCTGCGGATGATGTACAGCCTGTTGCACGGGGATCTGCTGGGAGCGTTGCACTACAACGCTTTGTCGTTGGTCATCGTGCTGTTGTCGGTGTGGAGCATCGTCGCGTGGGCGGTCGGCCGGTGGCGCGGGCGGTGGGTGAACAGCTGGCTGCACTGGCGGTGGACGCCGCTGGTGTTCGGGGTGGCGTTCACCGTCTGGTTCGTTGTGCGCAACCTGCCGTTCGCGCCGTTCAACGCGTTGTACGTGTGAGCTAGGCTGCGTCGCCGGACCAGGTGATCCTTTTCGAGGGGGACGTAAGTGAGCAAGCCGGACGAGCCTGAGCTGACCACCCGCCTGCAGCCGCCCGTCGCCGGTGGGCAGCCCGCGCGACCGGCCGGTGAGGACCTGACGCAACGGGTGTCGCCGGAAGGAATCTTCCCGCCTGTTGATGATTCGGGTGCCACGCAACGTGTTTCGCCATCGGACGCCGGCCTGACCCAGCGCATCCCCGGCGCCGACGCCGGTGCCACCCAACGCGTTTTCGGCGACGAGCCGGGTTTGACGCAACGCATCAGCCACCCGGGACAGGCACCCGGCCAGACTCCGCAGCCGGGCCAGGCACCGGGCCAGCCGTTGCAGCCGGGGCAGGCGCCGCCGAACCCGTTCGCCCCGGGCGGGCCGGGTAACGGACAGCCGCCGTTCGGGCAGGCACCGCAGTCGGGCGCGCCGCAAGCCTTCGGTCAGCCGACCGGACCGCAGCCGACGGGGCCGCAGTCGGGGCAGGCGCCGCAGCCGTTCGGGCAGCCGGGCCAACCCGGGCAGCCAGGCCAGCCCGGCCAGTCGGGGGTGTTCGCCCAGCCGGGCCAAGCCGACCAGCCGGGACAGGCTTCCGCACCGCAGGCGTTCGGGCAGCCGAGCCCGCAAGTCCAGCCGGGCCCGCAAGTCCAGCCGGGCCAGTCGAACCAGCCGGGTGCGAGTTCGTTTCCGCAACCGCCCGGGCAGGCCGCGCCGTTCGGGCCGCCCGCGGGGCCCGGTGGGCAGCAGCTGGCGAGCTGGGGACAGCGCGTCGGCGGGTATCTGATCGATCTGGCCCCGGTGCTCGCCGTGGTGCTGATCGGTGGGCTGGTGATGATCGGCTCGATCACCGCGGGCGCGATCATCATGGGCCTCGGCTGGCTCGGCGGCCTGGTCTGGGTGGTGCTCAACCGCTGGATCCAGGGCGGCAAGACCGGCCAGTCGCTCGGCCGCCGGATGATGGGGATCAAGCTCGTCGGCGAGGAGACCGGGGCACCGATCGGAACCGGCTCGGCATTCGTGCGCGATCTTTGTCACGCCGCCGATTCCGCTGCCTGCTACGTCGGTTTCCTCTGGCCGCTGTGGGACGAGAAGAACCAGACCTTCGCCGACAAGATCGTTAAGACGATCGTGGTCACCGCGCCGAAGGGAAATTGACCGAAAGCCGGGTGGAACCGGCCCCGGTCGCCTACCGTCCTATCGCGACGTCACGGCGTTCCGGTATCGATCGGTGCCTGCGCGCCGACCTGGTCACCCGACCGAGTACGCTCCCGCGCACCGGCCTGCCTCGGGAGCGACCGTGACGATAAGTTCAGCCGAGTGAAGTGAGCGAGGGGGAAGCCCCATGACCAATCCCTACGGTCAGCAGCAGCCGTACGGCCAACAGCCGCCCGGCCAGCCGCAACCGGGCTACGGCCCCCCGTCGGGCGCGACACCCGCGCCGTACGGTCAGCCGTCGCCGCCGTACGGTCAGCCCGCTCCCTACGGCCAGCCGTCGCCCTTCGGCGGCGGTCCCGGCATGGGTGGTCCGGTGCAGGACATCCCGGACTACAAGGGCTGGGCCATCGCCTCGCTGTTCCTCGGCGGCGTCCTGCTGGGCATCTTCGCGATCATGAAATCGAACGAGGTCGGCCAGTACAAGATGCAGGGCAACTACGCGATGGCCGAGCAGGCTTCGCGGACCACGAAGACGATCTGCCTGATCTCCACCATTCTCGGCGGACTCGGCTGCGTGTTCGGCCTGATCTTCCTGATCGTCGGCCTCGCCGCCATCTGATGATTTTCCACCTTTCACCGTTCCAGCCTCTTTGGGGGATTTTCCGATGACCAATCCTTACGGCCAGCAGCAGCCGGGTTACGGCCAGCAGCCCGGTGGCTACGGCCCGCCGTCCGGTGGCATGCCCGCGCCCTACGGGCAGCAGCCCGCCTACGGTGCCCCCGGCGGCGGTTTCGGCGGCCCGCCCGGAATGCCCGGCGGAGCGCCCGGCGGCCAGGACATCCCCGACTACAAGGGCTGGGCCATCGCGTCGCTGTTCCTCGGCGGCGTCATCCTCGGGATCTTCGCGATCATGAAGTCCAACGAGGTCGGCCAGTACAAGATGCAGGGCAACTACCCGATGGCCGAGCAGGCCTCGCGGACCACGAAGACCCTGTGTCTCGTCTCGACCATTCTCGGCGCCGTCGGCTGCGTGCTCTCGATCATCTTCATCATCATGGGGATCGTCGCCGCGAACGAGGTCGCCGACTACGGCTACAACTACTGCGACTACACCACTTCCTGCTGATTGAGCTGTTCATGAGGCGGCGGTCCGGCCAGCACCGGGCCGCCGCCGACTTTTCCCGAGGGGATATCCGATGACCAATCCATACGGCCAGCAGCAGCCGGGTTACGGCCAGCAGCCCGGTGGCTACGGCCCGCCGTCCGGTGGCATGCCCGCGCCTTACGGGCAGCCCGCCTACGGTGCCCCCGGCGGCGGTTTCGGCGGCCCGCCCGGAATGCCCGGCGGCCAGGACATCCCGGACTACAAGGGTTGGGCCATCGTCTCGCTGTTCCTCGGCGGGGTCATCCTCGGGATCTTCGCGATCATGAAGTCCAACGAGGTCGGCCAGTACAAGATGCAGGGCAACTACGCGATGGCCGAGCAGGCTTCGCGGACGACGAAGACCCTGTGCCTGGTTTCCACGATTCTCGGTGGCATCGGCTGCGTGATCGCCATCATCGCCATCATCTTCTCGATCGTCGCGGTCAGTGCGGGTGTGGACGCGTACAACACCTACAGCACCTACGACTACAACTACTGCGACTACACCACCTCATGCTGAACCGCCGGTAGTGGGACGATAGGGCGGTGAGCCGTCTCTACCGCGACACCGGAGTGGTGCTGCGGACGTACAAGCTCGGCGAGGCCGACCGGATCGTCAGCTTCCTGACGCGGCGGCACGGCAAGGTCCGTGCCGCCGCGAAGGGCGTCCGCCGCACCAACTCGCGGTTCGGCGCCCGCCTCGAACCCTTCGTGCACGTGGACGTGCAGTTCCACACCGGACGCACGCTCGACGTGGTGACCCAGGTGCAGACCCTGGACGCGTTCGCCATGCCGATCGTCTCCGACTACCCCCGCTACACCTCGGCCAGCGCCATCGTGGAGACCGCCGACCGGCTCACCGTCGAAGAGGGCGAGCCCGCGCTGCGGCTCTACCTCCTCGTCGTCGGCGCCCTGCGCGCGCTGGCGGACGGTGAGCGCGACGCCTCACTGGTGCTCGACGCCTTCCTGCTGCGGGCGATGGCCTTCGCCGGCTGGGCGCCCGCGATCGACGAGTGCGCCCGCTGCGGTGAACCCGGCCCCCACCGCGCGTTCAGCGTGGCCGGTGGCGGCGCGATGTGCCCCCGGTGCCGGATGGCCGGTTCGGTGCACCCCGCGCCCGAGATCTTCCAGCTGCTCGGCGCGCTCCTGCACGGCGACTGGCCCACCGCCGACGCCGCCGCCCCGAACACGCGCCGCGACGCCAGCGGCCTGGTCGCCGCCCAGCTGCAGTGGCACCTGGAGCGCCAGCTGCGGTCCCTGCCACTGGTGGAGCGACGTGCCCGCGATGCCGAGGTCACCGGGAAGTAGGGTCGGGTGGAACAACCCGCCCGGATGATCTGGAGGAACAGTGCGGCTCAGGGGACGCTCCACACCGGCGTCGCAGGTGCCTCTGCGGGCGCCCGAACCGCATTCCTCCGGTGAGCGCCCGCCGGAGATCCCGGCCGAGCTGGTGCCCAAGCACGTCGCGCTGGTGATGGACGGCAACGGCCGCTGGGCCAACCAGCGCGGGCTGCCCCGGATCGAGGGCCACAAGCGCGGCGAGGCGGTGATGATCGACGTCGCCAGCGGCGCGGTGGAGCTGGGCGTGAAGTGGCTTTCGGTCTACGCCTTCTCCACCGAGAACTGGAAGCGCAGCCCGGAGGAGGTGCGCTTCCTGATGGGCTTCAACCGCGACACCATCCGCCGCCAGGTCGACTACCTCGGCTCGATCGGGGTGCGAATCCGCTGGGCCGGGCGGCGGCCGCGGCTGTGGCGCAGCGTGATCAACGAGTTGCAGGCGGCCGAGGAGAAGACCAAGCACAACACCACGCTCAACATGACCATGTGCGTGAACTACGGCGGCCGCGCCGAGCTGGCCGACGGGGTGCGGCGGATCGCCCAGCTGGCCGCCGAGGGCAAGATCAACCCGGACAAGGTCGACGAGCGCACCATCGCCAAGTACCTGTACCAGCCGGAGATGCCGGACGTGGACCTGTTCCTGCGCCCGTCCGGGGAGCTGCGCACCTCGAACTTCATGCTGTGGCAGTCGGCCTACGCCGAGTTCGTCTTCCAGGACACCCTGTTTCCCGACTTCGACCGCCGCCGGCTGTGGGCGGCCTGTCTCGAGTACGCCAAACGTGACCGGCGATTCGGTGCCGCGGTGGACGCGGCGTCGGCCGGAGGAGCCTGATGACCACCGAAGCCGCGGATACCGCGAACCTGCTCACCCTCGCCCGTGAGTCCCTCGAGCGCTATCTCGAGGTGCACGTCGACGACGACGGCGCGCTCACCTTCATGCACGCCGACGTGCCCTGCGTGGTGCAGGCGACGCGCCTGGCCGACGGGCTGACCGTGCTGAGCCTGACCTGCGTGGTGGCCTGGGACCTGCCCGACGACCCGTCGATCGCGGCGTCCGCGGCCGAACGCGCCGGGCAGGGCCTGTTCGGCACGCTGGGCGTGGTGCACACCGAGCGGGGCATGGACGTGACCCTGCGGTACGCCTTCCCGGCGGAGGGCATGGATCCCTCGCCGCTGGGCACGCTGCTGATGCTGGTGGTGTCGACGGCTTCGCAGCTGCGCACCGATCTGCTGGGCATCCCGGAGTCCTGAGCCCGGTTCTGGCATAGTCACGAACGTGGGAATCATTTCCGACAGCGCGGAGGGCACGACGCGCAGGAAACCGCGGATCACCTCCATCGAGGTGCTCTGCGGGGTGCTGCTGATCGCGATTCTCGCCCAGGGCTGGCTCCAGCAGGTGCTCGACGTGCCCGCGTTGCGCACCGGCTCCACCGTTTTTGTCGCCGTCTGCGTGCAGGCGCTGCCGTTCCTGGTGCTCGGGGTGCTGATCAGCGGCGCGATCGCCGCCTTCGTCCCGGCCCGCGTGCTGCGGAAGGTGCTGCCGAAGCGGGAGAGCGCCGCGGTCGGCGTCGCCGGGCTGGCCGGGGTGGCGCTGCCGGGCTGCGAGTGCGCTTCGGTGCCGGTCTCACGACGGCTGATGGGCCAGGGCGTGGCGCCCGCCGCCGCGCTGACCTTCCTGCTGGCCGCGCCCGCGGTGAACCCGGTGGTCATGGTGGCCACCGCGGTCGCCTTTCCCGGTGAGCCGATGATGGTGCTCGCGCGGTTCGTCGCCTCGCTGGTCACCGCGATGGTGATGGGCTGGCTGTGGGCACGCTTCGGCAAGCTGGAGTGGATCGCCGAACGCGCGCTGCGCCGCCTGCCGGACAGCGAGCCGGGCTCGCGCTGGAAGACCTTCGCCGAGATCGCCCGCACGGACCTGGTCGAGGCGGGCGGTTTCCTGGTGCTTGGCGCGCTGATCTCGGCTTCGCTCGGCGTGCTCGTGCCGCCGGAGTGGTTCGGCGTGCTGGGGGAGCAGATCGTGCTCGGCATCCTGGTGATGGCCGTGCTCGCCGTGGTGCTGGCGCTGTGCAGTGAGGCCGACGCGTTCGTCGCCGCCTCGCTGACCGCGATGCCGCTGCTGCCGAAACTGGTGTTCCTGGTGGTCGGCCCGGCCGTGGACGTCAAGCTGTTCGCGCTGCAGGCCGGTACCTTCGGCCGGTCGTTCGCGCTGCGGTTCGCGCCGGTCACCTTCGTCGTCGCGACCACCAGCGCGGTGCTCGCCGGATCGTTCCTGCTCGGAGGCGCGTGATGCGACGGGAAACGCAGAACATCCTGCTCATCCTGCTCGGCGGGGCGTTGCTCAAGATCAGCCTCAACGGCGACTACCTGCGGTACGTCAAGCCCGCGCAGCAGCCGTGGATCATCGCCGGTGGCGCGATCATGGTGCTGCTCGGCGTGGTCGCGATCGGCCGGGACCTGGTGGCCGCCCGCCGCACCGCCGCAGACACCGCTGCCGACACCGACGGCGTCGACGGCGCCGACGAGCACGCGCATGAGGGACACCAGCACCCGGCGCGCTCGGCCTGGCTACTGATGGTGCCGGTGCTCGCGGTGTTCCTGGTCGCACCGCCCGCGCTCGGCTCGGATTCGGTGACCCGCACGCAGGGCCGCACCCCGCAGTCCTCGGCGCTGCGGGACGCGCAGCTCTTCCCCGCCCTGCCGGAGCAGGCCGTGGTGCCGCTGCCGGTGTCGGAGTTCGTCACCAGGGCGGGCTGGGACTCCAGCGGTTCGCTCAACGGGCGCACCGTCTCGCTGTCCGGGTTCGTCGCCCGCGACGGCGCGAACGTGCTGCTGGCGCGGCTGGTCATCGGCTGCTGCGCGGCCGACGCGAACCCGGTCACCGTGCGCCTGCTCGGCCCCGGCACCGAAGGGCTGAAGCCGGACGCCTGGATCGAGGTCACCGGCGTGGTCGTGCCCGGCACCACCACCAGGGAGACCAACTACACCCCCGACTTCACCCTGGCCTCGGTGCGGCCGGTGCCCGCGCCGAAGGACCCGTACGAGTACTGAGCCGTGGCGTACCGGACGACCGTGCGGCTTCCCGCCGGGGTTGCGTGGTTCCTGCGCGCGGTGGCCGCGGGCTGCGTGCTGCTGTGCGTGGCGCTGTGGTGGTACGCCGGGGACCAGCCGGTCGCCTGCGCGGTCGTCACGGTGGTGGTGCTCGGGGTGGCGGGCGCCCTGCTCGGGACCCGCGGCCGGATCGAGGTCGACGACCGGCACCTGCGGCTGATCGTCGTTCCGTTCTTCCGCAAAACCTTGCCGCGCCAGGAGATCACTTCGGTCGAACTGTCCGAAGTGGACCCGTGGCGGGAGTTCCACGGGTTCGGCTACCGGCTCAAGGGCGGCGGCCTGGTCGGCTTTGCCTTCCGCCGCGGTCCCGCCGTCCGGCTGACCACACGCGACGGCCGCACCTATCTGATCGGCGACCCGGCGGCGGAAGACCTGTTGTCAGCCCTGCGCGGCTAGTGCGCTTTCCGAGACGCGGCTGACGATGGCCGGTGCCTCGTGGACCAGCGTGTCGTCGGTGAGCGCCTCCACCATGAACAACGCGAAGTCCACGCGCCGCGTCAGGTTGCTGGCCAGTACCGGGTCGCCGACGTGGCGGCTCCACACCGGCAGCCCCTGGCTCTCGCCCTCCTCCAGATCGCTGCCGCGCACCACGGTCCACCGCCGGTCGCTGGCGAAGATCCGGCGGCACGCCTCCACCTGGTCGTCGATCTCGGCCGCGCGCAGCCATCGCGCCAGCACGGTGGCGACCTTCACGCCCGTCCGG
Source organism: Amycolatopsis sp. YIM 10 (assembly GCF_009429145.1). Taxonomy (GTDB): domain Bacteria; phylum Actinomycetota; class Actinomycetes; order Mycobacteriales; family Pseudonocardiaceae; genus Amycolatopsis. The sequence continues at coordinate 8,020,522 of NZ_CP045480.1, read as the reverse complement.
AAGAGCCAGGAGTACTGGTCCTCGCCGTCCTTGGTGATGTGCCAGCCACACGAGAAGATCAGGCGCGCACCGGGTTCGGCGTGGTCGAGCACGGCCTGCGCGGTTCCCGACGAGTACTGCTGAACGCGCCAGGGGACCAGCACGGTCAGCACGCCGTCGCAGCCGGCGACCGCCTTCCGGATCACCTCCCGGTCGTTCGTCGGCCCCGGCACCACGGTGATCCGGCCCTCGAACTCGGCCAGCTTGCCCACGCTGCGCTCCCGGCAGACGCCGACGACCTCGTACCCGCGCTCGAGCGACTGGCGGACCATGTACCGCCCCAGTTTTCCCGACGCGCCGATGATGCAGACCTTGTCCACGTCCCGCTCCCGCCTTCCGGACTTACGATGTAAGTAACGCTAGACTTACGTTGTAAGCCCGTCAAGGAGGACCACGTTGGCACAGCGCGCGAACCGGGAACCGCTCAGCCGGGAGCGGGTGATCACCGCGGCGATGGCACTGGCCGACGAGAAGGGGGAAGCGGGGCTCACCATGCGCGCGATCGCCGGGCGGCTGGGGGTCGAGGCGATGTCGCTCTACAACCACGTGCGCGGCCGGGACGACATCCTCAACGGCATGGTCGACGCGGTGTTCGCGGAGATCGAGCTGCCGGAGCCCGACGGCGACTGGAAGCGGGCCATGCGCGATCGCGCGGCTTCGTCACGGGACGCGCTGCGGCGGCACCCGTGGGCCGTCGGCCTGATGGATTCGCGCAGCCAACCTGGTCCGGCGACCTTGCGCCACCACGACGCCGTGCTGGGCGCACTGCGCGCGGGCGGCTTCTCCGTCGCGATGGCCGCGCACGCCTTCTCGGTGATCGACAGCTACCTGTACGGGTTCGTGCTCCAGGAACTGAGCCTGCCGTTCACCAACACCACCGAACTCGACGAGGTCGCCACCGGCATCCAGCGCGACATGCCCGTCGACGCCTACCCGCACCTCATGGAGCTGATGACCGAGCACGTCCTGCGGCCGGGGTACGAGTACGCGGGCGAGTTCGAGTTCGGCCTCTCGCTGATCCTCGACGCGCTGCGCCCGGACGGTGCCTAGCTGTCTAGCGCTTCGAGCAGTCGGCGCAGAGGCCGACGATTTCCACGGTGTGCGAAATGTCGGAGAAACCGTTGCCCGAGGCGATCTTCTCCGCCCAGCGCTCGACCGCCGGGCCCTCCACCTCCACGGTGAACCCGCAGCGGCGGCAGACCAGGTGGTGATGGTGGTGCGAGGAGCACCGGCGGTAGATCGCCTCACCGGATTCGGTGCGCAGGACGTCGATCTCGCCCGCCTCGGACAGCGACTGCAGCGTCCGGTACACCGTGGTCAGGCCGATGCCCTCACCGCGCTTGCGCAGCTCGTCGTGGAGTTCCTGCGCCGACCGGAAGTCGTCCACCGTCTCCAGCAGCTCGACCACGGCCGCGCGCTGCTTCGTGGACCGGCGTCCGGGCAGCGGGGCCGGTCCTCGGGTCGGGATGCTCACTACTGCTTGCCTTCCTGCACGTGTGCCACCGCGTCCACCACGATATGCGCCAGGTGGTCGTCGACCAGCCGGTAGACCACCTCGCGGCCGCGCCGCTCGCCGTGCACCACGCCGGCCGCCTTGAGCACCCGCAGGTGCTGGCTGATCAGCGGCTGGGCCACCTCGAGCGAGTCGACCAGCTCGTGCACGCAGCGGTCGCCCTCGCGCAGCTGCAGCACGATCGAGATGCGCACCGGGGCGGCCAGCGCGCGCAGCAGCTCACCGGCTTCGACCAGGGTGGCCGGGGACGGCGTCGGCGCGTGCGGGGACGGCGTCCGGGCGGGCGAGTGCACGTGCTCGGCGTCCTCCGGCAGACCGGGTGGTGCGGCGTCCGGGCTCACCGTCGGCATCGTCCACTCCAGCGGTTGGCGAAAAGGGTTGTCTTTACCAGTCTAGTGGCTCTCCTATGGACTAGGCCGTTCGAGTGACATCGGGGCGAAATTGTGAGTAAGTTTCCTATCTTGTGGACTGCCGTGCGAAGTTGGCCGCAGCAGCGGCCGCGCCGCGGGGGCTGGGGTCGCGCGAGCAACCCGAACGAGTGTTCGCGCGTGTGTGTTACGGCAAGAGCGCCTATGAAGCTGAGGAGCCATGACGCGTTTTGTGACGAAGCTGGCCGCTGGCACGACGGCACTGGCCTTCGCGGTCGCCCCCGGAGTGGCATCGGCCCAGGTGGACGAGAAGACCGGCCCGGTCGCCTACGCCAACGCCGCCGCGGCGAAGGTGGGCGAGGGTGAGGGTGCGGGCACCGTCGTCACCGAAACGCAGAAGTCGCCGCTCAAGCCGGGTGAGTCCCGCCTGTCGCAGGACCGCAACCTGCTGCCCAAGGACGATGGCGAGAAGAAGGCCATCGGCGCCAACTACCTGGTGCACCTCGGCAAGTACAACGCCGACCACAGCCCGTATCCGGAAGGCGTCGACAGCCGCGACCACAACGTGGTGGCGACGCTGAAGGACACCAACGTGCCCACGGCCACCGCGGAGACCAACTACGCGCTGCAGGACGTCACCATCGGCGGCACCAGCGAGATCGACAACACGATTCTGGCGCTGGACAAGGCCAAGTCCACCGTCGAATGCGCGGGCAGTGACAAGGTCGCCGGCACCACCACCGCGGCCAAGATCTGGGTGCGCAACGCCGAGGGTGACCTCGCCGAGCAGGAGGTCCCGGCCGCCGGTGGCGAGCTGAAACTGACCGATCTGCCGTTCGGGGCGCCGCGCGACACGGACCCCAAGGTCGGGATCGAAGACGCCACCAAGACCAGGTCCGACCTGACCGTGCGCCCGATCTCCGAGTTCGACTCGCTGCTGCGCCAGACGCAGTGGCGCAACGGTGAGCTGAACGCCGCCGCGGGCTGGCTCGTCGAGATCGTCACCCACGTCAAGGACAAGGAAGGCCAGCCGGTCGAGGAAGTGAAGAGCCGGTACGTGTTCGGTGGCGTCAGCTGCTCCATCCCGGAGAACTTCAAGCCGGCCGACCCGCAGTCGAGCACCCCGCAGGTCCCGACGAAGATCCCGGCCGGCGCGATCTCGCCGGAGAACACCGGCGGTGGTGTCTCGCCGCTGGGCCTGTCGCTGCTCGGTGGCGGGCTGCTGCTGGGCACGGGTGCCGTGCTGACGCTGCGCCGCCGCACCGTGCCGGTCGAGCGGAAGCGCTGACCCGGTGGAGACGCCGACGACGCCGACCACACCGCCCGCTGTCGAAGAGGTCCCGCGCCGCCGCAAGCTGATCGCGATCGTGCTCGCGATCGTCGCGGTGGTGGTCACCGGGGTCGGGGTCTGGGTGCTGGCGAGCGGCCCGGACCCGGTGCCGGTCGCGCAGCCGCCCGCCCCGGTGCTGACGCCCGACCTGCCCGTGGAGACCTCGGCGCCGCCATCGGCGGTGCAGGTCGCCGAGCCCGCGCAGAACCCCGGCACGGTGCGGCTGCCCGAGGGCGGCACGGCGAAGCTGATCCGCAAGGAGGTCACCGCCGACGGCGTGCTGCCCATCCCGGACGGTCTCGACGAAGCCACCTGGTGGGGCGCGAAGCTCGGCGACAGCCAGGGCGCGGCGCTGCTGTCCGGCCACGTGAACTGGAAGCGGCAGAACGGCCCGTTCGACGAGCTGTGGCGCAGCAACCCCGGGCAGGAGGTGAGCGTGGTGGACACCGACGGCGGGCAGTGGAAGTACCGGATCACCGAGGTCGTCACGCTGCACAAGAGCGAACTGCCCGACCACGCGCAGCAGTTGTTCGGCCAGGACGGCCCGCACCGGCTGGTGCTGGTCACCTGCGGCGGGGACTACGTCGGCGGCACCGAAGGCTACGAGGACAACCGGATCGTCACCGCGGAACTCGTCTCGCGGCCGTGAATCGGCGATGATCCGCGTTTGCCTTTTCACCCAAGGTAAACCCCTCCGGAAGCGCCCGATGTGCAGCGGATACTCTGACAAGTCAGATAACCGTCCCCGCATGTCACGGAGCGTGGAGTGCCCGCCAACACCATCGAGACCGTAGTCAGTCTCTGCAAGCGTCGTGGTTTTGTCTTTCCGTGCGGGGAGATCTACGGGGGTACCCGGTCGGCGTGGGACTACGGTCCGCTCGGCGTGGAGTTCAAGGAGAACATCAAGCGCCAGTGGTGGAAGTCCATGGTGCAGGGCCGCGACGACGTGGTCGGCCTGGACTCCTCGGTGATCCTGCCGCGCCAGGTGTGGGTGGCCTCCGGTCACGTCGGCGTGTTCACCGACCCGCTGGTCGAGTGCCTGTCCTGCCACAAGCGCTTCCGCGCCGACCAGCTCGCGGAGGAGTTCACCGGCCGCACCGGCAAGGAAGCCAGCGAGGACGACCTGTCCGAGGTGCCCTGCCCGAACTGCGGCAACCGCGGCCAGTACACCGAGCCGCGTGACTTCAACATGATGCTCAAGACCTATCTCGGCCCGGTCGAGTCCGAGGAGGGCCTGCACTACCTCCGCCCGGAGACCGCGCAGGGCATCTTCGTCAACTTCCTCAACGTGCAGACCACGTCGCGGAAGAAGCCGCCGTTCGGCATCGGCCAGATCGGCAAGTCCTTCCGCAACGAGATCACCCCGGGCAACTTCATCTTCCGCACGCGCGAGTTCGAGCAGATGGAGATGGAGTTCTTCGTCGAGCCTGGCGAGGACGAGGCCTGGCACCAGCGCTGGATCGACACGCGCACCGAGTGGTACACCGATCTCGGCATCAAGCCGGAGAACCTGCGCCACTACGAGCACCCCAAGGAAAAGCTGTCGCACTACTCGAAGCGGACCGTGGACATCGAGTACCGCTTCGGCTTCGGCGGCCAGGAGTGGGGTGAGCTCGAAGGCATCGCGAACCGCACCGACTTCGACCTGACCACGCACTCGAACCACTCCGGGGTGGACCTGTCCTACTTCGACCAGGCCAGCGGCCAGCGGTACCGGCCGTTCGTGATCGAGCCCGCCGCGGGTGTCGGCCGCTCGATGATGGCCTTCCTGGTCGACGCCTACACCGAGGACGAGGTCCCCAACGCCAAGGGCGGGGTGGACAAGCGCGTGGTGCTCAAGCTGGACTACCGGCTCGCGCCGTACAAGGTCGCGGTGCTGCCGCTCTCGCGCAACGCCGACCTCACGCCGAAGGCCCGCGACGTGGCGGCCGCGCTGCGCAAGCACTGGCACGTCGACTTCGACGACGCCGGGTCGATCGGCAAGCGCTACCGCCGCCAGGAGGAGATCGGCACGCCGTTCTGCGTCACCGTCGACTTCGACTCGCTCGAGGACCACGCGGTGACCGTGCGCGAGCGCGACTCGATGGCACAGGAGCGGGTCTCGATCGACCAGCTCCAGTCCTACCTGGGCGCGCGGCTGATCGGCTGCTGACCCCTGACGGATGTCATGGGCAGGTCGTGACGAGCGGCCTGGGGATCGGGCGGCCTCCGGCGCGACGCTGGAGGCATGACCAGAGATTCTCACGCGGTCCGGCTTTCGGGCCTGCGCAAGCACTACGGGGAAGTCCGGGCGGTCGACGGCGTCGACCTGGCCATCGCGCCGGGTGAGGTCGTCGCCCTGCTCGGGCCGAACGGTGCCGGGAAGTCCACCACCGTCGACATGCTGCTCGGGCTCACCCGCCCGGACGCCGGTACGGCCACGATCTTCGGGCTGGGTCCGGCCGAGGCGGTGGCCGACGGTGTCATCGGCGCGATGTTGCAGGGCGGCGCGCTGCTCGAGGACGCGACCGTCGGCGAGATGGTGGAAATGGTGGCGTCGCTGCATCGCGCGCCGCTGCCGGTGGACGAGGCGCTGCGCCGCGCGGGGGTCACCGACCTCGCCGGGAGGCGCGGCACGAAGCTGTCCGGCGGGCAGAAGCAGCGCGCGCGGTTCGCCATCGCGCTCGTCAGTGATCCGGGCCTGCTGGTGCTCGACGAGCCCACCGCGGCGATGGACGTCGGCACGCGCCGGGAGTTCTGGCGCGGGATGCGCGAGTTCACCGACACCGGCCGGACCGTGCTGTTCGCCACGCACTACCTCGAAGAGGCCGAGGACTTCGCGGACCGGGTGGTGCTGATGCGGGCCGGCCGGGTGGTCGCGGACGGTTCGGTGGCGCAGGTGCGCGCGCTGGCCGGTGGCCGCACCATTCGCGCGGTGGTGCCCGGCCTGAGCGCGGCCGCGGCCGGTGCTCTGCCCGGAGTGTCCGATGTGGAGCAACGCGGTGAGCAGCTCGCGCTGTCCAGTGAGGACTCCGACGCCACCCTGCGCGCGCTGCTGCGCGAGTACCCGGCGGCGCACGAGATCGAGGTGTCCGCGGTCGGCCTCGAAGGCGCCTTCCTGTCCCTGACCACCGAGGGGAGCGCCCGATGAGCGCGGCCTACCTGCGGCTGGAGATCCGCCGCACCTTCCGCTCCACCCGGTTCGTGCTCTTCGCGATCGCCTTTCCGGTGATCATGTTCCTGTTGCAGGCCAACCTGTTCCTGCCGCAGGACGCGCCACACCGGGCCGAGCTGGTCGGCGTGTTCATGGTCAACATGATGGCCTTCGGCGTGTTGTCGGCGGCGATGGCCGGTGGCGGCAGGCTGGCGCTCGAACGCGCCGGCGGCTGGCAGCGCCAGCTGCGCCTGACCCCGCTGTCGGGGACGGGGTACCTCGGCGGCAAGGGGCTGTCCGGGATGCTGGTGGCGCTGCCCGCGGTGGTGCTGGTGCCGGTGGTCGCGGTGCTCACCCAGGGCGTGCACCTCGATGCCGCCGGCTGGCTGCGGGCCGGGCTCGGCAGCTGGCTCGGCGCGGTGCCGTTCGTGCTGCTCGGCCTGCTGCTCGGGCAGTTCGGCACGCCGGAGTCGATGCAGCCGCTGGGCATGCTGGTGACCATGACGATGGGCTTTCTCGGCGGGTTGTGGGTGCCGATCGACTCCCTGCCCGAGTGGTTGCGCGAGGTGTCGCAACTGCTGCCGAGCTACTGGCTGACCCAGGTCGGCCGGGGCGCGGTGACCAGCGAGTTGTCGGTGGGCCTCGGTACCGCGGTGGCCGTGCTGGCCGGGTGGACCCTGGTGCTCGGTGCGATAGTGATCCGGCGCTATCGCACCGACAGCGCGCGGGGCTGAGGGGAGCGGGCATGACCGGGCCGCTGAACTGGCGGGACGGCCGGTGGGAGGGCGCGCCGGCCGGTCCGTCCGTGCCGAGCCGGTTCCCGGTCAGGTGGACGGTGCTCGCTTCGCTGCTGTTGCTGCCGTTCGTCATCCCGTCCTCGGTGGAACTGCTGGAGCACGAGCACCGCCTGCCGGTGCTCGTGGTCTCGTTCGCGCTGGTGGCCGTGTACTGCGCGGGTTACCTGATCTTCCCGCTGGTGCTGCCGATGCGCCGGGTGGAAACCCGGCTGTCGTGGTGCCTGGCGCACCTGGCGGTCGGGTTCGCCCTGCTGGTGCTGTTCGGCGACGAGCACATGTACCTGATGGTGTACTCGATCTCGGTGATCGCCTTCGCGTTGCCGACGTCGATCGTGCTGGCCACCGGTGGTGTCGCGGCGCTCGGGCTCACCGGCTGGCTGCTCGCCGAGGGCCGGTTCCTGGCGGAGCTGGGTGACCTGGTCACCGTGGTCTCGGTGAGCATCGCGATGTTCTTCATGGGCAGGCTCTCGCGCATGGTGCGTCAGCTGCGCGCGGCGCACGAGGAGATCGCGGCGCTGGCGGTCAGCGCGGAACGCGAGCGGCTGGCGCGTGACCTGCACGACCTGCTGGGGCACAGCATCACCACGATCGCGGTCAAGGCGGGGTTGGCCCGCCGTGTGCTGGAGACCGCGCACGACGAGCGGGCGGCGATCGAGGAAATCCGCTCGATCGAGGCGCTGGCCAGGAGCACGCTCTCCGACGTGCGCGCCACGGTCACCGAGTACCGCGAGGTCTCGCTGCCCGCGGAGCTGGCCGGGGCGCGGGAGGCCTTGCGGGCGGCGGAGATCCGCGCCGAACTGCCGTCCGCGGTCGACGACGTGCGCCCCGAGCTGCGGGGTGTGTTCGGTTACGTGGTGAGGGAGGCGGTGACCAACGTGATCCGCCATTCGGGGGCGCGGGTGGTGCGGGTGTCGCTCGGCGAGGACTGGATCGAGATCACCGACGACGGGACGAACCCGCCCGGCGCCCCGGGCAACGGCCTGCGTGGCCTGGGAGAACGAATGGCCGCGGCCGGTGGCACGGTACACGCGACCCCGGTGCCGGGCGGTGGCTTCCGAGTACGAGCAAGCGCAGGGGAGGCGGCGGCGTGATCAAGGTGCGGGCGGCGGTTTCCGGGCGCGGGCGAGCCGTGGGGGAGGCGGCGTGATCCGGGTGCTGGTGGCCGACGACCAGGCGCTCGTGCGCGGTGCGCTGGCGGCCATGCTCGGGCTGGAACCGGACATCGAAGTGGTGGCGCAGGCGGCCTCCGGCGACGAGGTGCTGGCGCTGGCCCGCGAGTCCGAAGTGGACGTCGTGCTGCTGGACGTGCAGATGCCCGGCAAGGACGGGCTGACCGCGGCCGCCGAGTTGCACGCGGCACTGCCAGCGTGCCGGATCATCGTGTGCACCACCTTCGGCAGGCCGGGCTACCTCGCCAGGGCGATGGCCGCCGGGGCGGCCGGGTTCGTGGTCAAGGACAGCCCGCCGGAGCAGCTGGTGGACGCCGTCCGCCGGGTCCACAGTGGACTCCGGGTGGTGGACCCGGCACTGGCCGCGGAATCGCTGGCCACCGGCACCAGTCCGCTCACCGGGCGTGAGCGCGAGGTGCTGCGCGCCGCCGGGGACGGGGCGACGGTGGCCGACGTGGCGGGCAGGCTGCACCTGTCCGACGGGACCGTGCGCAACCACTTGTCCGCCGCCATCGGGAAAACCGGTGCGCGTACGCGTGCGGAAGCCGTCCGCATCGCCGAGGAGCGCGGCTGGCTCTGAGGGGGTACTCGCTACGCAGCGTGAATCTGTCAGGATTTCCCCACTATGACTGCGCGTATTCCCGGACGAGTGAGTGCTGCCCGCTGGGTGCGCCGCGCCGTGGTCGGCGCGGTGCTGATCGCGCTGCTGGTGGTCGGGGGCACGGCGGTGCGGGTGTGGCAGGTGGCCAGGCTCGACGACCGGTCACCCGCCGACGTCATCGTGGTGCTCGGCGCGGCCCAGTACAACGGCAAGCCGTCGGAGGTGTTCCGGGCCCGCCTGGTGCACGCCAAGCAGCTCTACGACACGGGCGTGGCCAAGTACGTGCTGACCTCGGGTGGTTCCGCCGAGGGCGACAGCTACACCGAGGCCGAGGCCGGCGCGCGGTGGCTGATCGAGCGCGGGGTGCCGCGGGAGAGCACGATCGTGGTCGGTGAGGGGCGCGACACGCTCGGCACGCTGCACGCGGTCTCCGACGAGGTGCACCGGCGCGGGCTGAGCAGCGCGGTGCTGGTCAGCGACCCGTGGCATTCGCTGCGGGCGGAGACGATGGCCGAGGACGTCGGGCTGGACGCGTGGACTTCGCCGACCCACCGCGGCCCGATCGTGCAGACCAGGGAAACCCAGGCGAAGTACATCTTCCGGGAAACCGGGGCGTTGCTGTTCTACCGGCTTTCGAAACGCCCCGCCGACGATATCGGCGGCACCGGCCTCGGCTGAGGAACCGGTATTCCACCTCCGCCGATCATGTGATTCTCCCGGCTTGCGGAAACAATTCTCACGCCGCGGATTCATTCGGTAGCGGCGGGACCACGGAGAGCCGCCGCGCGGTGTAGCCCTGGAGCGGGCGGGCCAGCGCGGCCAGTCCGGCCGGGGTCAGTTCGGCGCGCACCCAGCTGCCCGGCAGTGCCGGACCGGCCGCCCTGATCAGCCCGGCCCTGGCCAGTTCGTGGGAAGTCGCCTGGTCACTGCAGTGCAGGCCGTCCACCCTGAGGTCCGGCTCGCAGCTCGCGGTCAGTTCCGCCCGGCCCGCCTGCACCGCGCGCAGCATCGCGCGGGCCCGGTGGGTGATGGCCGGTGTTCGCTCCGGCACGACCGTTCTCTCAGGAGTGACGACTTCGGCTCTTTCGGCGCTTGTCATAACTCATCACCGCCTCCGTGCTTCCAGTGTTCGTGGTGACTGGAATCACAATCGTCTCCTGGTTTGCTTTCCGGCGGCACCCGAGAAAGTCCCTAGGGGAACCCCTATTTCGGCCGCGCGCCGCTCAGGGCACGGCGATTAGGCTGGCGGAGGTGAACTCCTACACGGCGCACGACGCCGAGCGGCGGCTCGCCGAGCCGCCAAAGGGCGCCGTGCTCGACGGTGCGCGGCCCGACGCCCGCAGCGCGTTCGCACGCGACCGCGCCAGGGTGCTGCACTCGGCCGCGCTGCGCCGGCTGGCCGGGAAGACGCAGGTGGTCGGCCCCGGTGAGGGCACCGAGGTGAGCGGGGTGCCGCGGACCAGGCTGACCCACTCGCTGGAGGTCGCCCAGATCGGCCGCGGCATCGCCGAGGAGCTGGGCGCCGACCCGGACCTGGTGGACACCGCCGGGCTGGCCCACGACATCGGCCACCCGCCGTTCGGGCACAACGGCGAGCACGCGCTGAACGCGGTGGCCAGGGACTGCGGCGGGTTCGAGGGCAACGCGCAGACGCTGCGCATCCTGGCCAGGCTGGAGCCGAAGGTGCTCGACGGGACGGAGACCGCCGGGCTCAACCTGACCAGGGCCTGCCTGGACGCGGCCACCAAGTACCCGTGGCCGCGCAAGGCCGGGGTGGCCAAGTTCGGCGTCTACGCCGACGACCTCGGTGTGTTCCGCTGGATGCGCGAGGGCGCGCCGGAGGGCCGCACCTGTCTCGAGGCGCAGATCATGGACTGGGCCGACGACGTGGCCTACTCGGTGCACGACGTGGAGGACGGGGTGCTCGCCGGGCGCATCTCGTTCCGCGTGCTGGCCGACGCGCAGGAGCGGGCGGCGCTGGCGGAACTGGCGGCCAAGCACTTCTCCGCCTGTCCGGTGTCCACTTTGGAGGGTGCGGCGCGCGGGCTGCTGGAGCTGCCGGTGGTGGCCGAGCTGGCCGAGCGCTACGACGCCTCGCTCGGCGCGCAGGTGGCGCTCAAGCGGATGACCAGCGAGCTGGTCGGCCGGTTCGCCTCGGCCGCGGTCACCGGCACCAGGGCGGCCCACGGCGATGGCCCGCTGACCCGCTACGCCGCCTCGCTGGCCGTCCCGGACCAGGTGGGCGCCGAGGTGGCCGTGCTCAAGGCGCTGGCGCTGCGGTACGTGATGAGCGATCCGCGGCGGCTGGCCATGCAGGACGGCCAGCGCCAGTTGCTCGCCGAACTGGTCGAGGTGCTGGCCAGGCGGGCGCCCGAGCCGCTGGACCCGATCTTCCGCCCGGCCTGGACCGCCGCCCCCGACGACGCGGCCCGGCTGCGCGTGGTCATCGACCAGATCGCCTCCTTGACCGACGCACAGGCCCACGCTTGGCACTCCTGGCACACGGGTCTTCACGGGTAGGGTCGACGGCATGGCCGACCCAGCCGAAATCCAGCACCTGCGGTTCGCACTGGCCCTGCACAACGAGGCCGGTACGGGCGACACCTGCTTCTCGCCGTACTCCGCGGCCAGTGCGCTGGCGCTGGTCGCCAGAGCGGCCCGCGGCGAGTCGGCCGAGGAGCTGACGCGGCTGCTCGGCGAGGTCGACGGCGCGGCCAAGCTGCTGCGCGACGCCGCCGAACTGCACGGCCCCGACCACCAGGACAGCCCGGTGCTCGAAGTGGCGAACACGCTGTGGGCCTGGGATGAGCTGGAGCTTCGCAGCGAGTTCGTCGCGGAGCTGGCGGACTGGGCCAACGGCTCGGTGTCGAGCGCGCCCTTCGTCGACGATCCCGAAGCCGCGCGGCAGACGATCAACGCCGACATCGCCACCACCACGCACGACCTGATCCCCGAGCTGCTCACGCCGGGGTCGGTCGGCCCGGACACGGTGGCGGCCGTGGTCAACGCGCTCTACCTGAAGACCGCGTGGACGAACCCGTTCGGCGAGGGCGGCACCCGCCCGGCCGCCTTCCACGCCCCCGGCGGCACGGTCGAGGTGCCGACCATGCACCAGACCGAGCAACTCGCCTACGCGCACACCGCCGGCTGGCAGGTGGTCGGCCTGCCCGCGGTCGGCGACGTGGAGGCGGTGGTCCTGCTGCCCGACGGCGAGCTGGCCGAGGCGGAGGCGGAGCTGGACGCCGGGAAGCTGGCGGAGCTGTTGTCCGCCAAGCAGTTCACCCAGGTGAGCCTGGCGCTGCCGAAGCTGGAACTGGACCTGCGCACCGATCTGACGGCGGTGCTCAAGGCGCTCGGGGTGCGCACGCTGTTCACCCCGGTCGCCGACCTGTCCGGGCTCAGCCCCGATCCGCGGCTGCTCGTCTCGGACGTGCTGCACCAGGCGGTGCTGCGGATCGACGAGAGCGGCCTGGAGGGCGCGGCGGCCACCGCGGCGATGATCCGCATGGTCTCCCTGGCGACCGGCGACCCGGTGCCGGTCACCGTGGACCGGCCGTTCCTGCTGCTGGTCCGGCACACCGGCACCGGGGCCGTCTACTTCCTGGCCAGGGTGGCGAACCCGGTCGGCGGCTGAGCCTCGCCCGGCTTCACCGCCTCGGCGGCGCCGGGACCGGCTGGCGGAGCACCTCGCTGGCGAGCTTGCCCAGGTAGCCGGCGAAGCGCCGCCGGTCTTCGGCTGGCCAGTGCGCGACCAGTTCGGCGAAGGCCGCGCGCTGGTACTCGTGGGTGGCCTCGAGGAACTTCTCCGCCGCGGGCGACAGCGACAGCCGGGCGCGGCGGGCGTCCTGTCCGGAGGTCTCGCGGAGCACGAACCCGTCGCGCACCGCGTCGGTGATCATCCGGCTCGCCACCGACCGGTCCAGCCCGAGCTGGCGCGCCACGTCGGCCACGGTCACTTCCGGATCCGCCTGCGCCGCGCTGTGGATCGCGTCGATCACGTAGAGGTTCTGCACCGTCCACGTCTCCGGGGCGCCGTCGTAGAGGCGTTCCACCACCTCGGGCGCCCACCGGCGCGACCAGAACCTGACCAACCGGAACAACGCCGGTCCGCCCCCGTTCGGCGCGGGCCGGGCTTTCTCGTTTTCGGTCACCTGGGAACTCACGAGCCTTTCGTCGAACCAAGATCACCCATGCGGGTATGGCCGGACATCCTGCCATGCCCTTGATGTGTGCGTATTGCACGCGTTAATGTGTGCGATATGCATGCATTCAAGAGTAGTCGCTCGTTCGCCTTCGCCGGGGTCCTGCTCGGAATGTTGCTGGCACAGCTGGATTTGACCGTGGTGGTGACGGCGCTGCCGCTGATCGGGGGCGAGCTGGACGCCGGTCCCGCGGTCGCCGGGATCACCGCGGCCTCCTTGCTCACCGCGACCGTTTCCACGCCGATCCACGGCCGCTTCGGTGACCTGTACGGGCGAAAGGCGGCATTTGTGCTCGCCCTCGGTCTACTGACGGTGGGTTCGGCGTGGTGCGCGCTCGCCGGTGACATCGGCTGGCTGGTCGCCGGGCGCGCGGTCCAGGGCGCCGGGGCCGGTGGGCTGATCGTCGGGGCGATGGCGGCGCTGGGCGAGCTGTTCGACCGGACCGAGCTGATCCGGCGGCAGGGCTGGCAGGTGGCCGTCGGCGCGGTCGCCTCGCTCGCCGGGCCACCCGCCGGCGGACTGGTCGCGGACGTTTTCGGCTGGCGCTGGCTGTTCTGGTTCAACCTCCCGCTCGCCGCCGTCGCGCTGGTGCTCGGCCTGGCCGGGCTGCCCGGCCGCCGCGCCGAGCGCCCGGCGGGCGGCCTCGACCTGCGCGGGTCGGCCCTGCTGGTGGTCGCCGGGACGGCGGCGACCGCGCTGGGCACCGTGCCCGAACTGGCTCGTAGTCCACTGTGGACACCGGTGCTGGCGGCGGTCGCGGTGGCCGCCGGATTCGCCTTCGCCAGGACGCAGACGCTGATCCCGCGCCGGATCTTCGCCGACCCGGTGGTGGTGCGCTCGGTGCTGGCGACCACACTCGCCGGGATCGCGCTCTACGGCACGTTCACCTACATCTCGCTGGTGATCGCACTCGGCGTGCGCGGCGACCCGGGCGCGGCCGGGCTGCTCCTGCTGGCCATGACGGGCGGCTCGCTGCTCGTTTCGAGCTGTTTCGCGGTGCTGGCCCGCCGCTGGCCCCGGATGACCGCCTGGGGCCGCTGGGGCTGCGTCACCGGCGCCGCCGGGCTCGCGCTGCTCGCGGTTTCCGCGCACACCGGCGGGGTCGCGCTGATGGCGGTCGGGCTGGTGCTCACCGGCGGCAGCTTCATGCTCGTGGTCTCCGCCTACACCGTGCTCGCGCAGGGCCGGGCCGCGCCGGCCGAGATGGGCGCCACGATGGGCGTGTTCACCTTCGCCAGGCAGGCGGGCGGGGTCGCCGGGACCACCCTGCTCGGCTGGCTCGCGCTGCTGGTCACCGGTGGTTTCGAGGCGGCGGGACTGACCGTGGTCTTCGCCGCGGCGGCGCTGGCCATGGTGGCCGCGCTCACCTGCTCGCCGCGGGTTGTCACAACCGGCGAGGTCGTCTCGTCCCCCTCGTGAGAACGACGAACGAAGGAGAGCGACATGCCTCGTATTCCCGCGGTGGACATCAAGGACGGCGGGCTCGTGCTGCGCCTCATCGCCCGGTTCGCCCGCCGCCGCTTCGGCGCGCTGCCGGAGCCGATGGCGGTCAGCGCGCACAACCCGCGCGTGCTGCGCGCCGGGCTGGTGACCGAGATGTTCGCCGAGAAGGTGTCGACCGAGCTGCCGGTCAACGTGCGCGAGCTGGCGGTGTACCGCACCGCGGTGCGGCTGGGCTGCTCGTGGTGCATCGACTTCGGCACCATGCTGCAGAAGCACGAGGGCCTCGACATCGACCGGCTCAAGGCGATCGACGACTACGCCGACTCGCCGCTGTACAGCCCCCAGGAGCGGCTCGCACTGGCCTACGCCGACGCGATGACCGCGACCCCGGTGACGGTGACCGACGAGCAGGTGGCCGAGCTGGAAGCCGAGTTCGGCCGCAAGGGCGTGCTGGAGCTGACCTACCAGATCGGGCTGGAGAACATGCGTGCCCGGATGAACAACGCGCTGGACATCACCGAGCAGGGCTTCACCTCGGGGGATGCCTGCCGTGTGCCGCAGGTCACGAAGACCGGCCGGGCGGCCGGTTAAGCAGTTTCCGATTAATCGCCGGGCAGGTCACGGAAACGTCACCGGACAAGATCGATTGCGGGTGCCGCGCGGGCACCCGCAAGCCGGTCGTGGCCCGTTCGGCCCGCCCCACTCCGGCATACGCGGGCCAAAGACAAGATCGTTCAATTCATTGGCAGAGTTGGTTTATCACTCACCAAAATTCGGGCTAACAATTAGTGGTTCCGCGTGGTTATGGTTGCGCCACGAGCGGGTTTTGAGTGCTCCGGCTGGGAAGTCTCGGGGGCCAGTCAGTGATGCCGGTGGCTATTGGAGTTGGGCTCCGGCACGGCCGCGAGATGATGAATGGAGCGTGGCGCAACATGGTGAGGGCGTTCCCGGCCCGCCGGTGGCTGGCGATGGCCACCGCGGTCGCCGGACTTCTCGCGCTGACCGCGTGTGGTGGGCCGAACACCCCTGGTTCCCCTGGTGCGAGCCCCGCGCCGGGCCCCGGTGGGCTGCTCGACCGGGCACCGGTGGCCACCGAGGCGGAGCTGGCCGCCAGCCCGACCGCGGCGGCCATCCGCGCCCGCGGGCAGTTGATCATCGGCAGCGAACTCGATCTGCCGCTGCTTTCCGAGCGGAATTCGATTACCGGCGAAACCGAAGGTTTTGACGCGACGCTGGCAAAGCTGCTCGCGAAATACATCATCGGCGAAACTTCGGTCAAGATCGCGAAAGCGACCCCGGAGACGCGGGAAGCACTGCTGCAGGTCGGTACGGTCGACGCGGTGATCCGCATTTACACGATCACCCCGCAGCGCGCGCAGAAAGTGGCCTTCGCCGGGCCGTACCTGATGTCCGGCCAGTCGATCGCCACGCTCAGCCGCGAGCGGTCCATCACCAAGCCCGCCGATCTCGACGGCAAGACCGTGGTCGCGGTCGCGGGCACCACCAGCGTCGACGCGCTCAAGCGGGTGGCGCCGGACGCGCAGGTCCGCACCTTCGGCACGGCCAACGAGTGCATCCAGGCGCTGGAGGCCGGGCAGGCGGTGGCCTACGTGCACGACCTGACCGTGCTGGCCGGGGCGGCCCGGCTCAACGACAAGATCCGCGTCATCGGCGAGCCGTTCACCAGCGAGCCCTACGGCATCGGCCTGCCGCGCGGGGACACCGAGTTCAAGAAGTTCGTCAACGACTGGCTGGGCAAGATCGTGCAGTCCGGGATCTGGGAAGAGCTGTGGAAGGAGTCGCTGGGCACCGTCGTCGCCGGTCAGCCGCCGGCGCCGCCGCAGATCGGGTCGGTACCGGGCTCGTGACAACGAGCGGGGGAACGCGCCGTGACAACGAGGTCCTGGCTGCGGAACGGTGTGGTGGGCCTGCTGGTGCTGACCGGGTGCGGCACCGGCTCGCCGTCGGGCCCGGCGGCGCCGCCGGGCCCGCTGAGCCTGCTGGACCGGGCCCCGGTGGCCGCCGCCGAGGAGATCGCGGCCAGCCCGACCGCCGCCGCCATCCGCGAGCGCGGGCAGCTGCTCGTCGGCGGTGAGCTGGACCTGCCGCTGATGTCCCAGCGCAACCCGATCACCGGCGAGACCGTCGGCTTCGACGCCACGCTCGGCAAGCTGCTGGCCAAGTACATCATCGGCGAGCCGAACGTGAAGGTGGTGCGGTCGATCTCGGAGACCCGCGAGTCGGTGCTGCAGACCGGCACGGTCGACGCGGTGATCAGCACCTACACCATCACCCCGCAGCGCGCGGAGAAGATCAGCTTCGCCGGGCCGTACCTGGTCTCCGGCCAGGCGATCGCCACGCTGAGCACGGAGAACAAGATCTCCACCCCGGCCGACCTGGCCGGGAAGAAGGTGGTCGCGGTGTCCGGCACCACCAGCGTGGACGCGATCAGGCAGAGCGCGCCGGGGGTGCAGGTGACCACCTTCGGCGCGGCCACCGAGTGCATCCAGGCGCTCGAGGCCGGCACCGCGGTGGCCTACGTGCACGACATGACGCTGCTGGCCGGTACGGCGCAGCTCAACGACAAGATCCAGATCGTCAGCGAGCCGTTCACCGAAGAGGCCTACGGCATCGGCATCCGGCACGGGGACGAGGCGTTCAAGAAGTTCATCAACGACTGGCTGGGCAAGATCCAGCAGAGCGGGCTGTGGGGCGAGAACTGGACCGACACGCTCGGCCAGGTCGTGCCGGGCGACCCGCCGCAACCACCGGCCATCGGCTCGGTGCCCGGCTCGTGACGTGACTCACTCCGGCAGGTGCGCCAGCTTCGCCGGATTGGCCTGGTCGTAGATCGCCACCACCAGGCCGTCGCGGATGACCAGCGTGGACACGTGCGCGTCCAGCGGGACGTGGTCCTCGTCACCGGGCGCGGGCGGCAGGTAGAGCCCGAGGTCGCCGTTGACCAGCAAGGCACGCGCCCCGGCCACCGCGTCGTCGGTGTACTTGCGGAACACCCCGACGAAGAAGCGGGTGATCTTGTCCGCGCCGACCATGATCTGGCGGGTGGTGCGGGCCTTGCCGTCCGAGTCGCCGATCAGCACCACGTCGGGGTGCAGCACCTCGGCCACCGCGCGCACGTCGCCCGAGCTGAGCGCGGCCAGCAGCCGCTCCAGCACGGCCTGCTGCTCGGCCATCGACGCCCGTGGCGGCGGATCGGCCTCGGCCACCGCCCGGCGCCCGCGCGAGGCGTGCTGGCGCGCGGCGGCCGGTGAGCAGCCGAGGATCTCGGCGATCTCGGCGAACGGCACCGAGAAGGCGTCGTGCAGCACGAACGCGACCCGCTGCTCGGGGGTGAGCCGGTCGAGCACCACCATCGCGGCCATGCGCACCCCGTCGTCGCGCACGGCCACCTCGAGCGGGTCCTCACCGGGCCGCGGGCCGAACCCGGCCACGATCGGCTCGGGCAGCCACTGGCCGACGTAGTGCTCGCGGCGGGCCGTCGCCGAGCGCAGCCTGTCCAGCCCGAGCCGCCCGACCACGGTGGTCAGCCAGCCACGGGGGTCGCGGATGGCGGCGCGCTGGTCGTCGGTGAGCCCGGCCAGCCGCAGCCACGCCTCCTGCACCGCGTCCTCGGCGTCGGACACCGACCCGGTCAGCCGGTAGGCCACCGAGATCAGGTGCGCGCGATGGGCGGTGAACTCCTCAGCCAGCAGATCCCCGGTTACGGCCATACCCCGAGTCTGCCTCATCCGATGCCCTCCATGAGCGTGGCCGGGCGCGCACTAGAGTAGGAGTGTGGCGGGACGGATCCGGGAAAGCGACATCGCGGAAGTGCGTGACCGCAACCGGATCGATGAGGTCGTCGGCGAGTACGTGGCGCTGCGGCGGGCCGGTGGCGGCGCGCTCAAGGGGCTGTGCCCGTTCCACGACGAGAAGACCCCGTCGTTCAACGTCCGCCCCACGCACGGCACCTTCCACTGCTTCGGCTGCGGGGTCGGCGGCGACGTCATCAAGTTCCTCACCGACCTGGAGAAGCTCACCTTCGTCGAGGCCGTGGAGCGGCTCGCCGACCGGGTGGGCCTGCGGCTGACCTACGAGGGCGGCGGCGGGAGCGTGCAGCGCGACCGCGGCACCCGCTCCCGCATGGTCGAGGCGCACAAGGCGGCCGCCGAGTTCTACGCCGAGCAGCTGCTCTCCGAGGACGGCCGGATGGCGCGCGACTTCCTCAACGAACGCGGCTTCGACCCGGTCGCGGCGAAGACCTTCGGCTGCGGTTACGCGCCGAGCGGCTGGGACAAGCTGACCAAGTACCTGCTCAAGCGCGGGTTCGAGCTGACCGAGCTGATCAAGTCGGGCCTGGTGCGCGAGGGCAGGCAGGGGCCGATCGACCGGTTCCACCGGCGGCTGCTGTGGCCGATCAAGGACCTCGGCGGCGACGTGGTCGGCTTCGGCGCGCGGCGGCTGTTCGACGACGACCGCATCGAAGCCAAGTACCTGAACTCCAGCGACAGCCCGATCTACCGGAAGTCCGAGGTGCTCTTCGGGCTGGACATGGCGAAGAAGGAGATCTCGCGGCGTCACCAGGTGGTGATCGTCGAGGGCTACACCGACGTGATGGCCATGCACGCCGCCGGCGTGCCGACCGCGGTGGCCACCTGCGGTACCGCGTTCGGCCAGGACCACATGAAGGTGCTGCGCCGGCTGCTGATGGACGACGACGCCTTCCGCGGCGAGGTGATCTTCACCTTCGACGGTGACGAGGCGGGCCAGAAGGCCGCGCTCAAGGCGTTCGAGGGCGACCAGACCTTCGCCGGGCAGACCTACATCGCGGTGGCGCCGGACGGCATGGACCCGTGCGAGCTGCGCCTGGCCAAGGGCGACACCGCGGTCCGCGACCTGGTGGCGCGGCGGATCCCGCTGTTCGAGTTCGCCATCCGCAGCATGCTGAAGTCCTACGACCTGGAGTCGGTGGACGGGCAGGTCGCCGCGCTGCAGAAGATGGTGCCGATGGTGGCGCAGATCAGGGACCGCGCCAAGCGGGACGGGTACGCCACGAAGCTGGCCTGGTGGGTCGGCTGGCCGGACGAGTCGACGGTGGTCAAGCGGGTGCGCGCGGTCGCCGGTGGCAAGGGCGCGGCGCCCGCCGCCCGGCCCGCGGCGACGGGGTCGAACCCGCAGGACGTGCCGCGGCCCAACCCCACCGACCCGCGGCTCACCGTGCAGCGCGAGACGCTCAAGGCGGCGCTGCAGGAGCCCGCGCTGGCCGGTCCCGAGTTCGACGCGGTGCCCGACGAGGCGTTCACGCACCCGGCGTACCTGGCCATCCGCAAGGCGATCCGCGAGGCGGGCGGGGCCGCCGGTGGCATGGCGGGGCCCGCGCTGCTCGAAGCCGCCTCGCGGCACTGTCCACAAGGGATGGTGCGCCGGGTGCTCGGCGAGCTGGCGGTGGAACCGATGCACGCCAAGGAGGAGGCGGACGCGCGGTACGTCTCGAGCGTGCTCGCCGCGATCCAGGAGAACCTGGTGGGCAGGCAGATCCAGGAGATCAAGTCGAAGCTGACCCGGTTGTCCCCGGTGGAGGCCCCGGACGACTACCGCGCGTTGTTCGGTGACCTGGTGGCGCTGGAGGAGTACCGGAAAGCGTTGCGGCAGCAGGCTGTCGGCGGGCTGGACTGATGGGTTTGCTCAAGCGCCTGTTCGGCGACCGGCTGCCCGAGGACTTCGCGGGCGAGCTGGCCGCGGGTGAGGACGCGCTGGCCACCGCCCCGGTGACCGGTGGCGGGTACCTCGTGGTCACCCCGCTCGGGTTGTGGGTGCCCTCGGATGGGGGACAGCGCCGCATCGGCTGGCACCTGATCAGCAAGGCGGTGTGGGGGGAGAGCACGCTGACCGTCACCGAGGCCGACGAGACCGGGCAGGCGGGCGGCGCGGTGCTGCTGACCGACCGCGCGCCGGTCCGGTACGGCGTCGAAGCGCCGGGGAAGCTGCCGCCGATGGTGCGCCAGCGCGTCGACGGTTCGATCAGGGCGCGGCATCGGCAGGAACTGCCGGGTGGGGTGGCGTGGTTCCTGCGCCGGAAGGTGCCGGGTACGGACGGCACGGTGTTGCAGGTCCGCGCCGATCCGGGGGTGGACGCGGACCTGGTGGCGAGCATCGCCGAGGACGCGGCGAAGAAGCTGGTGGAACCGGAAGCCTAGCAGTACAGTCGTACTGTATGTGGGATCCGGCGAAGTACCTCGACTACCAGGACGAACGCGCGCGCCCGTTCTACGACCTGTTGGCCCGCGTGGGCGCCACCTCGCCCCGTCGGGTGGTCGACGCCGGTTGTGGTCCGGGGAACCTGACGCCCGAGCTGGGGAGGCGCTGGCCGGACGCGGTGGTGGAGGCGTTCGACAGCTCCCCGGACATGGTCGAGGCGGCGCGGGCCAACGGGGTTTCCGCTGAACTGCGGGACGTCACGTCGTGGGAGCCGCCCGCGGACACCGACGTGATCGTCACGAATGCCGTGCTGCAGTGGGTGCCCACCCATCGTGACGTGCTCACCCGATGGGTGGACGCACTGCCGTCGGGAGCGTGGCTGGCGATGCAGGTGCCGGGGAACTTCCGCGCGCCGTCGCACGCGCTGGTGCGCAAGCTGGTGGCGACGTCGCGGTGGTCGCGGTCGCTGGACGTACGCGACGAGAACGCGGTGAGCGAGCCGCAGGAATACGCGGAACTACTGGCGTCGCGGGGTTGCGCCGTCGACGCCTGGGAGACGACGTACGTGCAGCGCCTGACGGGGGAGGACGCTGTGCTGGAGTGGATCACCGGCACCGTGCTGCGCCCCATCAAGGCGGCGCTGGACGAGGCGGAGTGGGAGCGCTTCCGGTACGAGCTGGGCTCGCTGCTGCGGGATGCCTACCCGCAGAACGCGGATGGCACCACGTGGTTCCCCTTCCGCCGCGTCTTCGTGGTGGCGCGGGTGGGGTAGCCCTTGGCTTCCGCCCCGTGTCCCGCCGCGGCGTGTGAGGCTTTGGCTCCTGCCCGTGTCCCGCCGCGGCGTGTGAGGCTTTGGCTTCTGCCGCGTTCCGCCGTGGCATGCGGGGCTTCGGCTTCGGCCGTGTCTTCGCTGAGGCGTGCGTGGTCAGTCCGCGTCCGGCTCCGGCGCGCTTTCGCCGTGGCGTGTGCGGAGTCCATTTCGGCTTCTGCCGCGTGTCGGCCTTGGCGGGTGGGGTAGCTCCGCGCTCGGTTTCGCCGCGTCTCCGCCGTGGCGCGCCTTGGTGGCCAGGCTTTGTCCGCCGCCGCGTCTTTGCTCCGGGTGTGTGGGCTAGCCCGCCTTCAGTTCCGCCGCGTGTCCGCCGTGGCGCATGGTGGTCGGCTTTGGCTCTTGCCGCGTTCTGGCTGCGGGCGCGTGGGCCAGCCCGCCTTCAGCTCCGCTGCGCTTCCGCCGTGGCGTCCGTGGGGGCCGCTCTTGGCTTCCGATGCGTCGTCGCCTGGGGCGTGCGTGGGCCAGCCCACATTCGGCGCGGTGGTGCTAGCCGTCCTGGTGCTGGGCCTCCCGTGCTCGGTGCCCGTTGGTGCCGGGGCGTTCCCCGAATGGCAGCTTCTCGCCCACCTTGGCCCTGGCGATCCCGGCCGCGCCCTGCACGGCGGGGTGGTCGGCCAGCTTGCGGTAGGTGCGGACGATCTGCTCGTACCGGCTGCGGCCGGCCCGCGCGCCGAGCACGTAGCCCACCGCCGCGCCCAGCAGGAACTTCTTCATCTGTCGTACGCCTCCCTCTGGCTCGCTCCTTGTCCATTGTCCCCCACCTCGCGTCGGCGGGCCGTGAACGGAGGGGCGGGGGTGGCTGCACGGGCCGGGCGGGCATGGTCTAGAGTTCTTGATGTCGGGCCGGAGCGATCCGGTCGGGCCAGCAATCCCCTGTAGCTCAATTGGCAGAGCAGCCGGCTGTTAACCGGCAGGTTATTGGTTCGAGTCCAATCGGGGGAGCATATGCCCAGGTCATAGGCCTGGGCTTTGTTGTGTACACCCCCGGAGCGTGCGTCATCACACGATGCTCCGGCCAGGGCTTCCGGTGAGCAGGTCGGCCTCGTCCAGCCCGGTGGCGACGGTCTTGCGGAAACGTGGCTGGTGATCCAGCCGTAGCCACACTCGGTGAACGCATCTTTGGTCCGGCGGATGACGTTGCTTCGGCCCTTGGAGTCGAGCGCGCGGGCGTCCGCCAGCTTCTCGAGTTTGGCCAGAAGGTCGGTGCGCTGCTCGGCGTCAAGCGCGACGACCTCCTCCCTGTGGGGCTGGGCCGCGCATGCGTCCGAGCGCTCGTACGGGGTTGCGAGCCATCGCCTCGTGGAGGACGGCGTAGTCGCAGAGGCTCACTGCCCACCAGCAAGCCGCCACGTCACAAATCGGTGTTTGAGAGCCAGGTCCAGTCGCCTTGGCTCCAGTCTTCCTCGGGTGGCGGCTGACTGCTGTTCCGCTCCTGTTCCTCCTCCGCGCGTCGGATCTCGCGGAGCGCGCGCTGGTCGTCTTCTGCGTCGTAGCGTGCCTCGGTGAGCCACTGTTCGTTCACGCTGCTTGGCATCCGGTCGAGGGTGTGCAGGAGTTCGTCCAGCGCGTCGTCGATGTGCGCTCGATCCGCTGCCGATGCCAGGCGGTACAGGCCGGCCATGGTGAGCGGGCCCTCGGCCAGCACGGCGGCGACGGATTCCTGGCCGGCGTCGTCCGGTTCGATCTCGCCGGGTTCAGGCTCAAGGGTGAAGCCGTGCGGTTCTCTGTTCGGGTCGGTGTTGTCGTCCATGTCAGGCTCGCTTCGGTGGGTAGAGCACGCCGCCGTCGATCGGCGTTTGGGTGGTGATTTCATCGAGTAGATTGCCGGCCAACTGCAGCAGCTTCGCGATCGTGTTGACCACGAGGAGCTTCTTCGCCACGACCTTTGCCGCCTTCGAAACTGTCCGCCAGACGATCAAGTTCGGTGTCACCCCTTCCGCAAAGCCGAGCGTGAAGTCCTTGACCAGGTCCGTGAGCACGTCCTGATAGTCGTCGATCGCGTCTGCGGCGCGAGCGGCGTTGCGGTACAGCGCGGCGGCCGTGTTCTCATAGCAACCGCCGAGAAAGGCCATTCCATAGGCGATGTCGGTGCGAATCCAGCTCAATATCACCAGGAAGTAGTCGGCGGCGAGCTCGGCGGTGTCGCCGGTCCAGCCGTGCTTGAGCTGGGAGCCGATGTGCTCGAACTGATTGCTCAAGTCGAAGTACGCCCGGCCGAGCTGGCTGTAGCCGTTCCCGACTTTCGAGATGGGGCCATATTGGCCCATTGCCGCCTTCGCCCACTCGTTGTTCTCCGGTTGCTCGCCGGGTGAGACGACCATAAGGAACTTGAAGTAGATCTCGATGAAGTCGGCGACCTCGGTCGGGATGTCGGAGACGAACGCGACGAGATCGAGCACCTGGTTCGGAAGCAAACTCGGTTCGACGAGTTCGACCGGGTCGGTCAGAGCCTTCGACGGCTCGTCGAAATCCAGCTTCTCGAGCCTCGGAAAATCACCAGGGTCGCTGGGCTTGCGCGCCGGCGACTCACCTAGGTCGTCCCAGAACCGGTTGATCTTGACTACGTTCTCGGCCTCGCCCCGCTCGTAGGCATCGGCGGTGTCACGAAGGTTCTGCGCCAGCGTGGTCAACTGCCGGTCGATCGCGAGCACAAGATCCTGGGTGTACGAGATCACCTCCGGCCGGCGCGACAGTGCCTTCTCCGCGGCCGAGCCCTCCGCCGGCAAGGGCAAAGTCGCCACAGTAGCCACATAGGCATTCATCTTGATCTGATCGCGCCCAAGCCGGCTGACCGCCTCGGCGACATCCCGCAGAATCGCGAGATCATACGAAACCATCGTCCCCTCCTGACGTCGGTAAGCCGAGCCGCGCTCGGGCTCACTCCTGCACCGTGGTGTTGAGGTACTTGCTGTTGTCGGTGAACCGCTTGGCAGCCCCGGTCGACTCCATGAACCCTCCCCGTGACACTCGCGCCTCGGGTGTCACCCTAACCCGGCGTCGTTCACGTCGTGGCCCTTTCGACGCGGATTCCTGCGGACGAGGAGATGGGACACATGCGGGCGGTCGATGACAGCTCGCCGTCGTGGGCCCGCTTCCTTGCTTTCCTCGTTGTTGACCGGGACCAGTGTGCCCACCTCCCGGTGATCTTCTTGGCGCACAAAACAATATGTGCCGACAGGAGCCGGATTTCTGCTCATCGGCGTGCGCCGCGGAGGTGTCCTCGAATCCGGTCGAGCCAACCGGTTACCGGCCCGGATCAGTGAGTGGCCGTTCGTCCGGTGGGCACCAGGCGCCGTGCACCTCGGTGCGGTCGGGATTGCCGTAGTAGGCGATCCCCGCGGCGAGCCTGCCGGGGCACCCGCGCTCATCGTCTCCATGAGCCAGGTGAGGGCCCGG
The DNA here is from genome assembly GCF_009429145.1 of Amycolatopsis sp. YIM 10. Taxonomy (GTDB): domain Bacteria; phylum Actinomycetota; class Actinomycetes; order Mycobacteriales; family Pseudonocardiaceae; genus Amycolatopsis. The sequence goes on along the minus strand of NZ_CP045480.1, from coordinate 7,995,504 downwards.
AACCGGCACGGTTGGCTCGTCGGCGAGCCGTTTCGCCAGCGCGTCGAGCACGGGCGAACTGCGATCACCGTCCACCTCGGCCTCGACCAGCGCGACGATAGGGATCGGCCTGCGCCTCGGCGGGCGGCGCGCCTTGACCGGTGCCCGGGATCGAGTGACTCGTCAGTCAGTCCGGCCGCCTCGAGTTTCGCTTGGCGTCTCGGGCGTCGGCCTCGGCGGCTGCGTAGTGGGGTTCCGACTTGTGCGTATCACTCCCGCAATGCCTCGCCTCTTTGTGTCCACCGTGGCCAACGCGGACGCTGGTGGCGGCGACTACGCGGATCCACAGTGGACGCAAAAGCCGGTTCGCTACGTTCCTGCCGAGCGGCGGCTGCGCCAGGTCTTCTGCTTGGACTGGTTGCCGCACGTGCGCATCGAACACCAGCGACGCGACCGAGCCCGTGACTGATCGTAGAAAGCCCGCCGGCACGCGTCGTTGACGCACACCTTGAGTCTGCTCCACTCATCAGTCGTCATCGCGCGGACCATCTCGGCGACGATGCTGCCCAAGGCAGCCGCCGTCCCGGTTGCGCGGGGTTTCAGCGACCAACCACCCTCGTCGTCGAGTTCGATCGTGAGCCGTGCGCATTCGGCGGTCTCGTTGATGACCCGCCTTGCGTGTGGCGCAATCGGTGCGCCGTTGTTGTTGGCAGCCATAGCTTTCCGCAATGACTCCCGCAGCCGCGCGGCGGATTCCGAATCCGCGGCCGAAGTCGCGCCGGCTTCGAATTCGCCGGTGTTCACGAACCGGCGCACCAGTTCGAGCGAGCCGGGAGCGGCCGGCTCGTGCGAGTTCACCCCGCCGGGCCCGTCATGGTCGGTGCTGCGCCGGACCTCGGCCTGCGGGCTTGCGGGCGGTGAAGATCAGGTATTCGGGTCCGCCGTGGGTGATGACGTCGTCGAAAAGGCGGATGAAGTCCGACAGTTCCTGCTTGCCGTATCGGTTCGTCAGGTTCTCGAGATCGGCTTCGGTCCGCTTCCACCACATCTCGACGGACTTCTCGACGTGGCTGCTGGCGTCGAGCAGTTCGACGGGCTCCAGGCCGGCGCGGCGGAGCATCGGCGGGAAATCGTCGAACGGCTGAACCGGGCTGAGCGAATCAAGATCGCGGTACTCGTCGATCACCTTCTGGCGCTCGGGGGTGACGGCGGCGTTGAGGCAGAAGTCGGCGGCGGTGAGCACGCCGCCCGGGCGAAGGACGCGGGCGATCTCACGCAACGCCGGGTCGCGGTCCATGTGGATCAGCGATTCGATGGCGATGGCCGCGTCGAACGAATCGTCGGGGAACGGCAACGCCAGTGCGTCGGCCTGCTCGAAACTGACCTGCTCGGCCATGTTCTCGCCGCTCGCCCTGGCGTTGGCCTGCTCGATTTGCGTTGCCACGTTGGAGATACCGACCACTTGCGCCCCCGTCGCGCGGGCGAGCCGGATCGCCGGTCCGCCGATGCCGCAGCCGACGTCGAGCACCCGGTCCCGCGGGCCCGCCCCGACCCGGTTGATGATCTGGTCGGTCAAATTGTCCAGCGCCTGCTCGTAGGTCGTTCCATCGTCGGAAGACGGCCAGTAACCGTGGTGGAAGTTCGGCCCGTACAGGCTGACGTACAGAAGTTCAGCATCCTCGTAATAGGCCTGAGCCCGCTGCGAGGTCTCAGAGATCATGACGAAGCTCCTCCGCATACTGATTGAAATCGGTTATGGAGAGACCACGCCTCCACGATGCCAAACCATGTCAAGTGGCGCCAATTAAGCAGGGATCGTCATGCCCTGTGACCACATTCGTCGCTGTCAGTTCTCACTCTACTGGCGGTATCGCCGAGAAACTGTCTCCCGTAAGCACGTCAGCAGGTGACGTATTCATGCTGCGGGGTCCACGAGTGATGTGTTCACCTGGTATGGGGGCCACGGGTCCGCCGATGGAACACCACGGCGATGGAACACCGAGGCAACGAAAGGATGGATTCATAATGACAAGCCTGATGGCGACGTTGGGCGGCACGCGAGAAGCGCCGGTGGCGACACAATCATTGCGAAATGTGATTGCCCGGCTTCCGCAGATGAGCCCGGATGTCGATCTCGGCGAGGACATCGCGTTGGCAAACAAAACGCTGTTGTCGCCGGACGCGTCCGAAAAGGACAAGCGTGCCGCGCTGTGCAGGTGGCTCGCGCAGAAGCAACCGTGCCTGTTCGGCCGCCTGGCGATGCAGGGATCCGATGGGCCGAAGGGGCTCGGCGTCAACGTGTGCTGGATCGGCGAAGACGATCTCGACGCGGGACGGGATCACGTCGCGGCGAAGATCCAGCAGGAGCGCCGAGAATGGAAGGATCGCGCCGAACGCGGCGAGAGCAGCGGATTCCTGATCATGGTCAACAGCAGGCACCTTGCCTACGCCCGGCCAGGACCGGAACTCGTCGACGTCTGCGTCGAACTGTCGAATCTCTACCTGGTCGAACACGCGCCCATCGAGTGCGACGTGATCTACACCGAAGCGGTCCCGTTCCGCCGTTCCGACGGGGTGCTGACCTTGTTCAAGGCCGGCTGCAACATCTTCTACTCCGGCGCTCACCGCACGGTCAACCACGATCGGCGCCTGCCCGGTGGACTGATGTTCTCGATGAACTCGCCGGGTCACTACGCCAACTCGCTGGCCAGGCGGGGGCTGCAGGACTCGTTCGAGGACGCGACCGAATTCGTCCGCGAGACGGCGTTCCGGTCGATCGGCAACGGCGGCATCGGCTGTCCGCACATGCCCAGCGCGAGCTGGCACAACGAGTCCACCGACGACCACCGCGACGTGCCCGAACGCAAGCGACCGCCCTACATCCCGGAAAACTTCGACCCGACCCGCTACTCCGCCGTCTACCACACCGACGTCCTCGTGCCCACCGACGTCACCAGCGACCGGCGGACGGTGCACGAGTCCTACGAGGAGGTCGACGCGGAGGTCTGGCCGTATCTGATCCTCGACTACATCACCACCGAGGAATTCCCGGCCGACCACGTCAACTACGGGCTGTTCCACGGACATCCCATCGAGGAGTGCGCCCGGTACCACAACCCGTGGCCACCGCGCGTGGCGCACAACAAGGAACTCTTCGAGTACTGAACTGACGACGCCGAGTACTCGCACGCCGGATCAGCGGGAAAGGAAGGCGAATGACACCGACGACGCCGAAGGTGCCCAAGGCACCGGAGGAGGTAACAGAAGGTGGTCTCGCGTGGGGCCGCCGCGTTCTGATGTGCTCGCCCGAGCACTTCGACGTCACCTATTCCATCAACGTCTGGATGGACCCGGACGTGCGGGTGGACTTCGACCGGGCGTGGCGGCAGTGGGACGATCTTGTGTCCACATTGGAGACTGCGGGCACCGAGGTGCGGACCGTGCCCGCCGCGCCGGGGTTGCCGGACATGGTTTTCACGGCCAACGCCGGCATCGTCGACGGCACCACGGTCACGCCGGCCCGGATGAGCAGGCCCGAGCGCGCTCCCGAGGTCGAGCACGTCGGCAGCCGGTTCGAGGAGCTGGGCTGGACGGTCGAGCGGCCTCCCGCCGCGCCGCAGGAGGGCGCGGGTGACGCGGTGGCGTTCGCCGGTGGGCTCGTGGCCGGCTACGGCCGCCGGTCCTCCGCGTCGGCATATGACGACCTGCGGACGCGCAACGGCTGGACCGTGACCGCGCTCGAACTTCCCGATCCCCGTTACTACCACGTCGATCTGGGGTTCTGTCCGCTCGACGAGCGGACTGCGATGGTGGTGCCGGAAGCCTTCAACGCCACCGGTCGCGCCGCGCTGGCCGAGATCGTCGAGGACCCGGTGGTTCTCACGCCGGACGAAGCAGCGGCGTTCTGCGCGAACGCCGTGGTGTCCGGGCAAACCGTGGTGATGCCGCACTGCTCACCGCGGCTGGGCCGCGAACTCGAGCGCCGCGGCTTCGAGCCCGCGGTGTGCGATGTTTCCGAGTTCGGCAAGGCAGGCGGCGGCTGCCGCTGCCTGACCCTGGCGCTCGACGTGGAGCTGGACCGCGCGGCGGCACCCTCCACAGTGGGGGTGGAGGGATGACGGTCGCCGCGTTCAGCCCCCGCATCGCGCGGTGGCTCCACGACAACGACCCGCCGACCCCGTGCCTGGTGCTCGACCTCGACGTGGTGACCCGGCGCTACCACGAACAACGGGCCGCGCTGCCTTTCGCGACCCCGTACTACGCGGTCAAGGCGAGCCCGGATCCCGCGGTGATCGCCCTTCTCGTGAAACTGGGGGCCTGCTTCGACGTCGCCAGCCGGGCCGAGATCGACCTGTGCCTGGCCAATGGAGCCGATGCCGGCTCACTGTCCTACGGCAACACCATCAAGAAGAGCGCGGACATCGCCTACGCCCATCGGCGGGGAGTGTCGATGTTCGTGTTCGACAACGTGCGCGAACTCGACAAGATCGCCGACGCGGCACCCGGGGCGGCGGTGTACTGCCGGTTGCTCAGCGAGAGCACCGGGGCGCGGTGGCGCCTCGGCGACAACTTCGGCTGCTCACTCGAGTACGCCGTGGAGCTGATGACCCGAGCGGCGCAGCTGGGCCTGCGTCCCAGCGGACTGTCCTTCCACGTCGGCTCCCAGCAACTCGAGCCGGCGCGGTGGGAGCCCAACATCGCCGCCGCGTCCGAGGCGTTCGCGAAGCTGCGCGCCAACGACGTGGAACTCGAGATGCTCAACCTCGGTGGTGGCTTTCCCGCTCGCTACGCCGAACCCGTTCTCCCGATCAGCCAGTTCGGGAAGGTGATCGCACAGGCGCTCGACCGGTGGTTCCCCGGTCCGCAGCGGCCACGAATCGTGACCGAGCCGGGTCGTTCGATCAGCGCCGAGGCCGGGGTGCTGCGCACCCAGGTGGTCTCGGTGCGCGAACCGTTCGACGGTGCCGACCGCTGGGTCTACCTGGACGCGGGTCGCTTCGGCGGGCTCGCCGAAACCGACGGCGAGGCGATCCTGTACCGGGTCGAGACCGAGCGCGGCGGGCCGACGCAACCGGTGATCCTGGCCGGGCCGACCTGCGACAGCGTCGACGTGATCTACCGCGACGCCGCCTACGCGTTGCCCAAAGAGCTTCAAATCGGTGACCGCGTCGACTTCCTCAGCGCGGGCGCCTACACCGCGAGCTACTCCTCGATCGGGTTCAACGGGTTCCCGCCGTTGCCTACCTACTGCATCGGAGGCGAATCATCATGACCGAACGACTTTCCGTCCCCGGCCGAGTGCTGGTTCTCGGCTGTGGCTCGGTTTCCCAGTGCCTGCAGCCGCTGCTGCTCGCTCATCTGGACATGCCCTTCGACCGGCTGACCGTGCTGGACATGGAGGACCGGCGCTCGCAGATCCCGGACACGCTCGCCGCCGGGTGCCGGTTCGTCCAGCGGCAGCTGACTCCCGAGAACCTCGCCGCGACCCTCGCCGAGCAGGTCGGACCTGGCGACCTGCTGCTGAACCTGACCTGGAACATCGGCGCCGAAGACATCATCGGCTGGTGCCACGACAACGGTGTGCTCTACGTCGACACCTCGGTCGAGCAATGGGATCCCTACGCGGACATGAACGCCCGGCACCCGGCCGACAAGACCCTCTTCGCCCGCCATCATGCGCTGCGGCGCCTGAGCCGAAGCTGGGGTGACCGCGGTCCGACCGCGATCATCGAGCACGGTGCCAACCCGGGTTTGGTGAGCCACTGGACCAAGGTCGGGCTCGAGGACGTCGCCACGGCCATGCTCAAGGAGGGCGTCGAGGACCTGGACCGGCGGGCCCGGATCGAGCGGGCGCTGGACGAGGCCGACCACGCGCGGATGGCGATGGAGACCGGCACGCGGGCCATCCACATCTCCGAGCGCGACACCCAGATCGGCTCGCTGCCCAAGGAACCCGAGGAGTTCGTCAACACCTGGTCGGTCGAGGGCTTCTACGAGGAAGGTGTCGCGCCCGCCGAACTCGGGTGGGGCACCCACGAGCGTGAGCTGCCGCCGGCGGCGGTGGTCCCGGAATCCGGCATCGGCAACCAGATCTGCCTCGCCCGTCCGGGGATGGCCACCTGGGTGCGTTCGTGGGTGCCGTCATCGGGGCCGATACACGGGATGTTGATCCGGCACGGCGAGGCCGTGACGATCAGCGACCATCTCGCGGTCGCCGATGACGACGGGACGGTCATCTACCGTCCGACCGTGCACTACGCCTACCTGCCCACCGACGCGGCGCTGGCGTCGGTGCACGAGTGCGGGATGCGGGGGTTCCGGCTCCAGGAGCGCCAGCGGATCATGACCGACGAGATCATCAGCGGCGCCGACGAGCTCGGCGTGCTGCTGCTCGGCCATGACCTCGGGGCGTGGTGGACCGGGTCGCAACTGTCCATTGAGGAGACCCGTGAGTTGGTGAGCGGGCAGAACGCCACCACCCTGCAGGTCGCGGCCTCGGTACTGGCGGCGGCGTTCGCCGCCGTGCGCCACCCGGAGCGGGGACTGTGCCGGCCCGACGACCTCGACCACCGCGAGATCCTCGCGATCGCCGATCCCTATCTCGGACCGACCCCTTCGGTGCGCAGCGACTGGACACCCCAGGCGACCGGCCCGGGCCCGTTCGACGACTACCTCGGCGTGAAGCCGCCGGACGACCCCTGGCAGTTCTCCAACGTGCTCGTGGCCTGACCCAGCCGTCCCGCTGCGTAGTCCGATGGTGGCTCCGAGTTGTATGACTGCGGCAGTCACATATATGATGGGACCGTGGATGACCGGACCGCGAACCTCGTCGCCGCGCTCGTCGTGGCGCTGTCCGACGAGTTGGAGGCGGGCAGCACGCAGGTCGCGGGCCAGTCCGCGGTCGGCACGGCGGCCCTCGCGACACTGCTGTCGGCGCCGGGAGCCCGGGTCGATGCCCTTGGCCGGGTACTCGGGCTCACCGGCTCCGGCACGGTCCGCTTGGTCGACCGGCTCGTTGCGGCCGAGCTGGTCGAGCGCCGTCGTGACACCAGCGACCTGCGTGGTGTCTCGCTCTGGTTGACCGATCAGGGTCGCGCCGCGGCCACGGAGGTCGTGACACGGCGCCGCGAGGTGGTGGCCCGTGCTCTCGCCCCGCTGAGCGACGCCCAGCGCGCCGTCGTGGCCGAGGCCGTGGAGCCGGTGCTCGCCGAGCTGGTCAAGGACCGGTCCCGCGCGGATCGGGTGTGCCGGTTCTGCGACTACTCCGTGTGCCCCGAGGCCGACTGTCCCGTCGAAAGAGCAGTGCCCTGAACGGTTCCGCCGACGGCCGCCGATCGAGAGAGGAGCAGGCCATGAGCGCTACCACCGCGTCGGCACGGCGCGTCGAGGAAGTGGTGACCCGCCCGGTCGAACACGACCGGTGGGACGACCTCGTGGAGGTGTTCGGCAGCAACGGGGGCTGCGAGGGTTGCTGGTGCATGTACTGGCGGGTGACCTCGGGACCCGAGTACGACCGGATGCGCGGTGCGCCCGCGCGAGCCGAGTTCTCCCGTCTGGTGCGCGACGGTGAGGTGCCGGGGCTGCTGGCCTACCACGACGAGCGTCCGGTGGGCTGGTGTGCGGTGGCGCCGCGCCCCGCGTATGTGCGGCTGCGCCGCTCGCGGACCCTGCGCCCGGCCGAGCCCGACGACCCCGGTGTGTGGGCGGTGCCGTGCTTCTACATCAAGAACGAGCATCGCCGCCGCGGTGTCGCCGACCAGTTGCTCGCCGCCGCGGTCCGCCACGCCGAGCGGCAGGGTGCGCACACCATCGAGGCTTATCCCACCGATTCGGAGCACCGCCGCTATTCCTCCGGGGAACTGCACATGGGCACCGTGGACCTGTTCACACGCCACGGGTTCTCCGAGGTCGACCGCCCCTCTCCGGGACGAGTCATCGTGCGGCGGGATCTGGCCTGAAGGTCCGCCAACCAGCACGTTGGGAGGCAGAAGTCATGCGAGTGATCGGTGCCCCGTTCAGCTCCGCGGGCCGGATGGATCACGAGGCCCTGGCGCCGGAGGCGCTGCGCGAAGCCGGGCTCATCGAACGACTGCGCGCCGCCCTCGGCCCCGACGAGCCGGTCACCAGCGGCGGCGACGTCGCCATCGGTGCCTCGGCGGCCCGTCCCCACCGCGACGGGCACTCGGGACTGCGATCCCTTCCCGGGCTCGAGGCCGTGACCACCACCATGCGCGCAGCGGTGGCCGAGACATTGCTCGACTACGACCGGCCCCTGGTACTCGGCGGTGACTGCGCGATCCTGCCCGGTTGCCTGCGCGGGGCCCAGGACGCGCTCGGCTACGACCAGGTGGGGCTGCTGTTCATCGATGGCCACGAAGACGCCTGGCCACCACACGAGTCCGACACCGGCGAGGCCGCCGACAGCGAACTCGGGTTCCTGCTGGGACAGCATCGTGAGCAGCTACCGGCGTCGCTTGATGCCCAGTTGCCCGTGCTCGACAGAAGCGCCGTGGTCGCGCTGGGCCCCCGCGACGGTGACGAGATCGCCGCCAGTGACGCCCCGTCGCTGGCTGAACAGGTCCGGCTGGTCACGGCGCAGCAGCTCACCGTCGGCGAGGACAGCCCGGCCGACCACGCCCGAAAGGCGCTGGCCCGCATCCGGGCCAACACCGCGCACTGGTGGCTGCACATCGATCTCGACGTGCTGTCCAGCGACGCCCTTGACGCGGTGAGCTACGAACAGCCTGGTGGGCTGGACTGGAACCAGCTCAGCGAACTCGTCGCCACCGCGCTCAGCGAGCCGGGGTGCGTGGGCATCACAGTCTGCGACTACGACCCCGATCGTGATCCGGACGGAACGGGCGCGCGGCGCGTTCTCGACTGGTTCGGATCTCTTCCCACCGGCGTCCCACCGACATCATCCCTTCTGACACCGTCCGATCGGTCGGCGCTCGAAGCCGCCATCTGGGCGAACATGACACCATGTGCAACGACGACAACCGCACCCTGAACCTGCTCGGCGCAGTCGTGACCGGTGCGCACGACCAACTCGCGTCCGCGGTCGAAACCGCGGCCGGCCACAGTGGCGCGCTCGCCGCCGCGCTGGCCATGGCCGCGCAGTACGAGGGCCTCACCATGGGAACCCTGCAGCGGTTCCTGGGCATCAGCCGCCCGGCCACGATCCGCCTGGTCAATCTGCTGGAGAGCGACGGACTCGCCGTGCGGCGCCATCTCGACGACGACCGCCGGTCCACCTCGGTGGTGCTGACCGACGTCGGTCATCGCGAGGCCCAGCGCGTCCTCGCCGCCCGCCGCTCGGTGCTGGAGCGCCTGCTGCCCGACTCGAGCAAGCAGGAACGCGCGGTGCTCGACCGTGTCCTCGAACGCATCTTGACCGCGATGATCACCCACCCGGACCGCGGGTACGAGGTGTGCCGGCTCTGCGACATCAGCACCTGCCCACCGTCGCGCTGCCCGGTGGAAACCATGGTCGTCGCCATGGAGCCCGACGCTCCCGAGGGGATTCTGACCTCGCAGAACGAACGTTGACCTGATCGAAGGAAGGAGTCCGTCGTGTCGGCGAATCCCAGGGGAACAGAAACCGCGCACTCGAGCCGGGCCGGGCCGAGGGAATGGACGGGCCTCGGGGTACTCGCCCTGCCGACGATCTTGCTCGGGCTCGACGTGACCCTGCTCTACCTCGCTCTTCCGGCCCTTTCGGTCGACCTGCAGCCGAGCAGCACCCAAGCGCTGTGGATCCTCGACTCGTACGGACTCGTGATCGCCGGGCTGCTGGTCACCATGGGCGCGATCGGGGACCGGCTCGGTCGCCGGCGCCTGCTCATGATCGGCACCGCGGCGTTCGGCATCGTGTCGATCGTCGCCGCCTTTGCCCCCACTGCCGAGATCCTCATCGCGGCACGAGCCCTGCTGGGCGTGGCGGGCGCGACGCTCATGCCGTCCTGTCTCGCCCTGATCACCAACATGTTCATCGACGCCCGTCAGCGAGCGCTGGCGATCGGCGTGTGGGCGACCACCTTCGCGCTCGGCATGGCGGCCGGTCCACTCGTCGGCGGTGTGCTGCTGGAGTCCTTCTGGTGGGGCTCGGCGTTCCTGCTCGCGCTGCCCATCGCGGGACTCGTGCTGCTGACCGCACCGGTGCTGCTGCCGGAATACCGCGCCGCGGAGACCGGGCGGGTCGACCTGCTCAGCGTCGCACTCTCGCTGGGCGCCATCCTGCCCCTGGTCTACGCGATCAAGCACGCGGCCGCAGAGGGCTTCGACACCCAGACCACGGTCGCACTGGTGGCCAGCGCGGTGTTCACCATCGCCTTCGTCCACCGGCAGCGCCGTCTGAGCGATCCGCTGCTCGACGTCGCGCTGTTCACCAATCGAGCCTCCGGCACCGCCCTTGGCGTTCTGCTCGTGGGTCTCGTCGGCGTCGGAGGGGCGCTGTATCTGGTCACTCAGCACCTGCAGCTCGTCGAAGAGCTTTCCCCGTTGGCCGCCGGCGCGTGGATGGGCCCGCCCGCACTGGCGATGGTCGTCGCCGCCATCGGCGCACCGCTGCTCACGCGCCGCGTGCGACCCGGCTACGTCGTCGCGGGCACCCTCGTCCTGTCGACTCTCGGCTACGTGCTGCTCACCCAGGTGCGCGGTCCCGACAGCATCGGCTTGGTCGTGGGCGGATTCGCCTTGGTATACCTCGGATTCGGATCGGTGGGAGCGCTCGGTTCCGACCTGGTGGTCGGCACCACGCCCGCCCATCGGGCCGGCTCCGCCGCCGCGATGTCCGAGACCGTCCAGGAACTCGGCGTCGCCATGGGGGTGGCCATGCTGGGCAGCCTGACCACGCTGGTGTACCGCAGTCAGGTGCCCGCCGACGGTCCGGGTGGCGAAAGCCTGGCCGGGGCCATTTCCACGCCCGAGGTTTCGCCCGCGCTGGTGGCGCAGGCCAAGGAAGCGTTCACCACCGGGATCAACATCTCCGCCACGGTCACCGGTGTCGCGATTCTCGCGCTGGCCGTGATGTCCGCGGTCGTTCTACGGCACATCCCGCCCACCGCGGCGGTCCCGGCCGTGTCTTCCGATCCGGCCGAGGACAAGGTGGCCGGCGGTGCGAACACTCGGTGACTCCGTGTAGTTGATTCTGTCGGTAACTTGAATCACGTCACCGACAGAAAGGAACCAACTGCATGCGCAGTGTCGGGAGATCTCTCATAGGCGGAATGACCGGGGTACTGATCGCGGCTGCCGCCGTCGCCGTGCCGGCCACGGCGAGTGCGGCGGAGGCCATCGACTGGCAGCCGTGCCCGAAGGGCGAGGGCGCCCTGTGCGCCACCATCGAGGTGCCGCTCGACTGGTCGCGGCCGGACGGCGCGAAGACCAAGATCGGGCTCGCCAAGCGGCCGGCCAAGGACCAGGCGAACCGGATCGGCTCGATCCTGGTCGACCCCGGCGGGCCCGGTGGCAGCGGCGTGAGCATGGTGGCCAACGCCGACCCGTTCACCGAGGCGGTGACCGCGCGCTTCGACGTCGTCGGCTTCGATCCGCGCGGCATCAACACAAGTCAGCAACTGCTCTGCGACGAAACGCTGTCGCAGCAGGCACTCGACGCCCGGCGGCCCACCAGCCAGGCGGAGTTCGACAACCTGGTCTCGCTCAACAAGCAGCTGATGGACAGCTGCCGTGAGCATTCCGGTGAGCTGATCGACCACGTCGACAACCTCAACACCGCGCGCGACATGGACGCCATCCGCGCCGCGCTCGGCGAGGAGAAGCTCAACTACGTCGGTTACTCGTACGGGTCGCTGATGGGGCAGCAGTACGCGGAGCTGTTCCCGGACCGGATCCGGGCGATGGTCAACGACGGCAACATGGACCACAGCCTGCGGACGGCGTGGGACTTCATGCGGACCGAGACCGAGCCGGTGGAGGTGGCCTTCGAGGAGTTCGCGAAGTGGTGCGACACCACCGAAGCCTGCGCGCTGCACGGGCAGGGCACCGCGAAGGTCTACGGCGAACTGAAGGAGCGGGCCAAAGCGGGCAAGCTCACCAACCCGGCCACGGGCGCTCCGATCGACTTCTACGAGCTGTCGCAGCGGACGTTTTCGGTGACCAGGCCGGGAATGTGGGGCAACCTGGCTACCGAACTCAAGAAGTTCAAGGACGGCGGGGGCGCGCCGTCGCCGTTGTCACTCGAAGCGGCCGCCGCGATCAACAACCCGTATCCGCCGATCTGGTGCAGCGACTGGCGCTACCCGGTGAAGAACTTCGCCGAGTACGAGAAGCTGCGCACGAAGTTGTCCGCGAAGTTCCCGAACATGGAGTGGAGTCCCTACGTCGACCACGCGCTCACCTGCGCCGGTGACCCGCTGAAGACGACGAACCCGCAGAAGCCACTCAAGATCGAGGGTGCGCCGCCGCTGGTCATGGTCGGCAACTTGCACGACCCGGCGACGGTCTACGCGTGGAACAAAACCGCCGCGAAACAGAGCGGTTCGCACCTGATCACCTACGAGGGCTGGGGCCACACCGCCTACCGCGGCGACGGGCCGAGCCCGTGCGTCAACGAAGCGGTGGACGCGTACCTGCTCGAGCTGAAGGTGCCGCGGAAGGGCCTGTCCTGCCCGGCCACGGAGAAACCGGGATCTTCGTCGTCCGCGAAGACCCTGAACCCGGGGTCGCCTGGGCCGTACCAGCGATAGCTCACCGGGATCGGGCCCGGCCGCACTCACGGCCGGGCCCGACCACTTCCCGCGCGAACTACTGTGGCTGTAAGGCTGAGTAGAGCTGCTTGGCGCCCGATGACGGGCCGATCGTGAAGTGAGCTGGGTTCAGCAGTGCGGCCCTCACGGGTTGGCCAATACGCTCGTGGTCGGCAGGGTGATTCGGCATCGGGCAGGTGAACGGGGGCGTGCCGCGGTGTGATTTCGGCGTGTTTCGCGCTGGGAACCGGATAGTGACGGAACGTGGGAAGCCGATGGCTGTCGTGTGGTGAAATCGGCGGCAAGGCGTTCCCCGAACGCCCGTGTCAGTCCGGTTTGTCTGTCCGGAACGGTCGAGTGGGCACGTGTGCCGGAATCGTTCCCGGATGATGACGTCGCCCCCTGAGGTTGGCGAGTGCGCCGGCCAGGTCGGGCCGGGTCTCGAGCACGGTGCGGGTCCCGGTGGCATCGATCGTCCGGTCGACCACCGAACCCCAGGTCACCATGGTCCAGTTGACGTCGTGCTGGGCCGCCGAATTCGCCGCCCTCAGCAGTTCGGCCAGCGCCGCGACGCCGAAAAAGCTGATACTGCGCAGGTCGAGCACAAAATCCTGACCGAGGGTGATTCTCGCGTGGAGCAGATCCCGCAGTGCCGGCGCCGAACGACGGTCCAGGTCGCCGCTCAGTACCAGGACGGATTCTCCGGAGTGGAAGGTTGCCGACAGTGTCGCGGTCATTGTTGACCTCCCCGTGAGCAGGGCTGGTCCAGCCACAACTTCGACGATACGCCTCCGCCGATGTCCGCGGCAGTGCGCATGTGCGGTGCATTAGACAAAAGGGATCAATTGTTGCCCGAACGGTCTGTCAGCAGCTGGATTCGATTCATTAATGCCGCGACCGGGATTATTCCGTGCACGGCCCGCGTCGTCTTGCCGGGAGACGCCACGGCCGAGCACTCTCCTCAGCGGGACCCCGCCGCGTCGACGCGAATCTTGCGGCTCACCTGGGGTGGGTGCTAAGAGAGAAATTGGCACTCTCTCGGTGAGAATGCCAAGTCCAGTCGATCCGGGAGGCGAAGGAGGCGACGATGGGGTTGGCCAAGGTGTGGGTGCGGACGCTGAGCGACGGTATCGTGCGCGCCGATCAGATCGTGAGTTTGACCAGCCATTCCACACCGGCCCTGTCCGGCAAGCCCGCGCGGTGGCTGCTCGATGCCACCGTCGCGGTGTCCACCGGCAGCGGGCACGCCGGCAGCTGGAGCGTGGGCATGCTGCACCGCACGCTGATCCAGACGCCGGCCGAGCCGGTCGATGCGCCCGAAGCGCTCGCGCGGTTGCTGGCGGCCCTGCACGACACCGAAGCCGCCGGCATCATCACCCCGCTGCCGGCGGAGCCGTCGGAAACCGGCCGGTCCGGCGTGCGGTTCTCGTTCGCCCCGTTCAACGACACCGGCTCACCGCTGGATCTCGGCGACACCGCCTCGTCGAAACCGTGACGCGCGATCACGTCGAGATCGATTCCATCGGTCCGCCGCGGAAATGATCACAGCCGGTTTGCCCAGGCCATTCCGAGAATTTGATTCGGTGCCCTGTGCCACCGGTTTCCTTGGCGGGAGACCGTGTGTAGGGTGAACGCCCGACACATGGGGGTGGCCGGGCGGTTTAGCGTCACTTCGGCAACGGACTGGGGGTTCCAGGACTAGCGCCTTCGCGCATTTTCCTTGGGGTCACTGTCTACTGATCACGAAGTGGAGACAAACATGTCCAGAAACAGGCGAACTCTCGCCTCCATGACGGCCACCATTGTCGCGGGAGCGGCAATGGCCGGCCTGCTCGCCGGGCCCGCCCAGGCCGCGGAGGCGGACACGTCGAGCCCGGTCGGCACCGCTTCCTCCGACGACGGTGCCTGCAAGACGAAAAAGACGGTCGGAAAGGCGAAGAACAAGGGGGACGTCTTCCACTCCTACGCGCAGACCGCCGTGTTCAAGCACAACCACATCGGCATCTACTACACGACGAACACGATCGTGGAGGCACCCGGAAAGGGCCAGAAGAGCAAGTCGGTCACGGCATCCACGCTGAAGAAGTGCGGTCCCATCTACAAGATGTACGTCGAGGCAAAGCAGTCCAGCCGCGACAAGGCCGCCAACTACGCCTACAACAATCTCCGCGACAAGGAGTACGACAGCAACTTCGTGACGAACAAGACGAGCAACAACACGAAGCTGAACTGCTCCGAACTGGTGTGGAAGGCGTACAAGAAGGCCGTGGACATCGAGCTGGACGGCGACGGCGGGCTGGGCGTCTTCCCCAACGACATCAAGAACGACGGCAGCACCGAGATCTACGAGACCATCAAGTAACAACCTCCGATCGGCGGTGCGGCCCGTGGGTCGCGCCGCCGCCCGTCTCCCGAGAGGACTCGACCGGTGCGCCTTCCCCGACTCGTCGCGCTTGCCGCCTGCGCATTCCTGGTCATGACGGCCTGCACGTCGACGGACGGCGGAGCGGAGGGCGAGATCGCCGATCCCGATGAGGTGACGCTCGGCGAAACCGTTCTCGCGTTCTACCTCAGCCCCGACACTTCCGTCGACAACGCGAAGGACGGGCAACCGGGCTATCTGGTCCTGGTGCGGGCGGATGGCGGCAAACGGCTGATCGAAACCAGCGGCATGACCGAAGCGCATATCGCCTGGTCGGAGACCGGGCTGTTCTTCAGCGACGACACACGCGACTACCTCCTCGGCAAGGACGGCCTGGTCGGTTTCGAGAACAAGAAGGCGGGCCATCAGCAGTCGGCTTTCGCGTTGCCTGAAAACAAGGGCTTTGTCGCGGTCTACAACGAAGGCTTCTCCGACTCCGGATACACCAATCAGGTGGCCGTCACCACTTCGACCGGTTCCCAGCTCTACCAGGTCGAAGGAAACTACTTCATGAACGCGCTGTGCGGTGGTGTCCTCAATGGAATCGCCACCGACACGGGAACTCATTTCGCGGACTCGGCGACGATTCCCGGCATGCGCTCGAAGGTCGATCCCAGTGCGCAGCCGGAGCTGCTTTCCCAGCTGTATCCGGCAACCGAAGGCCGGGAAAGGGTCGTCGCCTGGCGAGGAGTCTTCGACGCGGGAGACCACAATCGTCACGTGCCCTGCCACGACGGTGTGATCACGTTCCTTTCCGACTACACCGACGCCGACGGCAATCCCCACCTGACCGTCGTTTCCTGGGACACCGGCACGGGTGCCTACGCCGAACAGGCCCTTGTCGACGCCCGACGGCGCCCCATCGCCGAGGAACTGGTCGACCCCGGGACGTTCTCCCAGAAGTCCTACGACGCACGGGCGGTCCGAAGTGGTCACCTCGAATGGCTCGCCGCCGACGGCCGGCTCATGAGCACCGAAATCGCCTCCGGGATCACCCGGCCGCGGTTCGACACCACGTTCACCTCGGGCAGCGACACGTCCAGCCAGGCGATCTTCACGGACCGGTCGATACACGTCGTCCAGGAGACGTTCGACGGCGAGACGCCCGTCAAGATCAAGCGGTTCGACCGCGTCACCGGAGACCTGGCCGCCGAGATCTCCGTGCCCGGCCTGGCCGAGCACGGCATCGAGTTCAACCTTCGCGGCGCGGCCGTTCCACCCACCGCCTGACGGGCGGCCAGCGCGATCCCAAGAGCAGCCGTACCGTCGGTGGCACACGGAAGATCCGCCGATCGGCGGCGGGGCGACGCCCGATCGGCGCAGTCGAATCCGCTGGGCCGGATCTACTATTGGAGCGCTCCCAAATCTGCGCGATCGTGGTCTTGCCTGTGTTGTCCAGTGCGATTGGGAGCGCTCCCAGACCGTGTCCCCCACCTGCTCGAGGAGCTGAACCATGTCGCGACGGCGTTGTCGCCCGGTCACCGTGCTGGCTGGACTGCTCGTGCTCGCACTTTCCGCATTGCTGTTGCCTTCGGTGTCGGCGCGAAGTACCGCCGCTGCCGGCACCACCCATCCCGGCGCGGTGCCGCTCACCGAGCTGACCGTGGTCTCCGAACAGGTGGCGTCCGGCCTGCGGCGGCCGATCGCGATCACCGGACTGCCGGACGGCCGGATGCTGATCGCGGAGAAGAACGGCACCGTCCGCGCCTACCACCCCGACACCGGCCTGGCACCCGACCCGGTGCTCGACCTGACCGCCCGGATCGACACCTCGGACAACGAGCGCGGCCTGCTCGGCATCACGCCCGCGCCGGACTTCGCGTCGACCGGGATGCTCTACGTGTCCTACACGAGCCTGCCCGCGGGCGCGCTGACCCTGGCGCGATTGCCCATCGGTGCTCCCGATCAGGTGCAGGTGCTGCTCACCCAGGAGCACGCCGAGTACGGCAACCACAACGGCGGGCAGGTGGCGTTCGGCCGCGACGGTCACCTCTACTGGTCCACCGGCGACGGCGGCCACGCCAACGACCCGTTCAAGGCCGGGCAGAACCTCGGCACCCTGCTCGGCAAGATCGTGCGGATCGACGTCAACCGCGCCTGCGGGGCGAAGCCCTACTGCGTGCCGTTCAACAACCCGTTCGTCCGCACGCCGGGCGCGCGGCCGGAGATCTGGCTCTACGGGCTGCGCAACCCGTGGCGGTTCTCCGTCGACCCGGTCGACGGCTCGCTGTGGATCGGTGACGTCGGCCAGGGCCTGGTCGAGGAGATCAACCACATCCGCCCGTGGCAGGGCGGGGCGAACCTCGGCTGGTCCTGCCGGGAGGGCACCCCGGTGTTCGATCCGGAGCAGTGCCAGCCGGGCGGGAAGTACACCGATCCGGTCTTCGAATACGACCACTACAACGACAACTGCTCGGTCACCGGCGGTGTGGTGTACCGGGGAGCCAAGACCCCGGAGGCACGGGGAACCTACGTCGCGAGCGACTACTGCTCGACCCGTGTGTTCGCCGTGCGCCCCAAGCTCAGCGGTGGCTACGAATCCGCCGTGATCGGCAACTTCCCCACCCAGCCGACCGCGATCGGCACCGACGTGCACGGCGAGTTGTACGTGCTCAGCGACCTCCCGGGATGGCTGAACCGGGTGCGGTTCGAACGGGTCCAGCCGGCCAACCACTGATCTCGTGCAGCCCAGACGCTGAAGGAGAATCACCATGAGTTCGATGGGTCAAGCCCCGCCGACCGTCTCGCTCCGGGCGGCACCCCGCCGTACCGGTCGTATCCGGCGCAGCCGTTGGGGCGGCGCGCTGATCACCCTGCTCGCGACCGTTCTCGCGGCTTCCACGGCGGTCGCGGTCAATCCCGGCGTCGCGTCGGCGGCGACCGTCGACACGGCCGCGTGGTACGTACTGGTCAACCGCAACAGCGGCAAGGCGCTGGACGTCGCCGGTGTTTCCACCGCCGACGGAGCGGTGGTCCAGCAGTGGGCCCGCCACGACGGAGCCAACCAGCAGTGGCAGTTCGTGGACTCCGGCGACGGCTACTACCGGCTTAAGTCGAAGAACTCCGGCAAGGTGCTCGACATCGACAACTGGTCGACCGCCGACGGCGGGAAGGTCCAGCAGTGGACCGACCTCAACGGAACCAACCAGCAGTTCCGCCTCACCGACTCCGACGGCGGCTACGTCCGGCTGATCAACCGCCACAGCGGCAAAGCCGTGGAGGTGAGCGGTCAGTCGACCGCGGACGGAGCGGCCGCCATCCAGTCCGGCGACCAGAACGTGGCCAGCCAGCAGTGGCAACTCGTCAAGCTGAACGACGCGCCTGGCGCGTGCGCTCTTCCGTCGACCTACAAGTGGTCTTCGTCGGGACCGCTGGCGCAGCCGAAATCGGGCTGGGTCTCGCTCAAGGACTTCACCAACGTCGTCCACAACGGCAAGCACCTGGTCTACGGCACGACGCACGACTTCGGAACGAGCTGGGGCTCGATGAACTTCAGCCTTTTCTCGAACTGGTCGGACATGGGCTCGGCCAGTCAGAACGCGATGAACTCCGGCACCGTCGCACCCACGCTGCTGTACTTCGCGCCGAAGAACATCTGGGTGCTCGCCTACCAGTGGGGTGGGCCCGCTTTCAGCTACAAGACGTCGACCGATCCCACCAACCCGAACGGGTGGTCGGCACCGCAGACGCTGTCCACCGCCAGCATCACCGGCTCCGGCACCGGGCCCATCGACCAGACGCTCATCGCCGACGGCCAGAACATGTACCTGTTCTTCGCCGGTGACAACGGCAAGATCTACCGGTCGAGCATGCCCCTCGGGAACTTCCCGGGCAACTTCGGCTCGTCCTACACCACGATCATGAGCGACACGACGAACAACCTGTTCGAAGCCGTCGAGGTCTACAAGGTCCAGGGCCAGAACCAGTACCTGATGATCGTCGAGGCGATCGGGAGCAACGGGCGGTACTTCCGCTCGTTCACTTCCAACAACCTGGGCGGTTCGTGGACACCGCAGGCCGCCACCGAGAGCAACCCCTTCGCCGGCAAGGCCAACAGCGGTGCCACGTGGACCAACGACATCAGCCACGGTGACCTGGTCCGCACCAATCCCGACCAGACCAAGACCATCGATCCCTGCAACCTGCAGCTGCTCTACCAGGGCCGCGACCCCAAGTCCGGCGGCGACTACGGCCTCCTGCCGTACCGGCCGGGCCTGCTGACGCTGAAGCCCTGATCACCTGACGCAACTCCGACCAGCCGGGTCGGTGCCCTCACTCCTCACCGGGTGAGGACGCCGACCCGGCTTTGCGCTGTGCCGCCGGCCATCGCGGCGAAGGTCGTCTGAACCCAGCCGAGATACCTTTCGCCGCCCATGCGGACGTCGATCTCCGGTCGGAAGGTCCTCTTGTCGAGACCGTCGTACTCGTGCCGGATCACGGCCCGGTAGACGTCCTCCGAAGCCACCACCGCCAGCTCGTCGGGCGCGGCGGCGAGCGCGCTTTTGAGGTGTGGTGCGTCGAGCAGCCGGAAGGTGAGGTCGATGGCGTCGCCGTAGCAGCCGTGGCGGTCGTAGTGCACCTCGCCGGTGTGCACGGCGGCACGCAACCGCAGCCGGCTGGGGTTCTGCCGGGCGTGGGTGGCGAGCAGCGCGGCCAGTGCGGGGATCATCCGGCTCAGGATGATCGCCTTGGGTACGGAGTCGGCGGGGCGGATCAGGATGAGGATGCCGTCGCCGCGGTCGATCAGCGGATCCCGGTGGCCTTCGGCGATCCCGGCGGCCAGCAGGGCGTTCTCGACCAGGTCGTAGAGGGCTTCCCGCATGCGGGCTCGCCGGTGGTTGGTCCGCCTGGTGGAGCCTTCGACATCGACCGCGACGACGGTGCGGTGGCGCGGCAAGGCGGGGAAGCGGTCGTACGCCTGCGTGGGCGTGGGATTCATCTGTGTCACCACGTGTCGCTTCGCGGATTGTCCGGGACTGGGTCACCCCGGCCGTTCCAGACGGGGGTCGTGGAACGGCCGGGGCCGCGCGTCGCCGCGATGGGATTCCCCTCGCCCGGCGGCATGTCCAGCTCCTTGCGCACCCTTTTGCCGAGCTGGCTGTGACGCCGGGCCTCGCTCCCATCGCCAGGAGCTGGCGCCGCGCTGATTCAGGTGGGTAACTGGAGAGGGCGGTGACTCCTCGGTGGAAGTCCTGACCTCGATAGGTTATTCTCCAGCTATTCGAATTTGCCATCAACCATTCAGGTTCTATTCGCTTGTTACTATCGAGCTATGCGGAATGATCAACTGGTGCGGAGGTTGGACTTTGCGTAAGCATGTTGAGCAGACGATCTTGCTTGTTGCTCCGATCGGGGTGCTGGTGTCTCACGAACGTGTTCGGCCGGCTCGCGCCGGCGCCTGAACTCGGCCGAGCAGATGGTTACCTCGCCCGCACCCGGAAGCGACCGTGCTCGGCTCGCCACGAAGCTGCGCGAGATCCGCGCGGTGACCGGCATGTCCGGCAACCAGTTCGCCGCGCACATCGGCTGGCCGCAGTCGCGGGTGTCCAAAATCGAAACCGGGGTGCAGTTCCCCACCGACCAGGACGTCGCCGACTGGCTCGAAGCGGCGCGGGCGCACGACCAGCGGGACGCCGTGGCCGCGCTGCTGGCCCGTGCCCGGGTGGAAAACGTCGCCTTCCGGAAGGTGGTCAAGGAGTCCGGCAGTGCCGGTTTTCTGCAACGGCTCGCCGGTGGGCGTGAGAAGCAGGCGACCCGGATCTGCGACTTTCTTCCAGCGATGATCCCTGGTCTGCTCCAAACCCCTGCCTACACGCGGGAACTGCTGTCGTTGCCCTCCGGGCCCGCGTCGCTCGGCGCCGCGGTGACCGATGATGATCTCGCCAGGATGGTGGCGTTCCGGATCGAGCGGCAATCCGTGCTCTACGACAACACCAAGACCGTGTCGTTCGTCGTGGGGGAGGCTGCGCTGTGGACGCGCATCGGCGGCGTCGACACCCAGCGCGGGCAGTTGGACCGGCTCCACTCCATCGCCGAACTCGGCACCGTTGATCTCCGGATCGTGCCCTTCACCACCGCGATGCCGGTCTTCCCGCTGCACGGGTTCAGGATCTACGACGACGAAGCCGTCGACATCGAGACCATCACCGGGTCGCAGACGCTTGCGGACCCCGACGACGTGGCGGAATACGTGCGGTTCTTCAGCCACCTTCAAGCCGCGGCCGTCGCCGGACGAGACGCGGTTCAGCTGATCCAGCGTGTCTCGCGCCGGCTGGGGAGTGAGACCGGGGAGTAGGTGGGGTACCGCGAGGTCAGGCCGCGTTGCAGAGCGGGCACTGCGGATGCGGGCGCTCGACGTCGGTGATGAAGCTGTGGTCCATGGTCGCGAGGCTGTAGCCGTACTGGCAGTTGACGGGGAGCGGGGGAGCGCCGGTGAGCACGCTCATCACCACGTGGGCCACCAGATTGCCCACCATTCCCGCGGTGGCCGCGTTCGCCGCGTGCACCTGAGGTGTTTCCTCGGCGGGCAGCCACATTCCGGTCTTCGGCCGGCGTGCGTCGCGCTCGCGGTCGGCGGCGTTCGCGCACTCGAAGCAGGGTCCGGTGCCGGGCCGGTACAACCCCAGGCTGGCTTGGGGACCGTGGTAACCACCGAACACCCACGGGGTGCCCGTCGCGACGCAGGCCTGATTGGCCCACGACCTGATCGCCTTCGGCCGGTCGGCGCTCACAATCAGCACGTCGTACTCCGCCGCCAGCGTCCGCAGGGACTCCAGGCTGTCGATGCGGGTGGGCTCCCCGGTGACCTTGATGGTGGAGTTCGCCGCGCGCAGCCGCTCCACCGCCACCTCGACCTTCCGGCGTCCCAGGTCCTGCTCGGTGTAGAGGATCTGGCGGTTGAGATTGGACAGCGTGATCACGTCCGGTTCGACGCAGTGCAGCGTGCCCACGCCCGACATGGCCAGCGCCAGTGCCGCGGTGCTGCCCACGCCGCCCACCCCGATCAGGACCACCCGCGCCCGGGAGAGCTTGACCTGGAATTCCCAGCTGGAATCCCGCCATTCCCGGTCCACCCACTGGTTCAACGCGCGGCCGCGGCCATAACGCTCCCGTTGCCAGGTGCTCAATGCCGCGCATTCCGGCTCGTCGACGTCTTCGAGATAGCCGGCCTTGGCCAGCGTCTCGATCCCGTCGAGCACCATCTGGACCGAATGTTCGGGGAAGCGGTGGATCAGGTCGGTGACAACCTGATCCACCGTCCGTGAACCATCGAGGAGACCCAGAAGCGCCCATACGGCGCCATCCGGGTCGTGCAGCTTGCCGGCGATGCCGAACAGTTCGCCGCCGATCTGGATGACGCCGTCACCGAACCGCACCGGGCGGTGTTCCAGCTTGATCCGCAGCCGCATCCCGGGCCTCCTCGCCTCTAGCTACCGGTATCGCAGTACACGTGGCGTTTCGCGTCCTCGCGCTCCACCATCGAAATCTCGATCATGGCGGCACTCCTCCCTCCCCTTTTCGTGGCGAAGGGCGCGCAAGTCTGGGGATTCGAACCAAACTGTACTAGTCGTCTAGAGGAGTTCCTAGCCCCTGGACGAGTCACAGCTGGGCACTCGTTCGGGGTAACGGGTGGTTACTTGGCGGGAAAGTCGTACTCGAGCACGTAGGACGAAGCCGCCTTGACGATGTCGCAGACCTCGACCACTGCTCCGTCGGTGTCGAAGGCAGTGCGGATCACGGTCAGCACCGGTGCACCTTCGGGAAGGCCCAGCTCGCGCACCTCGCGCGAATTCGGCATCCGCGCTGTCACCTCTTCGGTGAACGAGGCCAGCTTGTGTCCGCGTTCCTCCAATCGGGCGTAGATGCCGCCGGGGCCCGGATTGATTTCGAGGATCTGCGTTCCCTCGGCCAGTTCCGTTGGCACGTATGAGGTGGCCATCTCGATGGGACGACCGTTGGCCAGGTAGCGGCGATCGCGCACCACCACCTCGTCGTCGGGATCCACGCGCAGCCGCTCGGCCACCATCGGCGGGGCCGTCTCGCGCCGGACCTGGATCCGGTCGACGCTCGGCTGGTAGCCGAGCTTTTCCGCGTCGGCCAGGAACGCCGCCTTGCCTGCCTGGCGATGCTTGCGCGCGAACCGGTCGGACGCCACTCGTCGCACGGGTAGCGTGGAGGAAGGCGAGCGCACGAACACCCCGCGCCCGTGTTCGGCCACCACCAGGCCTTGGCGCCGCAACTCCTGGGTCGCCTGCCGGACCGTCATGCGGGCTACGCCGAAATGCTCGATCAACGCGGCCTCGGAAGGAAGCTTCTGCCCTGGCTCCAGTCGGCCATCGTCGATGGCCTCGATGAGCATCGCTGCGATCTGGCGGTAGGGCGGGGTGTCCGCCCGTCGATCCACCTGGCCAAGCTCCAACATGTCTGCCTCGCTCCTGTAGACGGCTAGACATCTCCAGAGTGTGCCACCTGCACGCAGAAAGCCATAGCGCAATCAGCTACCTCACAGACTGCATCGGGAGGACCGCGCCGTAGCAGTCAGCGAGCTTTGCGCACGGGTTCGTGCCTTTTCCACACCCTAACGCCAGAACGCGACACCAACGGACGACCGACGCCGATGGCCCAACGCCCGGGAAGTGGTCGTGACCGAGACGAGCGGGTCACTCGGACAGGAAGCCGGTGGCCGGGTCGATGCCGGCCAGGAACTCGCGGGCTTGGGCGATCAGTTCCGCGTCGCCGATTTCGGCGTGGTCGGAGCGCGCGATCGAGAATCCGTATCCCGCGTTCGGGCCGGTGGTCCAGGTCAGCTGGTGCACGCCGGGTTGATCCGGATCGTGGTGGACTTCGAACGTTTCGCCATCCACGAGCAGGGTTCGTGACGAAGGATCGAATTCAGGCACTTCATCCTCCTTGTGGGTGTCGCCGTTCGCACGAACATCGCCTTACTCTAATCGAGATCGAGCAGTCTGGCCGGAACCAGGCACGTTCTTGAGGGGGATTCAAATGAACCGCAATCGTATGATTTCCGTGGCGAGCGCCGCCGCGGTATTCCTGCTCATTCCGGTCGCCGCGGCGCACACCGCGTCCGCCGTGGAGCCGGTGGAGCCGGTGGAGGCGGTCTGCGCGTTCCAGCAGCTCGCGGACTACCCGCACGTGACCAGGGGCGACGCCAGCGTGCATGGCTGGTGGGACTGGGTCAAGCCGGTGCCTGCCGACTGTGTCAAGGCCAGCGGGAACAAGGCCGACGTCACCGTCTACCTGCAGACCAGCCTGGACGGCAAGGAGTGGACCACCCGGTCCGAGGGGGAGAAGCGGGTTTATGCCGGAGGCGGGTCGGTCGCCCGCGCGAATGCCCGTTACACGTGCCGCAACACCGCGAAAACAAAATGGCGTGCGGTAGTCGACGTCGACGTGGTCGGAATTGCCGATCTGCCCAACAAGACGGAATACCCGCATCGTGATCTCGACTGCGGATTCTAGGAAACAAGCGGCGGCTTGACCGCTGCGGCCGCCTTCGGGTGGTGGCTGGGAGGGATCGCCTCCCAGCCACCACAGGTCAGCCGCTGGTGGCGGACGCGGTTACCTTCACCCGGTCGGGGCCGGCGCTGTGCTGGGCCGACCAGGTTTCCAGTGCCGTGCGGCAGGCGTGGTCGAGGTGGTGCAGGCCGGACAGGTCCAGTTCGATCGGGCGGTCACGCGGCAGCGCCTCCAGGTCGTCGAGGATCTTCGGCAGGCGCAGGAAGGTCGCGTTCCCCGACAGGTACGCCTGGATGGGACCGGCACCCTTGTCGATGACCTCCAGCTTGAGGTGCGAGGCCTCCCAAGCCGTTTTGGCCACGGACAGGGCCAGGCCGATCAGCACGCCTTCGAACATGTTCACCGCGACGATCGACACCGCGGTGACCACGAGGATCAGCGCCTCACCCCGGTGCTCACGCCACAGCGCCGCGATCGAGCGCAGCGGGATCAGCTTCCAGCCCGCGTGCACCAGCAGGCCCGCGAGCGCGGGCAACGGGATGAGCGCCAGCGTGCCGGGCAGAAGCGCCGCGAACAGCAGCAGCCACACACCGTGCAGGACCCGGGAGGCCTTCGTCTTCGCGCCCGCCTGGACGTTCGCGGAGCTGCGCACGATGACCGCGGTCATCGGGAGCGCGCCGAGCACACCGCACACGGTGTTGCCGGTGCCCTGCGCCATCAGCTCCTTGTCGTACTCGGTGCGCGGACCGTTGTGCAGCCGGTCGACCGCGGCCGCGCTGAACAGGCTTTCGGCCGACGCGATCAGCGTGAAGGCCAGGATGGTGCCGATCAGGCTCAGGTTCGCCAGTTCACCGAAAGAGGCCAGCTCGGGCAGCTGGATGGCGCCGAGCAGGCCCTGCACCTCGACCGTGGCGACCGGCAGGCTGAACACCAGCGAGACGACCGACGCCAGCCCGACCGCGGCGAGCGGGCCCGGCACGGCCTGCACCCGTTTCGGCATCCGCTTCCACAGCACCAGCACGGCGATGGTTCCGGCGCCGAGCGCGATCGAGGCGAGCGCGGTGGGGTTCCCGACGACCTCGGCCACCGCCCCGGGCAGTCCGGCCAGCTTGCCGATACCGGACGCCGGCGCGGTCAGGCCGGCGGCGGTGTAAAGCTGGCCCGCGATCAGCACCAGGCCGATGCCCGCCAGCATGCCTTCGACCACCGAGACCGAGATGGCGCGGAACCAGCGGCCCAGTTTCAGCGCGCCCATGGCGAGCTGGAGCAGCCCGGCGGCCAGCACGATGACGCCGAGCGCGGGCAGGCCGAACTGGCGGACGGCTTCGAAGACCAGCACGGTCAGCCCGGCGGCCGGGCCGGACACCTGGAGACTGCTGCCGCGCATGAGCCCGGTGACGATGCCGCCGACGATGCCGGTGATCAGGCCGAGTTCGGCCGGGACCCCGGAGGCGACGGCGACACCGACGCACAGCGGCAGGGCGACCAGGAAGACCACCAGCGACGCGGTGAAGTCCTGGCGCAGATGGGGGAATTTCGTTCGAAGGTCCACAGTGGTCCTCACAGCGCCTGGAAGGTGTCGGTGTCGGAGTCGTGGGCCAGCACGGATCCCGTGTGCACTTCGTAGAACCAGCCGTGCAGCCGGACCTCACCCGCGCTCAGGCGCCGGTCGATGCCCGGGTACGAGCGCAGCCGCAGCACCTGGGTCAGCACGTGGTTCTGCACCGCGTCGGCGACGGCCGGGTCCTCGACCGTCCCTTCCGGACGGGGCGTGGCGTGGGAGAGCCAGCCGTGCACGGCGGGCACGGCGGTCAGGTCGTCACCGCGCACCAGCGCGCCGACGGCGCCGCAGTGCGAGTGGCCGCAGACCACGATGTCGGTGACCCCGAGCACTTCCACCGCGTATTCGATGGTGGCCACCTCGCCGCTGGGCCGGCCGGCGGCGTACGGGGGCACGATGTTGCCCGCGGTGCGCAGTTCGAAGAGTTCACCGGGACGGGCGCCGGTGATCAGGGCCGGAACGACCCGCGAATCGGAACAGGTGACAAACAGGACCTGCGGTGACTGGCCGTCGGCCAGCCGCGCGAACTGTTCGGCGCGGTCCTCGCACTGCCGTCGGAAGGAACGGGCGTGCTCGATCAGCGACTGCATTTCGGGAATTCCTCCTGGCGCGCCATTGGCCGGCGCGTCGGTGTCGGGCAACGGAACTCGATTCGGGCACAGCGACGTGCCCCCACGTCGGCGTCATCGACGGACGTGGCGGGTGATCGATCGTGGTGAACGGCTCAGCGGCGGAAAACCTGGAGCACCGCGGCGGAATCGGCGGCGGACGCGCCGAGGTGTGGCGGCCGGGCGAGCGCGACGACCGCGGTGGGCGGGCGCGCGGCCACGTCGGCGCAGGTCGACGCGGGGCGCGCGACCGGTTGCGGGGAGAGGTCGGCCGGGGCGCGATACCGGTCGCGCGTGCGCGGAAGACCGTTGGGGGAGGTGGGATCCGGCGAGTCGCACACGGCGTGTTCGGGCTCGGACCGCTCGGCGGCGGTCGCGGTGGCATCGGTGGCGTCGGTGATCCCGTTCAGCGCGACCGACGGGGTGCCGGGAGCGAGCGCGGGGGCCAGGAACTGCAAGGCCAGCAGCCCGGCCAGCAGCAGCAACCGGAATTTGGTCGAGCCCAGCACGATTCGCCCCCTTTCCCGCGGATGTTGTGTCTCGATTTCCTGCCGTTGGTCAAGGCTAACAGGCAAAACGGGCACTGCCCCGTCTCCGCAGTTAACTCTGCGTGAAAGCCCGGAAATCGAGTCGGAACGGCAACTCTGCCCGCTGACCACTGTCAGCTCCATGATCAACCAACCGGATGGCCGGTAAACCTCCGGTAAAACATCCAGAATGCGGGACGACGTGAGGCGACGTGAGACAACACGGAACCGCGCCAATTGCGCGGCCGTACATGCTACCGGAAAACGAGAATCGGGGAAAGGTTCTGTCAATACCGGTAACCGAGGGCCTTACCGGCGGCCCGCTTCACCGGGCGGCGGGCTGGAACAGTTCGACCGGGTTGCCCGCCGGGTCGTCGAACACGATCTGACGGCCACCGGGCCCGCTGACCACGTCGCTGCGGAACCGGATGCCCGCCGCGCGCAGCCGGGCGACCTCGGCATCGATGTCGTCGACGATGAGGTGGATCCGGTTCCAGCCACCGGGTCCGGGCTTGGTGCCGTCGGGCATCGGGCGCCCGGCGGAACTGGCCGGGCCGCTGAGGAGCAGCCGGAGGTTGCCGCGCACCACGTCCGCGAACGCCGGTATCGCGTTGGTGTTGATGGTGAACCCGAGGTGCTCGGTGTAGAACTCGACGGCGGCCTCGACCTCGTCGACCAGGTAACGCACGCTCACCAGATCCGACGTCATGCGCTTCCGCCTTTCTGTTCTAGATTCGGCTTTCCGCTTCGGCGGACATGCCGAAGCGGGGGAGCAGGAAGCCGATCCGGCGGTCCAGTTCGCCCGCGAGGCGGCGGAACGCCGGAAGGGTTTCGCCCGCGTCGTCGGTTTCCTTTGCCGGGTCCGGCAGGCTCCAGTGGAGCACGCGGGGGTGACCGGGGAACTCCGGGCAGACCTCACGGGCCCGGTCGCACAAGGTGATCACCCAGTGGAACCGCCTGCGGCGAAGACTGTCCACATGGGTCGGTTCGTGGGTGAGCGGGACGCGGTACCCGGCGAGCGCGCGCACCGCCTCCGAGTGCAGTGGCTTCGGCGCGCTGCCCGCGCTGAACACCTCGACCGACGGACCGGCCCGATGTCGCAACAGCGCCGCGGCCATCGGAGAGCGGCCGCTGTTCCCCGTGCACACGAACAACACCTTCAGCCGGGCGGTGGATCGCGTCCGGTTCACCCGGCCCGGCGCGAGACCGGGGTGCAGGGCGATCCCGGTCTCGGCGAGCGCGTCCGCGCACCGCGAGAGATCGAGGTGGTAGTAGGTGTCCCGGCCGTCGAAGCTGCTCCGCCGCGCGGTGACCAGTTCCGCGGCCCGCAGCTTGCGCAGGTGGTAGGACACCAGGTTCTGCGGTTGCCCGACCGCCTCCACCAGTTCGCGCACCCGGCGATCACCGTGCGCCAGTTGGCGCAGCAGCTGCCAGCGCAGCGGATCTCCGGCCAGCCGCACGAACGGCGGCGGCTCGGCTGTCTCGGTGGTCGGCACGGTTCGGATAATACATCAATCTAGGTTGATCGACCTGTTTCCGGCGGGAACCGTCGCCGGGATATCGATTCAGGCGCTGGAGGAAGCTACCCGGCGCACCGCGAGGACTGGGCGACGCCGGCCGGGGCCACCGCGTGGAGGTGCACCGCGGCCAGTCCGAAGACGTGGCGGTTGAACTCCTCGGGGGTCAGTTCGAGGTCGTCGGCGATGGCGCGGACCCCGCGCTCGGAGCGGCGCAGGTGGGCGAACACCTTTTCCAGCACCTGCGAGGTTTCCGCGGTGAGATGGCTGCCGCTTTCGGCCAGTTCGGGGCAGAGGGTGCGGTAGCGCCAGCGGGTGATGATGTCCAGTTCGGACAGCCGGTGGGCCAGTGCCATCGGCGAGACGCCCCAGCGCCGGCTGGCCTGGCGGAGCCGGGCGGCGTCGGCCTGGTGCAGGTTGCGGGCGAGCACGTCACCGCGGGGCATGAGCAGGGCGGCGGCGAAGCGGTCCGCCTGGCGTTCGGCCTCGCGTCCGTCGATTCGTCCCGGCCCCTGGTGGAGGACGAGGTGGCCGAGTTCGTGGGCGGCGTCGAAGCGCTGGCGCTCGGCGGTTTTGCCGGTGTCGATGAAGATGAACGGCTCGCCGCGGAGGAAGACGGAGAACGCGTCGACGTCGCGGACTTCCTGCACGAGCGAGAAGATCCGCACCCCGCGGGATTCGAGCAGGTGGATCAGGTTGGGGATCGGCCGCTGCCCGAGGCCCCACTCGTTCCGGATGCGCCGCGCCATCGCTTCGATGTCCTCGGCCGACGGGTTCGCCGGGGCCGTGGGCAGGTTCGCCCGTGGCAACCGGAACCGGGCGCCGATCCAGGCGGCGATCTCCGAGGCGATCAGGGCGGCGGCGAGCACCGCGTCGCGGCGGAACGCGGAGGTCTTGCTCGGTGAGCGCAGGCTCGCCGTCGCGGTCGGAAGCGGCTCCACGTCGGGCCGGTGGAAGAACGCGGGCGGCAGCTTCAGTGCGTCGGCGAGGCGGTTGACGCTGTCGGCCGTCGGTTCCTGGTGGCCGAGTTCGCAGCGGTTGATCGTTTGTGGACTGAGATCGGTGAGGCTGCTCAGATCCGCCAGCGTCATGGCCCGCAACTTGCGTGCCAGCGTGAGTCGCGACGGCGAGATGGGCACGCCCTGCTCCTGCTTCTGCTCGAATCCTCG
The DNA here is from genome assembly GCF_009429145.1 of Amycolatopsis sp. YIM 10. Classification (GTDB taxonomy): domain Bacteria; phylum Actinomycetota; class Actinomycetes; order Mycobacteriales; family Pseudonocardiaceae; genus Amycolatopsis. The sequence continues at coordinate 7,965,537 of NZ_CP045480.1, read as the reverse complement.
AAGTCGCCAACCATCCTAACGCCCGGACTCGGTGGTGCGCCGGACGTGCAGCGCGACAGCGAGCCGCTCCCACCGTCCACTTTACAATCTCAAGTGAACCTGACAATATCCAGCACGTCGGTGAGGAGGGGGAATGGTCATGGCTGACGCGGTTTCGGGGACCCTGGCGCAGGCTCGCGCCGCCGTGCGGGAAGTCGTTCCCCGTCTGTTCGAACTGGTGCGGAGCATTCCCGACGCGGGTTCGGCTTCGGTCGGTGCCTGGACGGTCGGTGAGGTCGCGGCTCACCTGTCCCACGTCTTCCGGTTCGACACCGACGCCATCGCCGGGAAACCGGTCCCGGACGCCGTCGTGACGTCAGCGGGCATGGCCGAGGTCAACGCGAAGATGCTGACCCGGGACGAGGAACGGGACCCGGCGGCACTCGCGGACCGGCTCGGGGCGCTGGCCGTCGAGTTCGACGACGTCGTCTCGTGCTCGCGCACGGCCACCACCGGATGGCTGCAAGGCGTTCGCGTTCCGCCGTCGGTGGTGGCGTGCCATCTGCTCGAGGAATGCCTGATGCACGGCCATGACATCGCCGAAGCCGTCGGCCGTCCGTGGGCGATTTCACGCCACCACGCGGTGCTCGCGGTCGAAGGTGGCGTGCTTCCGCTCATCGAAGCCTTGCCGCCCACGGCTTTTGTCGATCAAGAAAAGGCGGGTGCCTTCCGAGGCCGTTTCGAACTGCGTCTGCGGGGTGGCGGCCGCACGACGATGGTCTTCGACCGTGGTTCGCTGACGCTGGATCCGGGTTCCGCGCGTGCTGTCGATGCCCATATCCGCGCCGACCCCTCGGCCCTCATGCTGGTGTTCATCGGCAGGCGCGGACTGTGGAAACCGCTTGTCGGCGGGCAACTCGCCGCTTGGGGGCCACGGCCGTGGAAGCTCGCCCGTTTGCTCACTGCCATCAGTCCGCCGTAACTCCGGTCAGCGCGCGGTGCCTGCTTCGATCAGTTTGGTGGCGAGTACTTCGATGTCGGGCGCGCTGAAGTCGGCCGTGGGGCCGCCGGGCAGTTGGCGCTGCCCCGGTCGTTCGACAAAGGCGGTGCGCAGCCCCGCGGCCGCGGCTCCGGCGATGTCCCAGCCGTGCGCGGCGATCATGATCGCGTCCTGGCCGGGGTAGGCGCCGAGCACGGTGCGGTACGGCGCCGCGGCCGGTTTGAGGGCGCCGGCCTGTTCCGCGGAGAACACCGCGGTGAAATGGTCGCGGAGTCCGGAGTTGCTCATCTGCGCCTCGATGGTGGCCAGCGGTGAGTTGCCCAGGGCGACCAGGGTGAACCCGGCCTCGCGCAGGCGGGTGAGGCCGCCGGGAACGTCCGGGTGGGCCGGAAGGCCGCGGAGCACGGGGCCGACCTTGGGGCGCACATCCTCGTCGGCGGCCGCACCGGCGATGGCCGCGAAGTCGCGGTAACCACCGGTCGCGGTGATGGTCAGCGCGGTGTGGATCACCTGGGCGAACCACGCGCGCCTGGCTTCCGCCGAGCCGAACACGTCGTCGAGCGGGGCGAGGTCGAGCAGGGTTTCGTTGATGTCGAACACGCAGAGCACGGTCACCTCGGATGGTACGAGTGGATTGGTACCTTCACGGTACGAGATTTGTCGTACCATGTCCAGGTGGTGATGGTGGATGAGTTTCCGGTTCCGCCGATCGGCGAGGTGGCGCTCGGGACGGTGCTGTCCGCGCTGGCGGACCCGCATCGGCGGCAGGTGGTCCTCGCGTTGTTGAGCGGCGGAGGGGCGGAGCGCGCCTGCGCGTCTTTCGCGCTGCCCAAGGCGAAGTCGACCCGCACGCACCACTGGCGCGTGCTCCGCGACGCGGGACTGGTCCGGCAGCGGAACGCCGGTAACGGCACCTTCGTGCGACTGCGTGACGAGTTCGAGGGCCGGTTCCCCGGGTTGCTGGCGCTGCTGGCGGACCTCGACCACGCGCCTTCAGCGTCCACTGTGGACGAGTAGAGCCCTGGCTACCAGGTGGGACGGGCGGAGACGCCGCCGTCGACGACGAGGTTGTGGCCGGTGATCCAGCTCGCCAGTGGTGAGGCGAGGAAAACGCAGGCGTTGGCGACGTCGGCGGGGGTGCCGAGGCGGGTCAGGGGAGCGGCGTGCTGCCAGCGGCGGACGCCGTCGGGCCAGTCGGTGGCCAGGCCCGGCCGGTCGATCAGGCCGGGTGAGACGGTGTTGACCCGGATGCGGCGCGGCCCGTATTCGAGTGCCGCCGCGCGGGCGTGCATGACGAGCGCGGCCTTGGCGGAGCTGTAGTGCGCGTGCCCCGGCGCGGGCTGGGTGGCTTCGATGGACGCGATGTGGATGATGCTGCCGCCGGCGTCGGCCATCACCCCGGCGGCGGCTTGCGTGCAGGAGAACGCGCTGGTCAGGTCGGTCCGGATCACGGCGTTCCAGCTGTCGGCGGCCATGCCGGGCAGGTCTTCGACGGGTTGGATTCCGGCGTTGTTGACCACGGTGTCGAGTCGTCCGGCCCAAGTTGCCGCGGCGCGTACGAGGTCGTGGCAGGCGGCGTCGTCGGTGAGGTCGGCGGCGAAGGCGACAGCGGTGCCACCGGCCTCCTCGATCTGGTGGACGACTTCGTCGGCCGCTTCGCGGTTGTGGTGGTACTGAACGGCGACGGCGCTTCCGGCTTCGGCGAACCGGAGCGCGATCCCGCGGCCGATCCCGCCGCTGGCCCCGGTCACCAGGGTCGCGGTGCCGGTCAGGTCCAGCTTCACGCCGTCAGGCATCGGGGTCCTCCGACATGTGCAGTGGAGCGTCCGGGCGGGAGAGGGCGCGGATGCGAGACGCGGCGGCCGGGTACTGGGCGCACAGTGCGTCCGGATCGCCGCCCTCGTAGTCGGAGGGCATGAAGCCCGGCGCCATGGTGGTGCCGCAGAGGGCCCAGCGCCCGCCCGGCGCGACCTGCGCGCCCATCCAGGTTCCGGCCGGGACGACCAGCTGGATGTGCTGGCCGGGGGCCGGTCCGAGCAGTTCGACGCGGACCTGGCCGTCCGGGCCGAGCAGGAGCAGTTCCAGCGGATCGCCGCGGTAGAAGTGCCATACCTCGTCGAGCGGAAGCCGGTGCAAGGCGGAGAAAAGGCCGTTCTCGGCGGAGAACAGCGCGATGATCGCCGAACCCGCGGGACGACCGGTTTCGTCGGCCGGGCCCGCCCAGGTCCGCCGGAACAGCCCGCCCTCGACCGGCAACGGCGCCAGATCGTATTGGCGGGCGAGGTCGGTCAACTCGTCACTCAGCACGGGCACCCATCTTGCCACTGCCGAGCCGGGCGCGCGGCTAACCTCGACAGGGTGACGATTCGCTTCCAGGAAGCCATGCGGCTCATGCGTGCTCGTGATCCGCAGGACCGGGAAGACGGCTTCCACTTCCTGCTGCCACACGCCGCGGAACACGTCGACCGGCTCATCGCCGAGTTCACCGAGGAACGAACCGACCACGGCTTGAGGTGCTGGCTGCTCGAACTCATCGGTCATGCCCGCTCGGCGAACGCGCTGCCGATACTCACCGAACAACTCCACGCCGACGACGACTCGCTGCGGTTCTGGGCAGTGAGAGGGCTGGAACAACTCGACACCAAACCGGCGCGCTACGAGCTGTGGAAGGCACGAGCCAATGGCCTCGCGCTGTGACCGTGCGGCAGGGCTCCGCCAGCGACTCGACCGGCGGGGCAACAGCGGCGTAACAGCTGTCGTGCTTGGCTTCTGTTTTTGGGGCCGAGGGGGCGGATGTGGGCGAGACGAAGTGCGATGCGCGAGATCGGCTGGCGGAAGCCAGTGTGCCGCTCGAGGCGTCGTGGGATGGGGAGGTCGAGTTCCGCGCCAGTGAGGTGTGGCTCGATCTGGTTCGCGTGTGGGGCAAGGAGTTCACCTCGGTGACCTTCCGGCGGACGGCGTCCATGGTCCGCCGGGCGGACCCGGAGTGTTACGTCGTCTGCCTGCCAACCAGTGGCACGATGCACCGCACCTGGGGTCGGGTGAGCGCGGCGTACCAGCCTTATGACCTGCACGTGTTCGACTCCACCCGGCTCGGCGAGCTGCGCGCGCACCGCGAGCGCGGACTGGTGACGTGCGTGGGTGCCGAGATACCCCGGCGCGTCCTGCCGTTGCCCGAAAAAGTGGTGGAGCGGGTCGCCGGTCATCCCTTGCCGGGGCGCGAGGGGGTCGGCGCGCTGCTGGCGGGATTCCTGACCCAGGTGAGCCGGAGCGGGAGCTACCGCCCCGCCGATCGCGTGCGGCTGGGCGCGGTCACCACGAACCTGGTGTCCGCGCTGGTCGAGCACGTGCTGGAGGCCGACATCCCCGGGGAGGCGCGCCGCGGCGTGCTGGTGTTGCGGGCCAAGGCGTACATCCGGCAGCGCCTGCACGATCCGGAGTTGCGTCCCGCCACGATCGCCGCCGCGCACCACATTTCGGTGAGCTACCTGCACCGGCTCTTCCAGGCCGAAGGCGTCCCGGTTTCGGTGTGGATCCGTGAGCAGCGCCTGGAACGCGCTCGCCGCGACCTGGCCGATCCCGCGATGCGCGCGGTGCCGGTGTATCGGATCGGCGCGCGGTGGGGTTTCCGTCAGCACGCGGCGTTCACCCGAGCCTTCCGGGCCGCTTTCGGCGTCGCGCCGAGCGATTACCGCCACCACGCCCTGACGCGTTGACGGAACGGCGCTCCCGGTGTCACCGAGAGCGCCGCCACGATCATCCGCAGTTGCCCCACTCGGGACGACCGCCGGTGGCCACGGTGGAGTTGTTCGGATTCGCGATCGCCCCGGAATAGGCGACGCACTTGTTGTCGCCCTTCGCCTGCACGTCGGCGTAGTGCGAATAGTCGCCCTGGTCCACGTAGGGGTTGTCCCGGCCCTGCACCCAGAGCACGGCGTTGGTCAGCGACGGCGTGCCGTGGAAGGTGGTCTTGAGGGTGACCACGCAGTTGTTGCCGTTGCCGCTGTTGTAGAGCAGGTAGACGTAGCCCCACCGGGTGCCCGCGGGGGTCCGGACGGGGCGCTTTGCCTTGCCGTCGATCCCTCCGGCGTCACTGACGATGCTGTAACCGCCACCGCAGATCCCCGACAGATCGCTCTCGCTGTGGGCGGACGCCGAGGGAGCGGCGATGGCGAGACCGGCGGTGGCCATCGCCGTTGCCGCGGCGAGGGAAGAAAGTCTGGCACTGAGCTTCATCGTGGTCCCTTTCCGTCGTTTTCCCTGTGCCACCAGGGTTCCGGGATCGGGCCACGAAGTCGTTGGCGCAGCGTCCACAGCCGGTTTGTCCCCGAGTCCACTCGTTCCGGACGCGGAAACACCTCGGTCCCGCGCGGGCCGACCGCACGGGACCGAGGTACGAGCGGCGGTCAGGCCACGCAGCTCGCCAGTTCCGGACTGGGCGCGGGAACTCCCTGCGGCCCGAAGAACAACTTCGCGCAGGCGCTCAGGAACGCCGTGTTCTCCTCGGCGATCCAGTGCCCGCTGTCGGGCGCGACGACCCCGCGGACATCGTCACCGACCTGGCTGAAGGAGGCGGCGACCTGCGGGCCGAAGGCGAACTCCGCGCCCATCGCCAGCACCGGCATCGGCAGGCGCTTGTGGGCGTTGGCCTGGTTGTTCGCGGCGTCGGCGGCGAACGCGCGGTAGTACTCGTAGCCCGCGGTCCGGCGTGCCGGGCTCGCGTAGGCCTGGAAGAAGGTGGCCTGGTCGATGCGGTCGGGGTACCGGGCGCCGCTGAACAGCCAGCCGAGATAGGTCGACACGTCGTCGTTGTCGATGAGCTTCTCCGGAACCGGGGCGGCGGTCTGGTTCAGGCCGAGGTGGAAGCTGATCCCGTAGAAGTTCTCGAGGCCGAAGCCGGACAGCGGCGTCTCCAGCACGGCCATCCGGACCACCTCGGAGGGGTAGTCGCGAGCGTACGGGTAGGCGATGAGCGCGCCGGTGTCGTGGCCGAGAAGGGAAACCTGGTTGTAACCGAGCTTGTGGACGCCCTCGCGGATGCGCTTCGCGGCGGTCACCTTGTCGTAGCCGCCGGTCGGGATGGTCGACTCGCCCGCGCCGGGGAGGTCGAACGCGATCACGGTGTGGTGCGCGGCGAGCGCGGGCATCACGTCGGCCCACTCCCACCAGGTCTGCGGCCAGCCGTGCAGCAGCACCAGCGGCGGTCCGGACCCGCCGCGGACGTAGTGCAGCGTGGTGCCCTGCACGGCCACGGTTCCGTGGCTGAACCCCGGCAGGCTCGTCGACGCCGGTTGCTCGGCCACCGGCGACTCGGCGCTGGCGGCCGAGCCGACCAGGAGGATCACGACGGCGGTCAGCGCGGCGTAGAAGCCGCGTCCGGCACGCCGGAAAGCGCTGTCTCTTCGAAACACTCGGTACTCCTCGGGAAGGCGCGATAAATGCGAACGTCGTTTGCGTGTTCGACTGGAAGTCGACGCCAACGTAGTCCATCCCGATGCGGGCCAACAACCCTTGATCACGTACCAAAAAAGGCAATCAGGAAGAAGAGGGGCGGCCGCGGAGGCTGCTAGGGGTGCTGGTGAATTCGCGGGCCGGTTGGGAACCGTGGCCGCGGTCAGCCCGATCGCTTGTTCTCGGCGGCGGCGGCGTGCGTCGCGGCCAGCCGCGGCGGCCAGACCCCCGGCTTCAGCGTTCCGGTCGAGTACGCCCGCGCGACCAGTGCCGTCCTGTTCGTCGCGTCGAACCTCCTGAGCAGGGTGTTCACGTGGTAGTCGATACCGGCCTGGCTCAGGTGCAACCGCAGGGCGAGTGCCTTGCTCGGCACGCCCGCCGCCACGCCTTCGAGCACGCGGGCGCTGGTTTCGCTGATGCGCTCGCCGGCGGCCGGCGCGCTTTCGCCGACCGGAAGGTCCATCGTGCGGAAGAACATGATGGTGGCGATCACCATCGTGGTGTCGCCGAACGGCTTGAGCGTGCACGAAAGCGACGCCCGGAACGAGGACTTCCCGGTCTTCAGGGTGATGACCGGCGTTCTCGTGCAGCAGGTCCGCCGGGTGAAGATCGACGTGAGCTGCTCGCCGAACCGTGCCCGGAAACCGGGTGGTACCAGGTCGCGGATGTCGCGGCCCTCGAACTCGTCGGCCACCGGGCTGAACCAGTCCGGGCACCGGTTTTCCGTCCGGCCGATCCGGAAGGACCGATCGATTTCGACGACAATACAATATTTGTGATCGCGCATCACTGTCCTTGAATTCGCTCTCGCGGAGGTGAACGCTTGGCAGAGGGGAACGTGTCGCTCCTGCATTCAGTAAACCTGAAACATGATCCGAGGCCGGTCGCCGGACCCGGTGCTGCCCGATCCGACACCCAGACTTGCCCGCTCGTCTTCGGTTCGCCGATCGGAGGCAACCCATCGGCGAACGGACTTTTCTGCCGTTGAGTGGCATCCGGCCGGCTCGACCGTCCTATTTCGACTGTGTGGAAGGGTTTCGCCTTGCCCTTTTCGGTCAGTGGTCGCGGTGACCGAGGCCGGCCGAGATCTGCTGGGCCGCCCGGCCCACCACCTTCGCCAGGCCGCGCAGGCGGGCGGCGGGCATGTAGGGACGGGTCGCCGAGACGCTGATCGCGCCGGCGATCTCACCGGTGGCGTCCCGCACGGGTGCCGCCACGCAGCGGATGCCCGGTTCGTTGTCCTCCAGGTCCAGCGCCACGCCCGAATCGGCGTACTCGCGCATGCGCACCAGGAAGGCGTCCAGATCGCCAGGGGAGACCTGGTCCGGTTCCAGCGGGCCCTCGGCCTGGTAGAGCGCCCGCCATTCCGGCTCCGAGTCCAGCAGCAGGGCCATGCCGACCCCCGTGCGGGTCAGCGGCATGCGGTGACCGATCCGGGAACGCATCTCCGCGCCGCGTGAACCCGGGAGCTTGTCCAGGTACAGCACCGAATCGCCGTCACGCACGGCGAGGTGCACCGTGTCGCTCAGCTGCGCGGACAGTTCCTCCAGCACCGGCCTGGCCACCACCGGCAGCGGATTGCCGTGCAGCGCCTGGAAACCCAGTTCGATCAGCGTCGGCCCGAGCGTGTAGCCCTCCCGCCCGCTGCGCAGGTACCCCTCGCTCACCAGCAGCTGGACCAACCGGTGCGCGGTGCTGCGGCCCAGGCCGGTCCGCTCGACCAGTGCCCGCAGATCGGCCGCGCCCCCGGCGACCGCGCGGATCACCGCGAGGCCGCGGGCGAGCGTCTGGGTGCCGGGCGGCGCGTTCTCGACCACGCCCTGATCCTACATATAGGGACGTCATTCGCATTATCGGGAACCCGGCCGCACAGTGCGTCCTGTGAACGACCCCGAACCCGCCCTGGTCGCGCTCGACTGGGGGACCTCCGGACAGCGCGCCTGGCTGCTCGGCGCGGATGGCCGCATCCTGGGCACCCGCCGCTCGGGGCGCGGGCTGATGGCCGTCACCGAGGGCATCGACCCCGGTGACCCGGCGGCCCGCGAAGCCGCCTACGAGGCGGCACTCCACCAGGCGTGCGGTGACTGGCTCGCCGGCGGGCTGCCCGCCATCGCCTGCGGCATGGTGGGCAGCGCGCAGGGCTGGACCGACACCGGCTACCGCACGGTGCCGTCCACTCTGGACTTCACCGGGCTGGTCCCGGTACCGCACCGCGACGGCGTGCTCCACCTGGTCCCCGGCCTGCGGATGCCGTCGGGGGAGCTTCCCGGCGACGTGCTCCGCGGTGAGGAGACCCAGCTCGCCGGGATGTCCGACCTGCTCACCGGGCGGTGCGCCACGGTGGTGCTGCCGGGAACGCACAGCAAGTGGGTCCGCGTCGAGCGCGGCGAGGTGACCGCCTTCGCCACCGCGATGTCGGGAGAACTGCACGGCCTGCTGACCGCGCACGGCATCTTCGCCCGCACCGCCGCCGAAGCGGTCCGCGACGACGTGGCGTTCGAGCGGGGATTGACCGCGGGACGGCGAGCCCGCGGGCTGTCCACCGAACTGTTCGGTGCCCGCCCGCTCGTGCTCGACGGCGAACTGGCCCCGGCGTCCCTGCCCGACTACCTCTCCGGGGTGCTCATCGCCGACGAGGTCTCGCACCTGGTGCCCGGTGGGGAAACCGGCGTGGTGGTGTGCGGCACGGCCGACCTGTGCCGCCGGTACGCCGCCGCGCTCGCCCACCACGGTGTGGAAGCCGCGGTGCGAACCGAGGAAACCGCCGCCGAGGGCCTGTGGCGCATCGCGACCGCGGCCGGGCTCGTCACGGAAGGGAAATCATGACCGGACTGATCGCGATCCTGCGTGGGGTCACCCCAGCCGAGGTGGTGGACATCGGCCACGCGCTCGCCGACGCGGGCATCACCACCATCGAAGTGCCGCTGAACTCCCCGGAGCCGTTCACCAGCGTGCGCCTGCTCGCCGACGCGCTCGGTGACCGGTGCGCGATCGGGGCGGGCACCGTGCTCACCACCGAAGACGCCGGGCGGGCCCAGGAAGCCGGCGCCCGGCTCGTCGTGGCACCCAACTGCGACCCCGCGGTGATCACCACCGCGGTCGAGCTGGGGATGACGCCGTACCCGGGCGTCGCCACGCCCACCGAGGCGTTCACCGCGATCGCCGCGGGCGCCCGCCACCTCAAGCTCTTCCCGGCCGACGCGGTCGGGATCAGCGGGGCCGGTGCCTGGCGCGCCGTGCTCCCGAAGGACGTCGAACTGCTGCCGGTCGGCGGGGTCGACGAGACGAACCTGGCCGCGTGGGCCGCCGCGGGCGTGGCGGGCGCGGGGCTGGGGTCCTGCCTGTACCGGCCGGGCGACACCGCCGGCGCGGTCGGTGCCCGCGCCGGTGAACTCCGCCGGATCTGGGCCGAGAACTCGCAGTAGTGCCTTGTCAGTAAGGGAAATCATGAAGATCACGTCAATGACGACATATCAGGTGCCGCCCCGCTGGTGCTTCCTGAAGATCGAGACCGATGCGGGGATCACCGGCTGGGGCGAGCCGGTGCTGGAGGGCCGGGCCGCCTCGGTGGCGGCGACGGTGGAAGAACTCTCCGACTACCTGATCGGCCAGGACCCCTCGCGCATCGAGGACCTGTGGACCGTGCTCTACCGCGGGGGCTTCTACCGCGGTGGCGGCATCCACATGAGCGCGCTGGCCGGGATCGACCAGGCGCTGTGGGACATCAAGGGCAAGGCACTCGGTGTGCCCGTGCACGACCTGCTCGGCGGGCGGGTCCGCGACCGGATCAAGGTGTACTCCTGGATCGGCGGTGACCGCCCCGCGGAAACCGCCCGCGCCGCGCGCGAGGTGGTGGACCGCGGGTTCAGCGCGGTGAAGATGAACGGGACCGAGGAACTGTCCTATCTGGACACCTGGGCCAAGGTCGACCGGTGCGTGGCCAATGTGGACGCCGTGCGCCAGGCGGTCGGCTCGGACATCGGCATCGGCGTGGACTTCCACGGCCGCGTGCACAAGCCGATGGCCAAGGTGCTGCTCCGCGAACTCGAACCGTACCGGCTGATGTTCGTCGAGGAGCCGGTGCTTTCCGAGCACGTCGAGGATTTCGCCGACGTGCTGCGTGCCTCGCCGATCCCGATCGCGCTCGGCGAGCGGCTGTATTCCCGGTGGGACTTCAAATCGGCGCTTGCCTCGGGCGCGGTGGACATCATCCAGCCCGACCCGTCGCACTGCGGTGGGATCACCGAAGCGCGCAAGATCGCGCACATGGCCGAGGCGCACGACGTCGGACTGGCGCTGCACTGCCCGCTCGGCCCGATCGCGCTCGCGGCCTGCCTGCAGATCGACGCCGGGTGCTACAACGCGACGATCCAGGAGCAGAGCCTGGGCATCCACTACAACACCAGCAACGACCTGCTCGACTACCTGGCGGACCCGGCGGTGTTCACCTACCGCGACGGCCAGGTCGACATCCCGCGTGGTCCCGGGCTCGGCATCGAGATCAACGAGGAGTACGTCGCCGAGCGCGCCGCGGAAGGACATCGCTGGCGCAATCCCGTGTGGCGGCATTCCGACGGCTCGTTCGCGGAGTGGTGAGCCCGATGACGCAGACCACAACCGCGGGCACCAGTCTGTCCACAAAGGCCTCTCGCGTCCGCGTGCTCGTCGCGGTGATGCTCTTTGTCACCGTGGTGATCAACTACCTGGACCGATCCAACCTGTCGATCGCCATGCCCGCGATCGCCGGCGAGATGGACCTTTCCAAGGCACAGCAGGGATTGCTGCTGTCGGCCTTCGGCTGGACGTACGCCGCTTTGCAGATCCCCGGCGGCTGGCTGGTCGACCGGGTTCCGGCGCGGGTGCTCTACCCGGTGTGCCTGGTGCTGTGGTCACTGGCGACGTTCTTCATGGGCATCGTCGGCGGTTTCGTCGCGCTGATCGCGCTGCGGTTGATGGTGGGCGTGTTCGAGGCGCCCGCGTACCCGATCAACAGCAAGATCGCCACGGTGTGGTTCCCGGAGCGGGAGCGCGCCACCACCATCGGGTTCTACACTTCGGGGCAGTTCATCGGCCTGGCGCTGCTGACGCCGGTGCTGTCCTGGCTGCAGACGATGTTGTCGTGGCACTGGATCTTCGTCACCACCGGTCTGGTCGGCATCCTGTGGGCGGTGCTCTGGTACGCGGTGTACCGGGAACCGCGTGATTCGCGGGCGAACGACGCCGAGGTCGAATTGATCCGGTCCGGTGGCGGGCTGGTGGACCTGGCGCGCGAAAAGCCGGAACGGGCGCGGATCACCAGGGCCGATCTGGCGGTGGTGCTGGGCCGCCGGAAGCTGTGGGGTATTTATCTCGGCCAGTTCTGCCTGACGTCGACGCTGTGGTTCTTCCTGACCTGGTTCCCGACGTATTTGGTGGAGTATCGGGAAATGGACTACATCAAGTCCGGATTCCTGGCCTCACTGCCGTTCGTCGCGGCGCTGGTCGGCGTGCTGGTTTCCGGTGTGCTTTCGGACTTCCTGCTGCGGCGCGGCGTTTCGCTCGGAGCGGCGCGGAAGGGTCCGATCATCGCCGGTTTGTTGCTGAGCACGCTGATGGTGGGCGCGAGCTTCACCGATTCCACGGCGCTGGTCATCGTGTTCCTGTCGGTGGCTTTCTTCGGCAACGGCCTCGCCTCGATCACCTGGTCGCTGGTCTCGGCACTCGCGCCGCGACGATTGTTCGGGCTGACCGGCGGAATGTTCAACTTCATCGGCAACCTGTCTTCGATCGCCACCCCGATCGTGATCGGCTTGATCGTCACGGACGAGAGCTTCACGCCGGGATTCGCTTATATGACGGTGATCACCGTGGCCGGGATCCTGTCCTACGTGTTCCTGGTGGGGAAGGTGGAACGGGTGGAGGAACGGGCTCAGCGGGGTTGAGGTAGGTATACGACCGGTCGTACGTATTGATGGCGGGGCGGCGGGGTTGCCTTGGGGCGCCAGATGTACGACCGGTCGTATTTATTTCCTGACTTGGGTGGCGGGTGGCGCCAGGTATACGAACGGTCGTATGTATTTCGCCGCCGGGTAGTCGGGTGGCCGGATAGCCGGATAGCCGGATAGCCGGGTGACCGGGTAGTTGGGTTTGCGCGGGCCGCGTGCAGTGGGCCCGCCCGGAGCATCAGGTATACGAACGGTCGTACGTATTGGGTGCCCGCGACAGAGGGGTCCCGGACACTAGGTGTACGACCGTTCGTATATCTGCCACCCCCACCACCGGCACCTCGAAAGCGACCATCGCCGCCGAACCGTCTCCACGCCGTCCCGCCACGCCGTCCCTCTGACGGGTGTCCCCGGGGGTTCAGGCGCGCGCCCACCCATCCCGCGCCCTAGCGTGATCCCAACAGCACAGGGAGGAGCCGCGGCGATGACTCATCACGCACCGGACGTGGGCGGCCTGAACCCGTCGGACGGTCTCCTGGCCGGGCTGGCGAGGGCGGCGTGGCAGGCCGTGCTGGCCGCTGGGGTCGTCGCTCTCCTGCTCGGCGTGGTCGTCCTGGTCTGGCCGGGGCCGAGCTTGGTCGTCGCCGGGGTGTTCTTCGGGGCCTACCTCCTGGTCAGCGGCATCTTCCAGGTACTGGCGGCATTCGGCACGCATGCCTCGGCGCCGGTGCGGGTGCTGGCTTTTCTCAGCGGCGCGCTGTCGATCGTGCTCGGCGTCTTCTGCTTCAGCAGCGCGCTCCGGTCGATCCTCCTGCTCGCACTGTGGGTCGGCATCGGCTGGCTGTTCCGCGGCGTCACCCAGACGATGGCCGCCGCCGCGGACGTTGCCATGCCCGCCCGCGGCTGGCAGGCCTTTCTCGGCATCATCAGCGGACTGGGCGGAATCGTGCTGATCGTCTCGCCGCTGAACTCGATCGCCGTGCTCACCGTGCTGACCGGGTGCTGGCTGCTGCTGGTCGGCGTGGTCGAGATCGTCACCGCCCTCCGCCTGCGCGCACGGATCCGCTAGTCCAGGCAGAACTCGTTGCCCTCGGGGTCCCGCATCACGATGAAGCCGAAGCTGAGCGGGGGAGCGGGTTCGTGACGTTCCACCCTGGTCGCACCGAGAGCGAGCAGCCGCTCGCACTCGGCCTCCAGCACCGCCATCCGCTCGTCGCCCTGTAGGCCGGGGGCCGCGCGGACGTCCAGGTGCACGCGGTTTTTCGCCACCTTGTCTTCCGGGACCTGCTGGAAGAACAGCCGCGGTCCCTGCCCATCGGGATCCTCCACGGCGGAACTCGAATTGCGCTGGTCCTCCGGGACACCCATCTTGACCAGGAACTCATCCCACGCGGCCATCGGGTCAGCGCCCTCGGGCAGTTCGACCCCCGGCGGGGCCGGGTGCACGTAATGCAGCGCGTCGCGCCAGAAGCAGGACAGTGCCCGCGGGTCGTGCGCGTCGAAGGTGATCTGGACGTGGCGGCTCATCGGGTGGCTCCGTTCGTGTGCAGGTACAGGTCGCGCAGCAGGCAGACCTCGGACAGGTGGTGGATCAGTTCGCGGTGGATGTGCTGCACCAGGTCGGCCACGGCCAGCTCGGGATAGGGCTCCTTGTCCCCGATCGGCATCCGCAACTCCGCCTCGCTCAGTCCGCGCACGCCGGCCAGCCACACCTCGAGCTGGGTGTTGAGCTGATCGAGCGCGGTGGCCGCGTCCCCGGCGTAGTCCCAGGTTTCGTAGGACACCGCCGGAGCGCCGAAGTGCGCGGCGTTGCGCGCGGCGAGCACACCGACGATGACGTGGGCGAGGCGCCAGGCGATCGTGGTGAAGGGCGCGGGCTCCGGCTGGGGAAAGGCGTAGTCGATGGTGAACTCCCCGCCGCCGACCTGGATGGGCGCGGTCGAGGTGCCGCGCGGCCGCACGCTCCAGGCGTCCGGCACCGGCGACCAGAAGTACTCGTCGTCACCGAGGCCGTCGAGGCGGGCGCGGACCTGGTGGTTCCAGTGCCATTCCCACTGCTCACGCAGCGTCCGGTTCCAGTCGAAATCGCTCATGGGACCACTCTGGCACGCCCAGCGGACAGGATCGGTCCGCTATCTCTGGTTGGGTGAACAACGTGGACGGCGACGACCTTGGCACCACCGAGCGGGTGCTCACCCTGCTCGGCCTGCTCCAGCAGCGGCAGGTGTGGACCGGCCCCGAACTGGCCGGACGGCTCGGGGTCACCCCGCGCACGGTCCGGCGTGACGTCGAGCGGCTGCGCGCGCTCGGTTATCCGGTGCACGCCAGCCAGGGCGTCGGCGGCGGTTACCAGCTCGGCGCCGGGCAGGACCTGCCGCCGCTGCTGCTCGACGACGAGGAGGCGATCGCCACCGCGGTCTCGCTGCTGGTCGGCGCGGGTGGCGCGGTCGCCAGTGCCGGGGACGCCGCGCTCCGGGCGCTGGCCAAGCTCGACCGGGTGCTGCCGACGCGGTTGCGGCGCGAGGTCCGCGCGCTGTCCGACTCGGTGGAGTCCTTCGACGGTGGCCGCGTGCCGGTCGATCCCGAGGTGCTCATGACCCTGGCCAGGGCTTGCCGCGACCAGGTGGAAGTGGGTTTCGGATACGCGTCCGGGGACACCGCGCGGCGGGTCGAGCCCTACCGCCTGGTCGCCTCCGACCGGCGCTGGTACCTGTTCGCCTTCGACCTCGACCGGGTGGACTGGCGGAGTTTCCGCGTCGACCGGATGACCGAGGTGACCGCGCGGACCTGGCACTTCAAGCCGCGCGAGGCACCCGACGCGGCGACCTACGTGCAGGAGAGCGTCGCGGTCCGGGTTTACGCGCAGCAGGCCCGCTTCCTCGTGCACGCGCCCGCGAGCACCGTGCGCACGCAGATCCCGGCGTCGGCGGCGGTGGTGCGGCCCCGCGGAAAGCAGCGCTGCGAAGTGCTCAGCGGCGCGGCCGGCCTCGACTTCGTGCTCCTGCACATGATGCTGCTGGGCCACGACTTCGAGGTGCTCGACCCGCCGGAACTCGCGGCGCGCTGCCGCGTGCTGGCGGACCGGCTGCGGGCGGCCGGGTCCGTGTGATCATGACGGGGTGGAGCGGGAATTCGAGACGTTGTCGGGGCCGGTTGTCGGGCGGGTCGAGGAAGACGTGGTGCGCGTGCTCGGGGTGCCGTACGCGACCGCGGAGCGGTTCGGGCTCCCTGAACCGGTGCCACCGTTCACCGAGCCCTTCACCGCCTTCGACCGGGCGCTCGCCCCGCCGCAGCACCGCTCGGAGCTGCTGACCCGGCTGATCGGCGACGACGATCTCGGCGACGGCGAGCCCTGCCAGCGCCTGTCCATCACCGCGCCGGCGGACCTCGCCGATGGTGAGCGCCTGCCGGTGCTGGTGTGGATCCACGGCGGCTCGTACGTCACCGGCGCGGGTGACCTCCACGTGTACGACCCGCGTTCGCTGGTCGCGGAGCAGCGGGTGGTGGTCGTGAACCTCACCTACCGGCTCGGCGTGCTCGGCTTCTTCGGTGACGGCGAGCGCGTGCCCGCGAACCTCGGCCTGCTGGACCAGCTCGCGGCGTTGCGCTGGGTGCGGGACAACATCGCCGCGTTCGGCGGTGATCCCGAATCGGTGACGTTGTTCGGCCAGTCCGCGGGTGGTGACGCGATCGCGCACCTGATGATCAGCGAGGGGGCCGAGGGGCTGTTCCGGCGCGCGATCATCCAGAGCGCTCCGCTGGGCATCACCTCCGGCCGGGCCGCGATGACCACGGCGATGCTCGCGGCGGTGGGCGAGCTGCCGCCGGACGCGCCGGTCAGCGAGATCCTCGCGGCGCAACGCGTGGCGGAGAAGGCCGCCAAGCGCTTCGGCCTGCCCGGCGGCATGCCCTTCGGCGTGCAGTACGGCCTGCATCCGGTGCCCGCGGAGTCCGCTCGGGACGAAGCTTGGCGGAAGGCCGCGCCACGGATCGACGTGCTGATCGGCTGCACGGCCGAAGAAGCCGCGTTGTTCGCCGGTGCGATCCCCGCCGTCGAACGCGTCTTCCGGATTCCGCTGGCGGGCAAGGCCGTCCGGCGCCTCACCGGGCCGATCAGCCGGAAGATCTACGACTCGCCCGCGCGGGATTTCGCGCGCAGGCACCGGGAAGCGGGCGGCCAGGCCGTGCGCTACCGGATGACCTGGCAACCGGCAGGCAGTCCGTTCGGCGCCGCGCACATCACCGATCTGCCGCTGATCCTGGGCACCCGGCGGGCCTGGGAAGGTGCCCAGCTGCTCGGCTCGGTCTCGTGGTCCGAAGTGGACCGACGCGGCCGCGCGGTGCGTGCTGTCTGGGCGGGTTTCGCCCGCACCGGCGAGGTTTCCGCGGTCGACGCCAGCGCCGCGCGCGACACCCTGACGTTCCCCACGACCTGACCCCGGTCTCCACTCTCCACTATTGAGCGTGACACAGGTCACGCGAATGGCCGCGGCGGAATTCGCCAATTACCGTCGTGAGGCCAATGACCGAACCTGCCGCCGACGGCCCGGCCGTGTCCGACGTGTCCGACGTGTCAGATACTGACCGGCCCGATCTCGGCGGCGCCGACGTCGTCCGAACCTTCGGCCTGCTCTACGACCGGCACGCCAGAGGGCTGCACCGCTACCTGGCCAGGAGAGCCGGGGCGGTCGCGGACGACCTCGTCGCCGAGACCTTCCTGGTGGCGCTCCAGACCAGGCACAACTACGTCTCCGATCGGGGGACGGCGCGCTCCTGGCTCTACGGTATCGCCACCAACCTGCTCCGCGGCCACCTCCGTGAGCAGACGCGGACGCTGCGGCTCGCCGCCCGGATGGCGGGGGAAGCGCGCCAGAACGCGGAACCGCCCGACGCGCGGGTGCCGGATTCGGTCGACGCCGAGGAGCAGGTGGGCCGGCTCTCCGGGGCACTCGCCCGGATCGAGCCCGGCAACCGCGACGCTGCTCAGCACCTGGGCGGAAATGGACGCGAACGAGGTCGCCGCGGCCCTGGACATTCCGGTCGGCACCGTCCGATCCCGCCTCCACCGCGCGCGGCGGCAGCTGCGCGCCGAACTGGCCAGAAAGGACTGAAACGATGAACGACACCGAACTCGACGGCCTGCTGCGCCAGGTGCGCGCGGACGTGCACACCGATGAGGACGTGATCGCCCGCGGGCGGGCCAAGGTGCTCGCCGCCGCGGCGGAAGTGGAAGGAGTTCCCGTGCTGAAAGCCAAAAGTGCCGCACCGCAACGGAAGAAGCGGTCGATGTGGCTCGCGGCGGCGGCCGCCGCCGTGGTGATCGCCGGTGCCGCGGGTACGCAACTGCTGTCGGTGGACGAGGCGAAGGTCGACCCCGCGAGCGCGGCCATCCTGCATCGCGCCGCGCAGGCGCCGGGCACCGACGTGCCGCTGGCTCCCGGTCAGTTCCGCTACGTCGAGACCCACGCCTGGACACTGAGCAGGTCGGAGGAGAAGAACCTCACCTATCGCACGGAGTCGGTGACCCGCGAATGGGTGCCTGCCGACGAGCGGCAGGAATGGTTGCTGCGCAAGGAATACACCGGCAATCGTGAATTCCTCACCGGTGACGAGCGCGACGCCGGACCCGAGATCGCCGCGGAGAACGCCGCCGACGAGGACATGCGGGGACCGTGCGGCGACTACAGCACCCCCACCGGGCGAACGCCCTGTGCGGCCAGCTGGCAGCACCCGACCGCGGAGTGGATGGCGGGCCTGCCGCGCGATCCGGTGAAGCTCGAAGAACGACTCCGCGCGGACCTGGCGGACAACGACCGTGGTGAGGTCAGGGTCTTCGACTACGCGAGCGACCTACTGCGCACCGGCCGGGTGCCCGCCGACCTGCGCTCGGCGCTGTACCGGGTGCTGGCCACCGTGCCCGGGATCAGGCAGACGGACAACACGGCCACTTTGGACGGACGGGTGGGCACGGCGCTGGGCATCGAGGACGACGACTCGCGCCACGACATCGTCATCGATCCGGAGACCGGCCAGTTCATCGGCGAGCGGAACGTGCTCATCGAGGACAACGACGCCGGGCTGAAGGCGGGAACCGTGCTCAAGTCGAGTTCGGTGAGCACGGCAACGGCCGCCGAGATCGGTGTGGTGCCGTCGAAATGAAGATCGCCCCTTACCTCGGTTCCACTGGACAGTTGTAGGCGTGGCCGCCTATTGTCGGAATCTCGCGCGGGCCATTCATTTGTAACGGTGTTACGAAACCCTCTGTTCGCCCATTCGTGCCTTTTCCTCCGGTGCCGAGAACGTTCGGCCTGATCGACGCGACTGAGCGGGTGATGTGGCTGAGCCGAGGGGGTTGAATGTCGGGAATGCCCGCAATGGCGTGGTTCGAGGGCGGCACCAACTTCATTCGGTGGTCCGCTCCCGGCCAGGCCGGGCAATGGCCGGAAGTGCAGGTTCTCGGCGACCGGTGCACCGGCCGGGGAGTGGCGCTCGCCAGGAATGGTGACCACACCTACATGGCCTGGAAGGGCGTCGAGCGGAACATCTGGTGGTCACGCCTGCGCGACGGGAGCTGGTCGCCACGGGAATCGACCGGATTCCGCACGCTGACCTTTCCGGTGCTCGGCAGGCTCGGTGATCGGACATTTCTCGCTTTCCGGCGGGAAGAGCGCAATTTCCGGCCGCCGAGCCATCAGCAGTACACGATCCGCTGGGCGGAACTCCACGGCGATCGATGGGAAACCGAGTCGCGCGATCTCGGTCTGCACTTCGTGGACGAAAACGTTTCCCTCGCCGAGCACGACGGCCGGTTGCACATGGTCTGGCGGCGCACCTTCGACTCGCGCGTCTGCCACGCGGTCTTCGACGGCACCTGGACGATCGAGGGCCCGGTGGGGAACTGGCGGACGAGCGCGGTGCCCGCGGTGGCCTCCGACGGCGTGCACCTGCACTTCGCGTGGCGCCGGGTCGAGGACGACCACATCGGGTGGGTGGCCGGGACCGGTGACCACCTGGGCGACGAGGTGGTGCTGAGCGATCGGCGGGCCGCTGGCGGACCGGCGCTCGGCAGATCGGCCGACGGTGAACTGGTGATGGTCTGGTGCGACGCGGCGGACGGCGGGCTCCGCTGGGCCCGCTGCCGGGAACTGTGCTGGGAGTCGCGGCAGCACGCCTTCGCCGACCGGCACGCCGACGCGTGGCACGGGGTCAGTCTCGCCTGAGCGCGCCGGACTCGATGTCGCCGGCAAGGCACGGTCGACAAGCGGCCGCTTCGGCGCCGCGCTGCCTAATCTCCGACCTGGCCGAGCCGGTGGTCGCCGAGTTCGGCGTGGAGGCCCGCCAGCAGTCGGCGCAGGAGTTCCGCGAGCTGGGCCTGCTGTGCCGAGGTCAGGGACGAGACCAGTTCGGCCTCGCGGCCGAGCACGCGGTCGACCAGCCGCTCGACCATGGCGTGCCCCGCCTCGGTGAGTTCGACGTCGACCTTGCGGGAACCGTCGGCGCGGGTGGTGCGGGTGACCAGGCCGTCGCGTTCGGCGCGGGCGACGCGCTGGGAGATCGCGCCGGCCGAGACGAGCGTCGCCTCGGTGAGTTCCCTGGTGGTCAGGCGGTACGGCGGGCCGCTGCGGCGCAGGACCGAGAGCAGGTCGAGGATCGCCGCGTCGGCACCGGCCGCGGCCAGCGTGCGCGTGCGGTCCTCGCCCAGCAGCTTCGCCGCGTGCCAGATCCGGGTGACCACGCCGATGGACTCGACCTGGGTGCCCGGCCGCTCCACGGTCCAGGCCAGCGCGATCGCGTCCACGGGATCGTTCGGGTCGAGTGCCACACCACTCCTCGTTTAGAGCTAAACCATCTGCTACGTTTAGGCCTGAACATGATAACCCGACCCCAGGGGGGAACCTCGTGAGCAGGACCATCGTGGTGACCGGCGGCGGCACCGGCATCGGCAGGGCGATCGCGGCGGCGTTCGCGAAAGCCGGCGACGACGTCGTGATCACCGGACGGCGGCAGGAGGTGCTGGACCGCGCGGCCGCCGAACTCACCGTGCGCACCGCGTGCTTCGACGCCGCCGACCCCGAGCAGGTGGAGCGGTTCGCCGGCACGCTCGGCGAGATCGACGTGCTGGTCAACAACGCCGGCGGGAACACCGACTTCGACCGCGCGGCACCGGGAACGCTCGCCGCGGTCGCCGAGAACTGGCGGTCGAACCTCGAAGCGAACGTGGTGACCGCGGTGCTGATGACCACCGCCTGCCTGGACAAACTGCGGCCCGGCGGCTCGATCATCACGATCGGCTCGATCGCCGCGGACAAGGGCGCCGGTTCCTACGGCGCGGCGAAGGCGGCGATCGCGTCGTGGAACATCGACCTCGCCAGGTCGGTCGGCAGGCGCGGGCTCACCGCCAACGTCGTCGCGCCCGGCTACATCGCCGACACCGAGTTCTTCCGCGACAAGCTGACCGACGAACGCCGGTCCTCGCTGATCGAGGCCGCGATGACCGGCCGCGCCGGTGCGCCCGAGGACATCGCCGAGACCGTCGCCTTCCTGGCCTCCGGCGGCGCCCGCCAGCTCACCGGCCAGGTCATCAACGTCAACGGCGGCGAATTCGCTACTCGCTGAGCGACTTCCCCAGCGCGCGCAGGCGGTCGCGGATCTCCGGGTCGGTTTCGAGCTGGAAATCCGGGGCCAGCGCGCCGATGGCGGCGATGTACTGGGTGATGACCTCGGCGCTGTCGGTGCTGAGCAGGATGGTGCAGCCGTCCGGGCCGTCATCGTCGATGCCGCCGGGGATCGGTGAGAAGAGCTTGGCGCGCACCGATTCCGCGGACATCGGCACCCGCATTCGCGCGGTGTGCCGGTAGAGCGTGGTCGAAAGCGATCTCGTGACGTAATCGGCCGGGCTCTCCGCGGGCAGTGCGCGGGGCGTGAACCGGTGGCGCGTGGACGTGGGTTCACCGATCCGGTCGGCACGGAAGACGCGCCAGTCCTCGCGGCCCACGTCGAAACCGAGCAGGTACCAGCGGCGTTCCGCGGTGACCAGGCTGTGCGGCTCGACGCGGCGCTCGCTCGCCTCCCCGGCGCGGTTGCGGTAACCGAAGGTGACCGTTTCCCGTTCTGTGCAACAGGAAGCGAGCGTGGTGAGGACGAGGGGATCGGCGCCGGGTGGTGCGTGCGGTGAGGTCGTGTTGGCGAGTGCGGCCAGCCGTGGCCGAAGGCGGGCCGGGAGCATGCGCTTGACCTTGGCCAGCGCTCGCATCGAGCTGCTGTCGAAGTCGGCGATGCTGCCGCCCGCCCGCGTCACGAGCCCGGTGGCCACGGCGATCGCCTCGTCGTCGTCGAGGTGCAGCAGCGGCATCTTCTGCCCGGCGCCAAGGCGGTAGCCACCCGTGGTGCCGGTGGTCGCTTCCACCACGTAGTCGAGCTGCCGCAGGCGTTCGACGTCGCGGCGCACGGTGCGGGTGGTCACGCCGAGCTTCGCAGCGAGTTCGCCGCCCGGCCACTCGGGACGGCTCTGCAGCAGCGACAGCAGCCGGAGCAACCGGGTGGACATGTCCTGGTGCGTCATTTCCTCGCCCGTTCCGTTGCGGACCTCTGGTGTCCGCAACGGATCCTACGTTGGCGACCATGATCGAGAACAACAACGAAGTACCCGGTTACCAGCTGCTGGCCGCGCACCGGCCCGCGGTGGTCGTCGAGGCGTCCACCAGCGAAGACGTCCGCGACGCCGTGCGACTGGCGGCGGCCAGGGGCGAACCGGTCGCCGTGCAGGCCACCGGCCACGGGCTGACCCGGCCGCTCGACGGCACCGGCGTGCTGATCACCACCGGTGGCATGACCGCGGTCGAGGTCGACCCCGCGAGGCGCACGGCACGGGTCGAGGCGGGCGCGCGGTGGCGGGACGTGATCGACGCGGCGGCGCCGCACGGACTCGCGCCGCTGTCGGGCAGCCTTCCAGGAGTCGGCGCGGTTTCCTACACGCTGGGCGGCGGGATCGGCGTGCTGGCGCGGCGTTACGGCTTCGCGGCCGACCACGTCCGCCGCGTCGACCTGGTCACCGCCGACGGTGAACTCCGCCAGGTGACGCACAAAACGGACCCCGGCCTGTTCTGGGCGTTGCGCGGTGGTGGCGGCAATTTCGGTGTGGTCACCGGAATCGAGATCGAGCTGATGCCGGTCGCCCGCCTCTACGGCGGCACGCTCACCTTCGACCTCGCGCGGACCCCGGAACTGCTACCGGCCTGGTACCGGTGGACGGCCGGGCTGCCCGAGGAGATGACCTCGGCGGTGGCGGCGATCGCCCTTCCCGGACAGCACACCGGCACCGTGCGGATCGCCTACCTCGGGTCCCAAAAGGACGGTGATGAACTGCTGGAACCGTTGCGTGCCATGAATCCCCTGGCCGACGAGGTTCAGGAGATCCCGTTCACCCGGTCCGAAGCGGTCTTCGCCGAACCGGATCAGCCGCACGCCTACCGAGGTGACAACCTCCTGCTCGATGCCGTCGACCCGGACAAGCTGCCCGCGCTGGTCGAGCGAGCCGGTCCCGGCGCTCCGGCGATGTGCGTGGTCGGCCTGCGACATCTGGGCGGCGCGCTTTCGCGACCGGCCGGGATCCCGAACGCGGTCGGTCATCGCGACGCCGGATACCTGCTCGGGGTGCTCTCGCCGACCACACCCGAGCAGGTGCCCGAAGTGCGCGCGCTGCACGACGAACTGCTGGAACCCTGGTCGCCGCACGCGGTCGGGCGCTCGCTCAACTTCCTCTTCGACGATCTCGACGACCTCGACGCCCAGGAGAAGATCGAGTCCGCGTTCGATCCGGCGGACTACTGGAAGCTGACCGCGCTCAAGGCCGACCTCGACCCAGCTGGGCTCTTCCGCGCGAACTTCCCGCTCCTGCCCGGGTAGGAGTCGGGTCAGTCGCCGGCGCACAGGCCGGTGCGCCACGCCCACGCGGCCACTTCGACCCGGTTGCGAGCGTCGAGCTTGCGCTGCACGTTGGACAGGTGCGTTTTCACCGTCGCCTGGCTGACGTGCAGGTGGCCGGCGACCTCGTCGTTGGTGTGGCCGCGGGCGACTAGCCGCACCACGGCCTCTTCGCGTTCGGTCAGCGCTTCCACCGGTTCCGGCTCGGGCGCGGCGTCGGGCGTGCGCCGCGGTGCCAGGTGCGAGAGCAATCGGACGGTCACCGACGGGGACACCATCGAGGTCCCGGTGGCGGCCGCGCGCACCGCCTCCACCAGCAGCGCGGGCGACATGTCCTTGAGCAGGAAACCGCACGCGCCGTTGCGCAACGCCCGGTAGACGTACTCGTCGAGGTCGAAGGTGGTGGCGATGAGCACGTTGAGCGGGTCCCGCACGCCGGCGCCGGCCAGCAGCCGGGTGGCCTCCAGCCCGTCCAGCCCGGGCATGCGGATGTCGAGCAGGCACACGTCCGGGCGCAGGCGGCGGGCTTCGTCGACGGCGGCGCGACCGTCGGCCACCGTGGCGACGATCTCGATGTCCGGCTGGGCGGACAGGATCATCCGGAAGGCCGTGCGGATCATTTCCTGGTCGTCGGCGAGCAGCACCCGGGTCGTCATGGTGCCGATGATCCCTTCACCGGCAGCAGGGCGGTGACCCGCCACCCTCGCTCGGCCGGTCCCGCGACGAGCGAGCCGCCCGCGGCGCCGACGCGTTCGGCGAGGCCGACCAGCCCGTGCCCGCCGCTGCCCGGCGGCGCGGGGGTGCCGTCGTCGGTGACGGTGAGTTCCAGCAACCCGTCGTCACCCGGCCGGGCGCCGACCTCCACCCGGACGGCGTCCTCGGCGTGGCGCAGCACGTTGGTCAGCGACTCCTGCACCACGTGGTGGGCGGCGTCGAGCACCGGTCCGGACAGCGGGCGGGCGGCGAGTTCGGGGTCGAGCGCGGTGCTCACCGACGGTCCGGTGGGGGAGAACCCGCCGACGGCGGCGTCCACCACCTCGCCGATCGTGCGGTAGGGCAGGTGGGGCACCGGTTCGTCGTCGCGCAGGGTGGTCACCATCGAGCGCATCGAGGCCAGCGCACGCGAACCGGCCAGTTCGATCCCGGCCAGCATGGCGTCCAGGTCGGCGGGTTCGGGCGTGATGCCGGCGGCGGTGGTGTAGCGGACCGCCTTGGTCTGGGCGACGATGCCGGTGACGTGGTGGGCGACGAAGTCGTGCAGGTCGCGGGCGTAGGCCAGCCGCTGCGCCTGCTTGGCCAGCTCGAAGCCGTCGGCCCGGCGCCGGTCGTGCAACCGCAGGTACAGGCCCAGCAGCACCAGGAAGGCCACCCCGACGAACAGCATGGCCGCCATCAGGCCGAGGTACTCGTTCTCCACCTCGTCGATCCGCAGCGGCAGCAGCCCGATCGCCAGCGCCAGCACGGTGGCGGTGCCCGCCGCCCTCAGCCGCGGGAACTGCACCACCACGCGGACCAGCAGGTAGGACAGGCCGGCCAGTTCGACCGCGCCGAAGGTGTTGTCCGGCCAGTCCCGCGCCAGCCAGCAGTACGCGGTGAACGCCATCGAAACCGCGCCGATGCCGACGATGGCCGCCGGGCGCACGGTGGTCAGCACCAGCGCGAAGACGGGCAGCGCCGCGCACAGCACCAGGCCGATCCCGGTGGGCACGCTCTCCGCGCTGAAGCCCTCGCCCACGGCGAGACCGAGGGCGACGACCACGATGGACACCATGGCGGCGCGCTGCGGGAGGCTGCGCCGGTCGAACAGTTCGGGCATGGCGGTCACGCTACGACAGCGCCGTCGGGGCGGACCTCATCCTTTCGGCTGGCGGCCGGGGCCGGGCCTCCGCGATCCGGTGGAGCCGATCACCGCGCCGAGCACGTGATCGGCCGGGAAGTAGCCGATCTCCCTGGAATCCAGGCTGACTTCGGGATTGTCGCCCAGCAGCACCAGTTTCCCGGCGGGCACCCGGTTGCCGGTCAGCCCGGCGAGCCGGTCGGGGACGGGATCCCCGGCGGTGGCGGCGATCCGCTTGATCAGCCAGCCCTGGTCCACCGTGCCGGGCGGGGACGCCAGCACCACGACCCGGCCGGGCACCAGCCGGGCGCCCCGGCGGACCAGCACCCGGTCGCCCTCCCGGTAGGTGGGCTCCATGCTCTGCCCGCGCACGGTGACCAGCACCAGCTTCCGGTGCGCCACCAAGGCCGCGGCCAGCACCGCGAGCGCCAGCACGCGCATCAGTTCCCTCCCAGCGCCGCGGGCTCCTGGTAACCGGCCGCCTGCAACCGGTACAGCGTGGCGTACTGCCCACCGGCGGTGAGCAGTTCGGCGTGCGTGCCCTCTTCGGCGACCCGGCCTTCGTGGAGCACGGCGATGCGGTCCGCCGAGCGGAGGGCGCCGAGCCGGTGGGAGATCAGCACGCTGGTCCGGCCACGCCGGTGGTGCCGCAGCGCGTGGTGGATCTCGTGCTCGGCCACGGCGTCGAGCCCGGCGGCGGGTTCGTCGAGGATCATCAGGTCGCGGCGGTCCCGCAGGAACGCGCGGGCCAGCGCCAGCCGCTGCCACTGGCCGCCGGAGAGCAGCACCCCGGACACCGGATCGTCCTTTTCGGACTCGGCGAAGAAGGTCCTGGACAGCAGGGTCCGGTAGCCGTCGGGCAGTTCGGTGACGCGCTGGTGCACCCCGGCGCGCTCGGCCGCCGCGCGGACGCGGGCGGGATCGTCGAGCGCGGTCAGGTCACCGAGGCCGATGTTCTCGGCCACGGTGAGGTCGTACTCCATGTAGTCCTGGAACACCGCGCCGATCCGGTGGCGCAGCTCGGCGATGTCGAACTCCCTGAGGTCCACCCCGTCCCAGCGGATCGAGCCGGCGCACGGGTCGTAGAAGCGGCAGAGCAGGCTGACCAAAGTGGACTTCCCGGCCCCGTTCAGGCCAACCAGCGCCAGATTGGTGCCGTGCGGAAGGTGCAGCGACACCCCGCGCAGCACCCACGGGTGCTCGTCGGAGTACCGGAACCAGACGTCGCGCAGCTCGATCCCCTCACGCAGCGGGCCGATCCGGCGCGGCCGGGTGGCGGTTGGCAGGTCCGGTGCCGCGGTGAGCACCTCCTGGTAGTGCCCGAACAGCAGCAGCGCGTGGTGGGTGCGGGCCAGTTCGTTGGCCAGCCCGGCGACCGCGAGCTGCACCCCGGCAACCGCGGCCGCGAACACGGTGACGTCCCCGACGGAGAACTCACCGCGGGCGGCCGCGCTCGCCGCCCAGCCGAGACCGCTCCCGGCGACCAGCGCGGCGAGCAGGCCGAGCGCGGCCTGGGTCAGCGCCTCCCGCCGGTCGACCGCGCGCTTGGCCGCGTTGGTCTCCTCGCGTTCGCCGCGCATCCGGCCGCGCAGGAAGGGGCCGATGCCGAACAGCCGGACCTCCTTCGCCGCCTCCACAGTGGACAGCAGATCGCTGTAGAAGATCTCGCGCCGCTCGGCGGGCCCGATCTCCCACAGCATCCGCGCCCGCCGCCGGGACAACGCGATCTCCGCGATCAGGGTCGGCACCCCGGCCGAGAGCACCAGCACCGCCAGCCACGGGCTGATCAGCGACAGCGACCCGGCGAAGCCGCCGACGGTGAGCAGGGCGGCACCGATGCCCAGCACCCCGTCGACGGCCTGGTCGGCCGTGTTCGACCCGGACTGCCTGGCCAGGCGCAGCCGGTCGAGGAACTCCGGGTCCTCGAACCGGCGAAGGCCGGTGAACCGCTCCACCGCGCCGAACAACCGGTCCTGCGCCACCAGTTCCACCCGCCGGTCCAGCTCGGCCTTCAGGTACCGCGTCACGTGGGGCGCCACCCCGGCGGCCAGCCCCGCCAGCGCGAGGCCCAGCACCGGACCCAGCACCGGACCGCCGGTGGACAGCGCGTCCAGCAGCAGCTTGGTCAGCCACGCGATCGCGACCGGCAGCGCGCCCGTGGTGAGCGCCACCGCGACGTGGGCCACCAGCAGGCCCGGCGCCGTTCCGGCGGCCAGCGACCAGACCGCCGGAACCCGCCGGAGCAGCGGGTGCTCGCTCATGCCGTGGCCGGTGCGGTCAGCCGCACGTCGTCCGTGGTCACCACCGGCACACCGTCGGGGCCGGGGCCGGTGATCAGCACGGAGGGGAAACCGCGGACACCGAACGCCGTGCTCACCGCGCCTTCGGCCGGTTCGACGACCACCCGCGCCACGTCGAAGAAGTCTTCGACCCGCCAGTTCGCTTCGGCGGGGTCGCCGACGACAACCGCGAGCACGCGATCACGGCCGCCCGGAAATTCGCGGGCGAAATCGAGAAAGCCGGGAATCTTCTCCTCGCACGGTTCGCAGGTGGGGGAGAAGAACGCGACCAGCGTTTCGGCGCCGAGGTCGGCCTGAGCCAGCCGGCGTCCGTCCAAAGTGGAAGTGGCGAACTCGCCGACCCGCTCGCCCGGCGCGAGTGCGGTGCGGGGACTGTTCGCGCGGGCGAGCAGTTCGGTGTGCTCGCGCAGGCGCTTGATCACCCCGAGGGTGAGGACCAGATCGAGCAGGCAGAGCAGGCCGGCGAGCACAACGCCGGCGATCAGCACGGACACGGTTCCTCCAGTGGTCAGCGGAGACCAGCGGTCTTCGCGAAGAGCCCGACCAGGTCGTCGAGCAGGACGATCAGGCCACCGGCCAGCAGACCGGCGAACAGGGCCATCGCCAGCGCGCCCGGCTGCGCCGGAAGGCGCGCGGGAGCGGCGGTGACAGCGGTGACGGCGGCGGCCGCGAGCAGGACGTTGCGCACGACGTGCCGGGGGCCGAGCGGCGTCGCGGAGCCACCGAAGCAGCGGCAGGGGGTGCCGACGCCCCGGCGGATCGCCCGCAGCGCGGCGACCGCGAAACCGAGCAGCAGCACCACGGCGAGCAGGAGCCCGGCAACCGGTGCCGTCGTTCCCGGCAGCACCAGCAGGATCCACACCGCGAACTCGGCCGCCACCACGGCCGCCGCCACCGGACCGGCCAGCGAAGCTGGCAGGGAACCCAGGCGCCGCGCGGAATCGGTGAACGCGGTGAAGGCGTTCCGGCCGGCCACCTTGCCGACCGAGGACACCAGGAAAACGAGCCCGATCGCGCAGCGGATCCCGACGTGCCAGTACTGGGTCATGGCTTCTCCTCGGCGGGCCTCCGCCCCGCCCGTACGGGACCGGCGGGGCGGAGGCGGTCAGTGGCACTGCAGCAGGCAGTCGGTCTTGCGGCAGCACGGCCGGTAGTTGCACTGCCAGCAGTAGGTCCAGCAGGTCACCGAGCACGCGGCGGCCGCGTCGACCCGGGGCACCAGTGCCCCGAGCAGCCGCGCGCCCAGCGTTTCCACCTTGCGGTACATGGGTTTCTCCTCACTCGCTCCGGCCGGGAGAAGTGTTTTCCCCGGCTCGCGGCACACTTTGCTCGATGCCGGTGGCGTCCGTCTTGGAGAAAGCCGCCATGCCGTGGCCCGCCGGGACCACCAGCCCGTCGGCCCGCCCGTCCGCCCCGATTCGCAACGGCGGCCTGGAATCCCGGCGCCGCGTGAAGAAACGGCAGATCGACAGCCCGGTCATCGCGGTGAATTCACGGCTGAGATGGCCCTGGTCGCAGAAACCGCAGAAAGCCGCGACCTCGGCGGCGGCCTTTCCCTCGGAAAGCAGGCGCAACGCGGTGCGGAAGCGGAACAGGCGCGCGGCGACTTTCGGCGGAATGCCGATCTGCTGCCGGAATCGGCGTTCCAGTTGCCGTTCACTGGAACCGGCGGCGCGCGCCAGGCAGGTCATCGACACCGTGCCGCCGGTGTCGGCGAGGGTGTGCCAGGCACGCCGGACCGCCGGTGCGCTCGGCGGCCCGGCGGCCAGGCGGCGGCGCAGGATCGAATGCAGCAGAACGAACCTGCGCCGCCATTCGCCGATACCGCGGAGTTCCCCGGTCGCCGCGCGCAGCCACGGAACGGGCAGCCGGTCGTTCCGCGGGCTGCCGAACAAGGTGTACGCGGCCCACGGTTCGAGCGCCACCTCGATCCCCTCGCCCGGCCCGCCGCAGAGCAGCACCACCGAAACGCGTGGCGACGGGACGGGGCGATCCGCTCGGAGACTGCGCTGGTCGAACCGGAAACCGCGGTAGGCGCGGATTCCGGTCGCCGCGCCGTCCGGCAGCCGCCAGGCCGCCTCGTCCCAGGCTCTCTGCGGGTACAGCAGTTCCCCTGTCGATGGCATCGGTCTCCCCCTCGATCACCTATGTCTACTGTGGACACTTCAGTGGGATCCAGTAGCGGTAATGGCCACAGCATGTGCGGCCCGACTGGGATTTTTCTTGAATGCCCGCCGCCATAGGCACTGGCGCTTGACGGAACCTTGGGCATATCTTGAACGGGAGCCAGGAGAGGAATTCTGATGGCGGCGGAGTTCTCCTTGCTGGGGGCGATCGAGGCGCGCGAGAACGGGCGGCCGATCGCGCTCGGGCACGCCAGGCAGCGCCAGGTGCTGGCCGTATTGCTGGTGGAGGCGGATCGCCAGGTTCCGGTCGGCCGATTGGTCGACCGGGTGTGGGGCGAACGGCCGACAAAGAGCGTGCAGGCGACGCTCTACAGCTACCTTTCCCGGCTGCGCCAGGCGCTTTCCCCGCTCACGCCGGCCGCGAGCATCGAGCGCGGGCCGGACGGTTATCTGCTCGCGGTCGATCCCGGCACCGTCGACCTGCACCGGTTCCGCTCACTGACCGCCCGTGCCCGCGCCGCCGAAAACGGCCAGGCCATGGCCCTGTTCGAGCAGGCACTGGCCCTGTGGCGGGGGGAGCCGTTCGCCACCGTGGATTCCCCCTGGTTCAACGGCCTGCGGGAGGCGTTGCACCGCGAGCGGTTCGCCGCGGAACTCGAGCTGAACGATCTCCGGTTGCGATGCGGCCGCACCGGCGAAGTGGTGACGGCCTGCAGCACGGCGCTGGCGGCGCAGCCGTTCAACGAACGCTTGGCCGGGCAATTGATGCTCGCCCTGTACCGCAGCGGCCGCACCGCCGACGCGCTGGCCTGCTACGAACGCACCCGCCGCCACCTCGCCGGGGAACTGGGCGTCGATCCCGGTGAAGCGCTGACCCGGCTGCACCTCGGCATCCTGAGTGCCGATCCCGCGCTCGCCACCCCCGACACGCACGAGGACGCGGATGCCGGGCCGGGATCACCGGTGGGTGTTCGCGCGTGGTCGCCGCCCGCGCTGCTCCCGGCGGGTGTCCCGGATTTCACCGGCCGCCCCGGCGAATCGGCGGTCCTGCGGGAGGAGTTGACCGGGCGCGCCGGGGTCACGGTGATCGCCGGAATGGGCGGCGTCGGCAAGACGGCGCTCGCGGTGCACGCGGCACACCAGGTGGCGGAGGCCTATCCCGACGGGCAGCTGTGGGCGAACCTGCGCGGGGTGGAGGCGTCGCCGCTGAAACCCGGTGACGTGCTCGCGCGGTTCCTGCGTGCGTTCGGGGTGGCGGACCGGGCGATCCCGGCCGAGCCCGCCGAGCGGGCGGAGTTGTACCGCACACTGCTGGCCGGGCGGAAAGTGCTGGTGCTGCTGGACAACGCGGCCTCGGAGGAGCAGGTCAGGCCGTTGCTGCCGGGTACCCCGACCAGTGCCGTGGTGATCACCAGCCGGGCCAGGCTGAGCGCGCTCGAAGGCGCTCGGCGGATCGATCTCGACGTGTTCACCACCGACGAAGCGGTGGGACTGCTCGCCAGTGTGGCCGGTGCGCACCGCGTGCACTCCGAGGCCGAAGACGCTCACGAGATCGTCGGCCTGTGCGGTGCGCTCCCGCTCGGGGTGCGGATCGCGGGCGCGCGGCTGGCCGCCCGTCCGGCCTGGCGGCTTGCCCACCTGGCCGCCCAACTCCGCGACGCGCGCCTGGACCGGCTGGCCACCGGTGATCTGGCGGTACGGGCCTCGCTCACCTTGAGCTATCGAGGGCTCGAAGAGCGCGAGCGGCGGTTGTTCCGCCTGCTGGGCTTGTTCGAGGTGCCGGACTTCCCGGCCTGGCTGGCCGCGACGGTGCTCGACTGCCCGGTGGACGAGGCGACCGAGCACGCCGAGGCACTGGTCGACGCCCACCTGCTCAGCGTCTCCGGCACCGATCCGGCGGGGCAGTACCGGTATCGCTTTCACGACCTCGTCCGGCTTTTCGCCGCCGAACGCGCCGAGGCCGAGGAACCGGAGGACGAGCGCCGGCGGGTGCTTTCGCGCGGTCTGGGCGGCTGGCTCGCGCTCGCCGAACGGATGGCCGCGAAGATCCCCGGGCCCTGCTACGCCTCGATCAGCGGCAACGCGGTGCGCCCGCCGAGCGAGCACGTTCTCCGCGGCTTCCGCGACGAATGGGCGGACACCTGGTTCGACGCCGAGCGCGCCGCGTTGCTGTCGGCGGTCCGGCAGGCGTGCCGCCTCCGCGACGCCGAGCTGGCCTTCGACCTGGCCGGCTGCCTGGAGAAGTACTTCGACCTGCGCGGCATGTACGCCGACTGGGCCAAGCTCAACACCGAGGTGATGGCCGTCTGCCGCGGCACCGGGAACCGGCTCGGCGAAGCGGTGATGCTGCGCGGCCTGCTCGACGTGACCACGTGGATCACCGACGGGCGGGACGGCAACGCGATGGCCAGGCTGCACGCCGAAGCGCTCCGCCTGCTGGAGATGTTCACCAGGCTGGGGCACGAGCGCGGGATGTCCGACGCGGCGGTGATGTGCGCGTGGTCGTTCACCGCCACCGGCGCCCACACCGAGGCCGTCGCCATGGCGGAACGCGCGCTCCACCTCGCGGCGGGCTCGGACCACCTCGGCGGCCGGATCCGCGCGGAGCTGGCGCTCGCGGTGGCCCACTTCCAGAACCGGCGCGTGGACGTCGCGATCAGCCACGCGGACCACGCGCTGGACCACGCGCGTGTGCTGGGCAACCCGCGCTGCGTGGCCACCGCGCTGCAGTTCGCCGGCATCGGGCATCGCGAGCTGGGCAACTTCGACACGAGCAGGCGGATGCTCGAGGAATCACTGGCCATTTCCCGCCGCTACCGCGACAATTACACCGAGGTGCTGACCCTGCTCGCGCTGGCGCGCCTGCACTTCCAGCGCGGCGATCCGGAGGCGGTGCCCACGGTGAAGGCGTCGCTCGCGCTCAGCCGCGAGTACCGCATGACCCACCACCTGGCCGAGGCGCTCGAACTGCTCGGTGAGCTGGAACTCGCCGCGGGCGATCCGGCCGGGGCGGTGCCGCACCTGGAGGAGTCGGTGGCGCTCTGGCGCACCCGCGGCTGGCACTCGTTCCTGGCCACCGCGCTGACCGCGCTGGGCAAGGCCTACTCCAGCACCGATCCGCGAGCCGCGGTGGCGGCCTTCGACGAGGCGCGCGCGTTGTTCGACCAGGCCGGTGACCCCGGCAAGGCCGCCGAACTGGGACAGCTGGCCGAGCGCGCCGGTGCTTAGCGGTCACGACCTTCCGATCGCAACCACTCAGGCAGAATTGGCCGCAGGCAGACCGGCGGCACCGCCGGCGCCACGTACAGGCGAGGGAAGGTTCAGATGACCGGCAAGAATGTCGCGGCCAAGGCCACCGAACTGCTCCGGCTCCACCGCGAGCCGGGACTGTTGCGAGTGGTCAACGTCTGGGACGTGATCAGCGCGAAGGTGGTCGCGGACACCGAGGGCACCACCGCGCTCGCGACGGCCAGCCACTCGATCGCCGCCTCGCGCGGCTACGAGGACGGCGAGAACATCCCGGTCGGGGAGATGATCGAGGAGGTGGCGCGCATCGTCGCCGCCACCGAGCTGCCGGTGAGCGCGGACCTCGAAGCCGGATACGGCAACGCGGCCGAGACGGTTCGCCGCGCGATCGGCGTCGGCGCGGTCGGGGCCAACATCGAGGACCAGCTGAAGCCGCTCACCGAGGCCGCGGGCCAGGTCGAGGCGATCATGAAGGCCGCGGCCGAGGAAGGCGTGCCCGACTTCGTGCTCAACGCCCGCACCGACGCGTTCCTGAAGGCGGGCGACCGCGACCCGGCCGAGGTGCTCGCCGACGCGGTCCAGCGTGGAAAGGCGTTTCTCGAGGCGGGCGCGCCCGTGGTTTTTGTGCCAGGCGTGCTTTCCGAGGAGCAGATTTCCACGCTGAGCGAGGCATTCGGCCCGCAACGACTGACCGTCATCGGCCTGCCGGGCTTGCCGTCGCAGGAACGCCTCGTCGAACTCGGCGTCGCGCGCATTTCCTACGGCCCGCTTACGCAGCGGGTCGCGTTGACCGCGCTCGCCGAACTCACCGAATCCGTTCGTGACGGCGGTGGCATTCCCGAAGGAACTCGTCCACTGAACTGAATTTCCCCGCTTGGCGCCGATTCGGCGGTCGCGGTGCGCGGTCGGGCCCGGTCACAGTTGTTGTGCCGGGCCCGGCCGGGCCCTCGAGCGAAGGGGAAATCCGATGAGCAATCTGGTTCTCGCCCAAGCCGCCGTCGACATCAATCCCGGACTCGCCACCATCGGTTACGGACTGGGCGTCATCGGCCCGGGTATCGGGGTGGGCCTCATCTTTTCCGCCGTCATCAACGGCACCGCGCGTCAGCCGGAAGCGCAGAGCAAGCTGATGACCCTGGCGTGGAGCACTTTCGCCATCATCGAAGTGCTGGCGCTGATCGGCATCGTGTTGTTCTTCATGGTCTGATGCGTCCGGGGGTGTGGGCGGGTCCGCCCACACCCCCACCGCGCAGGGCGTGGCGCACCAATTCCAGGGTTTGCTCGTCGTCCAGTCCGATCCGGCGCACCGAACCGATGAATTCGCGCGCGAGCTGCCCGAGCTGCGCCTGCACCGATTCGCCCGCTTCGGTGATGATCGCGCCGCGGCCGCGTCGCAGTTCGACCAGTCCTTCGTCGCGCAACTGCTGATAACCGCGCAATACCGTGTGCAGTCCGATGCCGAGCGCGGAAGCCACCTGCCGCGCCGGGGGCAGCCGGTCACCGGCGCGGATGGCGCCACTGGCGAGTCCCGCGCGCACCGACTGCGCGACCTGGTCGGCGAGCTGCACCGTCGAGGACGGGTCGACCGAGATCAGCATGAATCAGCCCGCAGGCGGGAGAGTTCCCCGTTGACCAGCGCCGCCGCGACCGTCGCGTCACGCAGACCGGCGGCGAACGGCCGGTCCCCGCTCAGTGCCAACACCAGTACCGGCCTCCGGTCGACGACGAATCCCCAGTACCGCGCATTCTCCACCAGCGGCCACCAG
Organism: Amycolatopsis sp. YIM 10; assembly: GCF_009429145.1. GTDB lineage: Bacteria > Actinomycetota > Actinomycetes > Mycobacteriales > Pseudonocardiaceae > Amycolatopsis. The sequence goes on along the minus strand of NZ_CP045480.1, from coordinate 7,930,985 downwards.
CTCCGCGACGGGATCCGGTCGACCTCGGCGTAACGCACCGAGCGGTACGGAACCCGGTGGCGCACCCGGAGCAGGGGTAGGTCCAGCAGCACCCCGTCGCCGTCGATCTGCACCTTCGCCTTGGCCCCCAGCACTTTCGCCATCCCCATGAGGAGCAGGACCAGTGCCAGCGCCGACCAGGACTGCACAAGAACCAGCAGCGGCACGCACAGGACGAGCGCGACGCCGGTCAGTGCCGCCCTGACCGACCACATCGATTCGGTGAACATCGCGCGTTCGGCCGGGCCGAGGCGCCGGACCGGCACGCCTTCGGGCGGACCGCCGACAGCCGCGGGCCCGGGTGGCGGTGAACCGGAAAGCGCCCGGCCCGCCAGTGCGCCGACGATGCCCGCGAGCACGCTCACCGCGCCCACCGGGTCGAGCCAGGGGGTCACGGCGAGCACGATCTCGGCGGCGAAGAGCCCCGAGATTCCCCAGGCGAAGGTCACCAGGCGCCGCCGCAGCCGGGGCCAGCGCCGGTACCGCCAGAGGGCCACGCCGAACCCGCCCGCGAACAACAGCAGGTAGAGGTAGCCGGCGGCCCACGAGGTCCAGGTCGGCACGAGATGCGCGTATTCGGGCCCGAGCCGCGACCAGCCGTGCACGTACGCGCGGTCCGGCAACCTGCCCGCGTGGACCGCCAGCAGCAGCCACGGCAGCGCGGTCACGAAGGTCAACGGTGCCAGTGCCAGCCAGCAGCTCCTGGTGATGCTGTCCCGATTCGCCATGTCCCCACCCCCGGGTGATTGTTCCCATAGTAAGGTAACAATGGAAACATCACCAGGGTGTGGTCTACCCGGTCTTCGGCACGACCTTGCCGATGGCGGCGTTGGCCAGCTCGGTCGCGGTGGACGAGACGTTCGCGCCTTCGGCCTTGTTGTTGTAGTCGACCTTGTAGACGACGTTGCGGTAGCGCACGGTGACTTCCGCCGAGGAGTCGGTTTTCCCGTCGACCACAAGGACGGCCTCATCGGCGCCGGGCACGTTCGCCGCGGCCCCCTTCCGCACGCTGCGCTTGAAGTGTTCCTTCGCGGCGTCCACTCCGGATTTGGTCTGGGTGGCGTGGAAGACGTAGCTGGTGGCGATCATGAACGCGGACGGGACCTTGTCCTTGGTGAAGGTGTCGATGTTGCCCCAGTTGCACTGTCCCTGTTCGCTCAGCTGCGAGGAACTGCCGAACCCGGTCGGCTCGAACTTCATCTGGCCGGGAATGTAGGGCTTCACCTCGTGCTCGTCGAAAAGCGCGCAGCCGCCCGGTGCTTTCTGCAGGTCCTGCGAGGCATCCACGGGCGGGGGTCCGTCCGGCTCGTCCAGTGCGGTGAACACCCAGATCCCGACGCCGGCCAGGACGAGCACCAGCACGGTGGCGAGTATCCCGATCAGCAGCCCGAGCTTCTTCTTCGGTGGCGGGTGGCCGGGGGCGTAGTGCTGCTGGGGGTACTGCGGGTGGTGGTATTGCTGGTACTGCTGCTGCGGGTGCTGGGGCGGGTACTGCCCTGGCGTGCCGGGCCCGGTCATCCAATTCCTCGTTCCACTGCCTCGTGCTCCGGCACCAGCATCGGGAGGTTGGTTTCACCGCGGTTTCAGCCCGGGGAAACCGCGTCCGCCATCCGGTCCAGGTCGGCGAGGAACTGCGCGCGGCGGCTCGCCGGAACGGCTTCGGTCAGGCGCTGGTCGATCGCGTAGACGGCGGCGCGTGCCCGGTCGAGGCGTTCCCGGCCCGCGTCGGTGAGGCTCGCGGGCAGCGCGCGCCCGTGGTCGGTGGTGGCGGGCCGGGTGATCAGGCCGTCGGCCTGCAGGCCGCGCAGCACCACGTTCATCGACTGCCGGGTGACGAAGGTGCCCCTGGCCAGGTCGGCGTTGGACAGGCCGGGTTGCTGGTCGAGCAGTTCGAGGCAGGCGTACTGCGGAACGGTCAGGTCGTGTTCGCGCAGCGCCTTGTCCATGGCCCCGCGCAGGGCGGCGGCGGCGCGCTTGAGGCGGTACCCGAAGCGCTCGGTGACGTCGTCCATGTCAGGAGTTTGACATACCTCGGGACTTGGGGCTACCTTCGTCCATGTCAAGGTCCTGACATCAACGGAGGTTTCCCATGGTCACCGGACCGGATTTTGCCGCCCTGCAGGTGCGCGAGGTGGAGAAGGCGGCGCGCTTCTTCGAGGAGCACCTCGGCCTGACCCGGGCGCCCGCCGCCCCGCCGGGAGCGGTGGTCTTCGCGACCGAGCCGATCCCGTTCGCCGTTCGCGAGCCCCTGCCTGGCCTGGACCTCGACGCGATCGAGCGGCCGGGCGCCGGGATCGCGCTGTGGTTCCGCGCGGACGACGCGCAGGCGCTGCACGACCGGCTGGCCGCCGCCGGCGTCCCGGTGCTGCGGGCGCCGGAGAACGGCCCGTTCGGCCGGATGTTCACCTTCGCCGGTCCCGAGGGGTACGCGCTCACCGTGCACGACGGCTGAGTCCACTGTGGAACGGTCACCGGATGGAGTGCCGTTGTTGCCGTTTCATCAGAAATTCATCGGACCTCGTTAGTTTCTGACGAATGAAGAGGATTTCCGCATTTCTCGCCGGGGTGGTCGCCACCGCCGGCGTGGTGCTCGCCGGTGCGCCGGCCGCGCAGGCCCAGTCCTGCGAGGGCACCTACACGATCGTGGTCGGCGGGACCGGGGACAACAACTCCAGCGCGCCCTACTGGGGCGGCAACATCAGCCAGCGCGTCGGCTACCCGGCCCAGCCGATCGGCATCAACGCCCGGCAGGGGGTGAACGAGCTGAACCGGCTGATCCGCGACCACCGCAACGCCTGCCAGGACCAGCACGTCAAGGCGATCGGCTTCTCGCTGGGCGCGGCCGTGGTGCACACCTGGGTCACCGAGAACTGGGAGACCTTCGACAACGTCAACGCGGTGCTGATCGCCGACCCGAAGCGGGCCGGTGGCCCCGGGGCGCCGGGTGCCGCCGCGCACCCGCTGGTCGCGCCGGTGGCCGGGTTCCCGCTCGCGGGCGCCGACAACTTCTTCGGCGACGTCCCGGTGCTGACCCTGTGCACCGACGACATCATCTGCGACGCCAACGCGGCCTCCGGCCTGCCGGGCTACCTGTGGGAGGGCAAGCACGGCAACTACAACTTCAACGTCGACACCTATTCCGACGACGCCAGGGGCCAGTGGTTCAACGGCGTCTTCTACCCGTAGAACTCCCTCCTCGACGCCCTTCCTGCTCGGTCCGAGTGGTCCAGCGCACATGGGCGAGCCGATTCGATCGGCCGTGCCCGGGTACTCGAAGGGCCATGAGCACGATGGGCGTCGAGGAGGAGTTCCTGCTCGTCGACGCCCGTACCCGCGCCCCCGTCCCGATCGCCGACGAGGTGCGCGACGCGGCAGGAAGCCCGGCGGTCCGGCGCGAACTGCGCGACACCCAGATCGAGGTGGCCACCGGGATCTGCCACACCGCCGCCGAACTCGAAGACCAGCTTTCCGCCGGACGCGACCTCGTCGCACGGGCGGCCGCCGAGCACGGCGCGATCCCGATGGCGACCGGCACCCCCGCGCGAACCTCGCCCCCGCCCGGCGAATCCCCGGGCCGCGCCGGGCTCATCGACGACCGGTTCCGCGCCGTGGTCACCGACTACGAGGCCTGCGGCTGTCATGTCCACATCGGACTCCCCGAGCGTGAGACCGCGGTGGCCGTGATCAACCACGTCGCGCCGTGGCTGCCGACGTTGCTGGCGCTTTCGGTCAACTCCCCGTTCCACGCCGGTCGCGACACGGGGTACGCCAGCTGGCGCATGGTGCAGCAGTCCCGCTTCCCCGGTTCCGGCGTTCCGCCGTATTTCGCTGACCTCGCGGCCTACGAGCGGACGGTCGAGCGACTCGTGGACTGCGGCGTTCTCGTCGACGCGGACATGAGTTTCTGGCTGTTGCGGTTGTCCGCCAAGTTCCCCACCGTCGAGTTCCGGACGGCGGACACCGCGAGCACCGTCGGCGAGGCGCTGTTGCAGGCGTTGCTCTCCCGCGCGCTGGTGCACCGCGCGCTGAATGATCTGGCCGCCGGTCGTGAGGCCGAGCCGTGCGAGCCGCAGATCGCCGCCGCCGCGGTGTGGGCGGCGGCCAGGTACGGGCTGACCGGTCACGGCGTGGACGTCCGCCTCGGCGCCCCGAAACCCGCTGAACTGCTGGTCGCCGAACTGCTGGTGCACCTGCGCGCCCCGCTGGAGGAGCACGGTGACTGGGCGAGGGTGCACAAGCTCGTCGAATGGCTGCACCGCAACGGCACCGGCGCCGAGCGGCAGCGGAGCTGACGGCCTCCGATTGGTGGCGTCCGCGTCCGGCCGATCCGGAGTAATCTGGCCGCGCCATCGGCCCGCTGCCACTGCGAGCTGAGCCGGAACTGGGAGGAACGACGATGGACACGTCCGCGTATCTGACGGCTGTTGTCGAGCAGACGAGCACGCTCGCCGAGTGGGTGGACGGCCAGGACGCGGCGGCCCCGGTGCCGACGTGTCCGAAGTGGACACTGGCTGACCTGGTCGATCACGTCGGCGGAACGCAGCGCATGGTGGCGGTGCTGGTGGGCGAGCAGCTGGCCGAGCCGAGCAAGGCCTTCGCCGCCTACGTCCCGGCTCCGGCCGATTCGGCCCAGTGGCGCGCCTGGCTGACCGAAACCGCGGAGAAGGCGAAGCAGGCGTTCGAAGGCGTCGCCGACGACGCGCCGGTGTGGGATCCGTCGGGCGCCTCCGCGGGCGTGCCGTTCTGGTCGCGCCGGCTGTTCGGCGAGATCAGCGTGCATCGCGCGGACGCGGCCGCGTCGCTCGACAAGCAGTACGAGCTGGAGCCGGAGCAGGCCGTCGCGGCCACCGAGGACTGGCTGGACACGATGACCTCCCGCGGTTACTGGGAGAACCGGAAGGACTTCGCCGAGGCGATGCGCGGCACCGGCCAGACCCTGCACTTCCACGCCACCGACGCGCCGGGGGAGTGGCTGGCCCGCCGGGAACCGGACAGGGTCGCCCTGGAACGCACGCACACCAAGGCAGACGTCGCGGTGCGCGGCCCGGCCGTCGAACTCCTGCTCGTGCTCAGCAGGCGTCGCCCGCTGACCGCGGCCCAGGCACTGGAAGTGCACGGGGACCGCGCCCTGCTCGACCAGTGGATCGACCACATGGACTGGGTCACCGACGCCTAGGCCGCGGATGCACCGGGTTGCACCTTCCGTAGCGGCATGTGGTCCAGTGGACTTACCTCCCGATCCGTTGAGGAAAGGTCCTGCTCGTGCATTTGTCTTTCGTGCCACCCCGCCGGGTCAAGATCGGTGACGCGGCGGCCTTCGCCGGCAGCACGCCACGGGCGATTCGCCATTACCACGAGATCGGCCTGCTCCCCGAGCCCGAGCGGGGCGCTGATGACCGCCGCCGCTACGGGTACGAGGACATGATCCGCCTGTTGTGGATTCGCAAGATGGCCGACGCCGGGATCGCCCTGGACGACATCCGTGACGCCTTCACCACCGACATGGCTTCCACCGAAGCGGACAGCGGAGACGGTATCGACGGCATCCTGGAGCGGCTGGAGGAAACCCTCACCGAGCAGGAGGCGGAATTGCGGCGGCAACGGACCGCCGTGCGGCGGATGCGCACCGAAGGCAGCCGGATGGGCCTGCTCTCCGACTTCGTCACCGACCGCCTCAAGCGCCTGCCCGAAGGCTCCCTGCGTCAGGCGGACCTGGACAGTCTGCTGGTCACCGAGCGGATCTTCGGCCCGCTCGGCGCGGCCGTCCAGGCCACCCGCTTCATCGTCCTGGCCACGCATCCCGCTCTGCGGGCGGATTCCGACCGCATCGATGCCGCCGAGGAGGCACTCGATGACAGCGTCGCCGTCGATGATCCACGGGTGGCTCGAGTGGCCGCCGAGCGGCACGCCTTCGAAAGCGCCCTGCACGCCGTAATCGAGGAGTCCGGCCTGGACAAGGAGGACGATGCCCTCTTCGACGCCTGGGACACCTTGCACCCTGCCACCGCCGATGACGGCGAGGACGAGGCCGGCCTCGGCTCCGGCAGGCGGGAGGCCGGCTCCATGAGCGCGTTCGAAGCCATCGGCAAGATGCCCTACGACTTCTCCCCGGCCCGCGTGCGCTGCATGGAGCTGGCCGTGGAGCTGTCCGCCCAGGACTTGCCGGCTACCTGAAACACGGCCAGGACAGTGCTAGGGCACCAGCACGACTTTTCCGCTGGTGGCGCGGTTTTCCAGGGCCGCGTGCGCGGCGGCGGCTTCGGCCAGCGGGAAGGTGTGCACGGCGGGCACGAGCTTGCCGTCGGCCACCGCGGCCAGTGCGCGCACCTCGAACCCCGGGCTTTCGTCGAGTCGCCCGAGAAGCTCGACGAGCGCGTTCCTGGTGGTGATGCCGCGCGCGGCGGCCAGTTCCGGGTCCGGCACGTGGTCCTGCTGCGAGGACGTCCCGATGGTCAGGTACCGGCCACCGTCGGCGAGCAGGCTGTAGGCGGCTTCGGCCTTCGAACCGCCGACGCCGTCGAGAACGACGGTGACCACTTGGCCGTCGACGGCCTTCTCCCACCCGGGTTCGTTGTAGTCGAGCACCAGGTCGGCACCGAGCGCCCGCACGATCTCCACCTTGGCCGGACCACCCGCGGCGCCGATCACGGTGGCGCCGAGGCCGCGCGCGTACTGCACGAGCAACTGCCCGATTCCGCCCGCGGCCGAGGTGATCAGCACGGTGTCCTCGGCGGTGAGCTGGGCGATGTCGAGGAACTGGAACGCGGTGGTGCCGGTGACGACCATCGCCACCGCCGCTTCGAAACCGACGTCGTCCGGGATCCGGTGCAACGCGGACACTTCGGCGACAGCCAGTTCCGCGTAACCACCGGGCTTGCTCGCGGACACGACCACCCGCGCGCCCAGCCACGCGGCGTCCACGTCCGGGCCGACCGACTCGACCGTGCCCGCGACCTCACCACCGAAGATCGACGGCAGTTCGGGCGGGGGCGGCGCGAGTTCCGTCCGTTTTCCGGTTCGCATCACCGTTTCGATGAAGTGCACCCCGGCCGCGCGGACCGCGATGCGCACCTGACCCGGCCCCGGTTCGGGATCGGGCACGGTTTCGTACCTCAGGTTCTCCGCCGGGCCGTATTCGTGCAGAACGATTGCGTGCATGGGACCAGCCAACAACCTCAACCAAGGTTCAGGTCAAGTGGCCTGGTTGACTGGGCGCGTGTCCGTGCGCCGAGTGATGCCCGTCGTCCAGTCGGAGAAGGAGCGGGAGAACCGCGAGTTCTACGGCCTGCTCGGTTTCGAGGAGGTGATGAACCACGGCTGGATCATGACGCTGGCCTCACCGGACAATCCGGGAGCGCAGCTCAGCTTCATGACCGCCGACAAGACCGCGCCGGTGTGCCCGGAGGTCAGCGTCGAAGTGGACGATGTGGACGCCGCCTACGCCGAGTTCCTGGCCAGTGGCGCGGAAATCGTGCACCCGCTGCAGGACGAGGAGTGGGGCGTGCGGCGGTTCTTCGTCCGCGACCCCGACGGCCGCGTGGTGAACGTGCTCAGCCACCGCTGACCCGCGCCCCGGCACGGCCGGGGCGCGGGCGAGCGAGGACTCAGTCGGTGCCGAACTCCATCGCGGCGCGGTCCAGCACCGCGTCGCCGGAGGCCCGGCCGCGGGAGGCGATCGCCTCGGCGCCGCCCTCCGGCATCGCCCCGATCAGGCCGGTCGACGCCGCCTGCGCGGCCCCGATCAGCTTCGGGTGCGTGCTGCCGACCAGGCCGAGCCCGGCGTACTGCTCCAGCTTGGCGCGCGAGTCGGCGATGTCCAGGTTGCGCATGGTGAGCTGGCCGATCCGGTCGCCGGGACCGAACGCCGAGTCCTCGGTGCGCTCCATCGACAGCTTGTCCGGGTGGTAGCTGAACGCCGGGCCGGTGGTGTCGAGGATCGAGTAGTCGTCCCCGCGCCGCAGCCGCAGCGTCACCTCGCCGATCACCGCCGTGCCGACCCACCGCTGCAGCGACTCCCGCACCATCAGCGCCTGCGGGTCCAGCCAGCGGCCCTCGTACATCAGCCTGCCGAGGCGACGGCCCTCGTTGTGGTACTGCGCCAGCGTGTCCTCGTTGTGGATGGCGTTGACCAGCCGCTCGTAGGCCGCGTGCAGCAGGGCCATGCCCGGCGCCTCGTAGATGCCGCGGCTCTTGGCCTCGATCACCCGGTTCTCGATCTGGTCCGACATGCCCATGCCGTGGCGCCCGCCGATCGCGTTCGCCTCCATCACCAGCTCGACCGCGCTGCCGAACTCCTTGCCGTTGATGCTCACCGGGCGGCCCTGGTCGAAGCCGATGGTGACGTCCTCGGTGGGGATCTCCACCTCGGGGTCCCAGAACCGCACGCCCATGATCGGGCTCACCGTCTCGATGCCGGTGTCCAGGTGCTCGAGGGTCTTCGCCTCGTGGGTGGCGCCCCAGATGTTGGCGTCGGTCGAGTACGCCTTCTCGGTGCTGTCGCGGTAGGGCAGGCCGTGCTCCTGCAGCCACTCCGACATCTCCTTGCGGCCACCGAGTTCGGTGACGAAGGCCGAGTCGAGCCACGGCTTGTAGATGCGCAACTGCGGGTTCGCGAGCAGGCCGTAGCGGTAGAACCGCTCGATGTCGTTGCCCTTGAAGGTGGAGCCGTCGCCCCAGATCTGCACGTTGTCCTCGAGCATGGCGCGCACCAGCAGGGTGCCGGTGACCGCGCGGCCGAGCGGGGTGGTGTTGAAGTAGACCCGGCCGGCCGAGCGGATGTGGAACGCGCCGCAGCTCAGCGCGGCCAGGCCCTCCTCGACCAGTGCCGCGCGGCAGTCGACCAGACGCGCGATCTCCGCGCCGTAGGCCGTCGCGCGGCCGGGCACCGAGGCGATGTCGGGCTCGTCGTACTGGCCGATGTCGGCGGTGTAGGTGCACGGCAGCGCACCCTTGTCGCGCATCCAGGCGACCGCGACCGAGGTGTCGAGGCCACCCGAGAAGGCGATGCCGACCCGTTCGCCGGTGGGCAGGGAGGTGAGAACCTTGGACATGGCAAGAGTATGCATGCAACGGAATAGTCATGCAAATCCGGGGTGGTGGAATGCGCTGAGCTGCGGTTATTCGCGAACTCAGGCGGGTGAGGCGTTCGCGTGCGGGGCTCGCGGCTGGGTGAACCAGCCGGCGTAGGTGAGGATCAGGCCCATCACGGCCAGTGCGCCGAAGAACAACCGCGCCAGCAGCAGGGCCGTTGGCGAGAGCATGGTGGCGTCCACGGCCGAGGAGACCGTGTCCGGGATGGCGATCAGCATGAAGCCGCGTATCGCGACGAACCAGCCGAACAGCGAAATGGTGATCGCCAGCGGACCCCGCCAGCTGCGGTGCCCGCCGATGATCACCAGTCCGGCGCCCAGCATCAGCGCGCCGAGCATCAGTATCGGCACCGGATCGGCGAACAACTCGTTGGTCAGCCCCTGGAGCGAGGGCAGCCGGATCGTGTAGACGGTGGTGAACACGGCGACGTACGGGCCGATGACACGCGCGAACGCGCGGGTCCGGCGCTGGGCGTCGAGGTCGGCGGTGGGCATGGTGGTGTCTCCTAACTCGGCCGGTAACCCGCCTGGTGGCAGACGGCACGCAGGAATCGTTCGGTTTCGACGGCCGACGTGGTGTCGGGCCGGGTGGCCAGGTGCTGCCAGCCCGCGCCGACCAGCAGGTCCAGCAGCACGTCCGGGTCGGTGTCGGCGGGCAGTTCGCCGCGGTCGCGCGCTTGGACCAGCACGGCCCGGCGGGCGTCGTCGCGGTGGTCGCCGAGCTGGTTCCGGTATGCGGCGGCCAGTTCGGGATAGTCCTCGATCGTGCCGTAGAGCCGCCGGAGCAGGCGGCGCTGCGCCGGGTCGGCCAGCACCTGCGCCCAGGCGGTGAGCAGGTGTTCGAGGTCGCGGATCTCCGGTTTCTCCGGCGGATTTCCGTACGCCGACTCGATCGAGGCCAGCAGCAGGCGCGTTTTGTCCGGGAAGCGGCGGTACACCGTCGCCCTGGTGACGCCGGCGCGGCGCGCCACCTGCTCGATGCTGAACGCCTCGACGCCGCGTTCGAGGAACAGTTCGAGTCCGGCGGCCAGGATGGCGGCGTCGGCTTCGCGGCTTCGTGGACGACCGGCTGTGCTCACGGCAATAACAATACAGTACTGCTCTGTATTGTAAAGGGACTAAATCCGTTGACCCGTCCGAGATCATCGGGGCATGGCTGTGGATGGTCGTGCCGGGATCGACGCCGCGCTGGTGCGGCGGCTGGTCGCCGCGCAGTTCCCGGAGTGGCGGCACCTCGAGGTGACCCCGGTCGAGGTCGACGGCTGGGACAACCGGACCTACCGCCTCGGCGACACGATGTCCGCGCGCCTGCCGACCGCCGAGGTCTACGTGGCCGCGGTGGACAAGGAGAACGAGTGGCTGCCGCGGCTGGCGCCCGAACTGCCGGTCGCCGTGCCGGCGATCCTCGGCCGGGGCGAGCCGGGGGAGGGATATCCGTTCCCGTGGTCGATCCGCGGCTGGCTACCCGGTGAGACCGCGGCGCCCGAGCGGATCCACGACCTGCCCGCGTTCGCGGTGTCGGTCGCCGAGTTCATCCGCGCGCTCCAGCGCTGCGACACCACCGGCGGCCCGCTCGCCGGGGCGCACTGCTTCTACCGCGGCACCCCGCCCGCCCACTACGACGGGGAAACCCGGCGCTGTCTGTCCATCTTGGACGGTCAGGTGGACACCGCGGCCGCCGCCCGCGTGTGGGCGGCGGCGCTGGAAGCGCGGTACGACGGCCCGCCGTTGTGGTTCCACGGCGATCTCGCGTTCGGCAACCTCCTGGTGGAGCACGGAAAGCTCACCGCGGTGATCGACTTCGGCACCGCGGGCGTCGGTGATCCCGCCTGCGAGCTGGTGCTCGCCTGGACGATGCTCGACGACCGGAGCCGCGCGGCCTTCCGCGAGGCGGTCGGCCAGGACGAAGGCACCTGGGCGCGGGCCCGCGGCTGGGCCCTGTGGAAGGCCCTGCTGACGCTGTCCCAGGACACGACGCGAGCCGACCAGCGAGAGGTGATCGAGAAAGTGCTCGCCGACGCCAGCGCTTAGGACTGCATCGGGCTCATGTACTGCCAGGTGTCGGCCCACGATCGAAGCGGGCCGCGGCAGATGTAGACGGCCTGGCCCTGGGTGCCGTTGTTGATCTGCTCGCCGTTGTCCACCAGCGTGACCGGCTTGACCTCGGCGAAGAGGCCCTCGGCGTCTTCCGGGGAGAAGCCGACGACGATCGCGGTGGTGGCCGTCTCGGGCGGGCTGCCGAAGTACCAGTAACCGCGGTGCGGGCTGTGCACCTCGGGCAGGCCGCGTTCCGGCCCGTACTCGTCGAGTGCGCCCGCCTGCCAGTAGTGCCCGGCGAGCACGGTCGTGTTGGCGCGTTCGGACTCCGGCACCGCGAGATAGGCGCGTTCCACCGCGTCCACCATGTGCGGCCAGCCGAACTCCTCCAGCGGCATGTTCGCGGGGCTGAACGGCTGGTTCGCGTAGTGCGACAGCGGCCAGATCGGCGGCCCGCTCGGCAGGCCCCACAGCATCAGCACGCCGCACACCGCGTAGATCGGCCCGGCGATCCAGCGCACCTGCGCGCGCTTCGGCTCGCGTTGCTCGATCACCACCGCGGCGGCCGCCCAGCACACCACAAAGAGCCCGGCCATGTAGAACGGCCGCCCGTCGTTGTACCAGAACACGGCGATGATGCCCGCCGTGGCGAGACCGTAGAAGCGGAACGGCCGCAGCGTCGGCGCGAAGAGCAGGGCGAGCACGCCGACGCACAACAGCGCCGCGCCCAGCGGCCCGGCCACGAAGGAGAAGGCGACCGGGAGAAAAGTCTCCTTGCCGCCGCCCTCGGCCTCGATCTCCTTGGCCACGACCTCGGTCATCGCCGCCTGCGGCCAGCCGTGGGCGCGCTGCCAGAGCAGGAACGGCACGGCCAGCACGGCGGCGACGAGCGCGCCGAGCCACAACTGCTTCTTCAGCAGCATCCTGCGCGGGCCGAGCAGCAGCACCGCGATCGCGATGCCTGCCCAGAACACCACCAGCATGACCTTGGCCTGCAGGCCGACCGCGGTGGCCAGCGCGGCCCAGAGCAGCAGCCGGTCGTCGCGCTTGCGGACCCAGCGCACCACCAGCCAGCTGATCAGCGTCCAGAAGAACGAGTCGAAGGACTGGGTGGACAGCGTGTGCCCGGCGCCGTACATGAAAAACGGCGAGACCGCGAAAACGCCGGCGGTGAGCAGCTGCGCCAGCCTGCCGCCGCCGAGTTCCCTGGCGATCAGCGCGCACAGGAACACCCCGGCGACCACCAGCGCGATGATCGGCAGCCGGGTGCCGACCACGGACTGGCCGAAGAGCAGGTCCATCGCGCGGGCCACCAGCGGGACCAGCGGCGGCTGGTCGGCCAGCCCGCTGCCCAGGTGCCGTCCGGCGGCCCGGAAGTACAGTTCGTCACCGAAGAACCCGTAGCGCCAGCTGGTCCCCAGCAGCAACGCCGCGACCGCGCCGGCGACCGCCGAAACCGGGCGCCAGGCCAGCGCCGGCGCCTTGGCGAGCGCCGGTTCTGGAGGGCGTTCGGCTACCGCGCTGGTCTGCAAAGAATTCTCCGAAACTGCTCCGATGTCGACAACCAAGGCTGCCACAACACCGGAACGGGCACCTGCCCAGCCCCGCCCGGCCTAGGAGAACGTGGCCGGAACCACAGTGGTCAGTCCTCTCCGGCCGACCAGTTGTGCAGGTAGGACAGCACAAAGCCGAGCAGTCCGGTGATCGCGGCGGCGGTGGTCATCGGCACGGCGAGCACCCCGGCCACGCCTTCGACCACGGCGCCGCTCCCGGCCACGATCCCGGCGGCCTGGCCGAGCACCAGCACCACACCGAGGACCAGGAACACCACCAGCCCGAGCTTGAACACCGGCATGGTGACGCGCTTGAGCAGGGTGCGGGTTTTCGATTCGCTCATCGGGGACTCCAGGGGATCAGGCGAAGACGGGCAGCACGCCGACGGCCACCAGCACGCCGATCAGCAGCACCGGCAGCACGAACCAGAGGATCAGCCGGACGAACATCCTGGCCGGGTCCACCCCGGCGATGCCGCCGGCGATGTAGATCGGCGCCGCGCCCGGCGGGGACGCGCCCTCGGTGGAGGCGAAGATCAGGATGGCCACCGCCGCGGCGACCGGTGGCACGCCCGCGGCGATCAGCGCGCTGAAGCTGACCCCGCCGACCGCGGCGATGGTCGCGGTACCGGTCAGCGGCGCGGAGATGATCACGATCAGCAGTCCGACCAGCACGGCGATCACCACCGCGGGCGCGTCGATGCGCTCCATCAGCCCGGTCAGCTCGGCGACCAGGCCGAGTTCGCCGAGGCAGGCCGCCGCGGCGAAGGCGAAGAACAGGGTGGCGCCGATGATCGCGTACTTCGGGGCCATCGCGCCGAGCAGCTCGGTCCAGGCGCGGCCGGTGCGCGGCAGCCGCCGCCAGGCCACCAGCATGGTGCCGATGATCATCAGCACCGGGATCCAGACCACGATGCTGATCTCGCCCGCCGCGTCCTCGCCGATCCACCCTTCGAGCAGCTTCTGCCCGGTTTCGACGGTGAGGAAGACCGGGATCGCGATGCCCGCGTAGACCAGCAGCGAGGTCCAGCCCTGCCGCCAGGCCACCCGGAACGGCACGATGCCCTCGGGCTCCACCCGGCTGATCCTGTGCCTGCGGACCCAGATGAAGACCACCAGGAACCGGTAGAGCACCGTCCACAATCCACCGGCGAAGGCGCCTACGAGCAGCTGGTCGGCGGTCAGCACCGGCGCCACCGCGGCCGAGCCGAGCAGCAGGAACATCGACGAGCTGGGCGGGATCGAGATGCCCAGCCCGGCGTTGCCCGCGACCAGGCTCGCCGCCAGATCGGGCCGCCACTTCGAGCGGACCATCCACGGAATGGTCACCGAGCCGACCGAGGCCGCGATGCCGGACCCGGACCCGGCCGGGCCGCCGAGCAGCGCGGATGCGGCCGTCGAGACGTACCCGGAACCACCGCGCATCCGCCCGAAAACGGCGTTGAGCAGGGTGACCTGGCGATCGATCAGGCCCAGTTCGGTGAGCAGGTAGCCCATGAACACAAAGGCGAGCGCGGCGAACACGACCTCTTCGGCGGCGGCGTCGGCGATGCCTGCCGCGGCCAGCGAAAGCGCGTCGGTCCCGCCGAACAGGCAGACCACCACGAAGCCCAGCACCATGGCCTCACCGATGTTGCGCTTGAGGACGGCGTTCCAGACCACGATGACGGCGATGTAGGTGATCAGCGCCCAGACGGCGACGCCCATGTGTACTCCTTCGTGGCGCGGGCGTTGGAAGTTTCAGGCAGCCAGGCGCGCGGCCAGTTCGAGGACGCGGCGTGCGCGGTCGACGATGGGCTGGTCGACGAAGGTGCCGTCGGGCAGGGCGATCGCCCCGCGCGCGCCGGCCGCTTCGGCGGCCCGGACCACCTCGCGGGCCCTGGCCACCTCCTGCTCGCTCGGCGCGAAGGCCTGGCGCACCACCGGGATCTGCCGGGGGTGGATGACCGAGCGGCCGAACATGCCGAGTTCCCGGCCGCGCCGGGTGCTGTGCAGCAGCCCGTCGTCGTCCCGGACGTTGGTGTGCACCGACATGGCCGGTGCGGGCAGTCCCGCGGCCGCGGCGGCGAGCACCGCGCGCAGTCGCAGGTGGTCCAGCGCGTCGGGCGCGGTGAGCGCCAGCGCCGAAGCCAGGTCCTGTTCCCCGAGGCCGAGACCGGCGACGCGGGGATGGGCGGCGATCTCGTCCATCGCGGCGAGCCCGCGTGCCGACTCGATCAGTACGTGCACCCGGAAGTCCGCGGGCAGCGCGTCGTCGAGTGCGTCGAGCTGGGCGGTCGATTCCACCTTCGGCAGGCGGAGACCGGAGAGTCCGGGCAAGCCCGCAAGTGCGGCGAGATCGGTGCTGTCGTTGATCCGCACGTGCCGCGGCGGCCCGTCGTGCGGCTGGGCGAGATAGTCGGCGACGGTGGCGCGCGCGGTGTCCTTGTCGGCGGGCGCGACGGCGTCTTCGAGGTCGATGAGCACCACGTCGGCACCGCTGGCGGCGGCCTTCTCGAACCGTTCCGGCCGGTCGCCGGGAACGTAGAGCCAGGTGAGCGGGGTGGTCACGCGACCACGCCCCGGTCGCGCAGGTCCGCGATGCGCGTGGCGTCGTAGCCGAGTTCGCCGAGGACCTCGTCGGTGTGCCTGCCCTTCGCCGGACCGGGCCACCGGATCTCGCCGGGTGTTTCGGAAAGCCGGAACTGGACGTTCTGGATGGTGACTTCGCCGAGTTCCTCGTCCGGCAGGTCGAGAAACGTGCCGAGCGCCCGGTACTGGGGATCCCGCACGATGTCGGAGGCGTCGTAGACCAGCGCGATCGCCGCCTGCGCCTGTTCGAAGGCCGCGATCACGTCGTCGCTGTCGCGCGCGGCGATCCATTCCGCCACCGCCGCGTCGAGTTCTTCGACGTGCGCGACGCGGCCCTGCCCGGTGGCGAACCACGGCTCGTCGATCAGCTCGGGCCTGCCGACCAGGCGCATCACCCGCTCGGCGATGGACTGCGCGCTGGTGGAAATCGCCACCCAGCGGCCGTCGCGGGTGCGGTAGGTGTTGCGTGGCGCGTTGCTGTTGGAGCGGTTGCCGGTGCGCTGCGGCAGCACGCCGAGCGCCTGGTACGCGGTGACCTGCGGGCCGAGCAGGCCCAGGATCGGCTCGATGATCGCCATGTCGATCACCTGGCCGCGACCGGTCCGGCCGCGCGCGTCCAGCGCCACCATGATCGCGTAGGCCATGGCCAGCCCGGCGATGCCGTCGGCCAGCGCGAGCGGCGGCAGCACCGGCGGGCCGTCCGGCTCACCGGTGGAGGAGGCGAACCCGCTCATCGCCTCGGCGAGCGTGCCGAAGCCCGGCCGCTTCGCCATCGGACCGGACTGGCCGAAGCCGGTCATCCGCGCGATCACCAGGCGCGGGTTGATCTCGTGCAGTTCGGCCGGGCCGAGGCCCCAGCGCTCCAGCGTGCCCGGCCGGAAGTTCTCGATCAGCACGTCGCTGCGCGCGGCCAGGTCACGCAGGATCGCCTGACCGTCTTCGGCGGACAGGTCGACCGCGGCGGCGCGCTTGTTGCGGGCCAGCGACTTCCACCAGAGACCGGTGCCCTCGGCGGCCGGGCCGTGGCCGCGGGCCGGGTCGCCCTTGCGGGGGTGCTCGATCTTGATCACGTCGGCGCCGAAGTCCCCGAGCATGGCCGCCGCGGACGGCCCGGCGAACAGGGTGGCGACGTCGAGAACGCGGAGCGACGACAGTGGGCTCATGACTCATAAGTTATAAGACTGGCCCTGGAGTGCCAGGATCCTGTTGTGCAGGTCACATCCACCCCGCCCGGTAGCGTGGTCGCCACCGCGGGTATCGAGAGGGGATTCGCGCATGGCCGGACCACCGCAGAGCAAGGCGGACTACGTCTACACCTCGCTGCTCGACGACCTGCGCAACGCCCGCATCTCCGGTGGCACCCCGCTGCGCGCCACCGAGATCGCCCAGCGCCTCGGGGTGTCCATCACGCCGGTGCGGGAAGCCTTGCGGCGCCTGGAAAACGACCGGCTCATCCGGTACGAGCAGCACCACGGCGCCACGGTGATCGACCTGTCCGCCGACGCGCTGGTGGAGTACTACAACGTGCGCGCCGTGATCGAGGGCCTCGGCGCCCGACTCGCCGCCGGGCGGATCACCGCCGAGCAACTGGCGCAGCTGCGGGCGATGCACGACCGGATGGTCGCCGACGAGGAGGCGGGCCGCTACGAACTGCTCGGCGAGCAGAGCCGCGAGTTCCACCTGGCCATCGCGGACATCGGCGGCCCCGCCTTTCTCGGCGCGCACGCCAGGGCCGTGCGCAACAACTTCCCGGTGCCCGCGCACGCCTCCCTCTGGCTGGATCCCGACCAGGCGCGCAACCACCTGACCGTGCACGAACAGCTGCTCAAGGCGCTCAAGGCGGGCGACGGCACCACCGCCGAACGGATCATGATCGACCACGTCCAGTTCAGCGGTAAGTACCGTCTCGACAGCGCTTAGGAATCCCGGAGCAGTTGCTCGAAGCTGGGCACCGAGCTGAACTCGTCGGCCGGTTTGCGGGGCGGGGCGCCGAGCAGCTTCTTCGCCAGTTCACCGCCCGCGCGCTCGATCCGCTCGCGCAGGGCGCCGTCGTCGGCCCAGTCGTCGGTGGCGGCGAACACCGAGGTGGTCACCACGTCGGCGTGCAGGTAGGTGAACAGCGGGCGCAGGTTGTACTCCAGCGCCAGCGAGTGCCGCGGCGTGCCGCCGGTCGCGCCGAGCAGCACCGGCAGCCCGGTCAGCGCCTCGTTGTCCAGGATGTCCACAAAGGACTTGAACAACCCGGAGTACGAGGTGGTGAAGACCGGGCTGACCGCGATCAGTCCGCTCGCCCCGGAGACCTTCTCCAGCACCTCCGGCAGTCCGCCCGCCGGGAACCCGGTCAGCATCATGTTCACCACGTCGTGCGCGATCTCGCGCAGCTCCACGGTTTCCACGGTGGCCTCGGCACCTTCGGCCTCGAGTGCGGCGACGGCCGCCGCGCCCAGCCGGTCGGCGAGCAACCGGGTGGACGACGGCTGCCGCAGCCCCGCCGAAACGGTGACGATCTTGAACTCGTTCATCGGGGTCCTCCGCTCAGACAAGTTCGGACTGCTCGGCCTGCTTGGCCTGCTTGGCCGCGACGCGGTCGGCGTGGCTCGGCGGGTTCGACGGCACGTGCTCCGGCCGCTTCGCCTCCAGTTCCTCGCGCAGCACCGGAACGACCTCCTCGGCGAGCAGGTCGATCTGCTCCAGCACGGTCTTCAGCGGCAGGCCGGCGTGATCGACCAGGAACAGCTGGCGCTGGTAGTCGCCGACGCCGTCACGCATGCCCGCGTACCGCTCGATGACCTGCTGCGGGCTGCCCACGGTCAGCGGGGTGCTCGCGGTGAAGTCCTCCATCGACGGCCCGTGCCCGTAGACCGGCGCGTTGTCGAAGTAGGGCCGGAACTCGTTCCACGCGTCCTGCGAGTTCTTCCGGATGAACGCCTGCCCGCCGAGGCCGACGATGGCCTGATCGGCCTTGCCGTGGCCGTAGTGCTCGAACCGCTGCCGGTAGAAGTTCACCATCTGCGCGGTGTGCGACATCGGCCAGAAGATGTTGTTGTGGAAGAAACCGTCACCGTAGTAGGCGGCCTGCTCGGCGATCTCCGGACTGCGGATCGAGCCGTGCCAGACGAACGGCGGCACCCCGTCGAGCGGGCGCGGGGTCGAGGTGAAGCCTTGCAGCGGCGTGCGGAACTTGCCCTCCCAGTCGACCACGTCCTCCTCCCACAGCCGCCGCAGCAGCGCGTAGTTCTCGATGGCCAGCGGAATGCCCTGGCGGATGTCCTGGCCGAACCACGGGTAGACCGGGCCGGTGTTGCCGCGGCCGAGCATCAGGTCCATCCGGCCGTCGGAGATGACCTGGAGCATCGCGTAGTCCTCGGCGATCTTCACCGGGTCGTTCGTGGTGATCAGCGTGGTCGAGGTGGACAGCGTGATGTTCTCGGTGACCCCGGCCAGGTAACCGAGCAGCGTGGTCGGGGAGGAGGCGACGAAGGGCGGGTTGTGGTGCTCGCCGGTGGCGAAGACGTCGAGCCCGGCCTGGTCGGCGTGCTGGGCGATCTTCAGCATCGACCGCACGCGCTGGGTGTCGTCCGGGGTCTCCCCGGTGGTGGGGTCCGTGGTGACGTCGCTCACGGTGAAGATGCCGAACTGCATGGGGAGCCTCCTGTGGTCCTCCGCGCCCGGGGTGGCGCTACCGGGGTAAACGTCTCGCGCGCAAGAATATTTCCCGCGAGACGTTTCCCCGCTCGCGGGGCGCCTTCGTGACCGAGATCGAGCAGATGTCTTATAAGACTCCGCGCGGGTTTGGGCCGGGCCGGCTCCCATTGGGCGCGTTGGCCGGTTTCGCCGCCGAGGAGCCGGTTAGCCCCGATATGGGGGCGATGGATTGGTTGACGGGGTGAGGTCATGGAGAAGGCCGGCAGCGGGCAGACGCCGGTGGACAGGGTGCTGGACGGGCTGCGTGGTTTCGGCGCGCACTACACGGAGTTCACCCGGGGCTTCGCCGCCCACCTGGGCCTGCACGTCACCGACGCGGCGGCGCTGGTCGAAATCATCTACGCCGAAGACCACGGCCGTCCGCTCTCACCGGCGCGGCTGAGCGAGCGGATCTCGCTGACTTCGGGGGCCACCACGGCTTTGCTGCACCGGCTGGAACGCGCGGGTCACATCGTCCGGACCCGCGAGCGCAGCGACCGGCGGATCGTCACGCTGCGGAGCAGCCCGGAGATCCAGGGGCCCGGCCGGGAGTACTTCGGCCCGCTGGAGCGGCACCTGACCGCGCTGCTGGCGAGGTACCCGCCCGAGGAGGTCGCGCGCTTCGAGACCTTCCTGGCCGAGCTCCAGTCCGCTATGGACGTCGTGCTGGCCGAGCCGCGGGACTGAGGTTCAGCGGCCCAGGGACTCGGCGGCGGCCTTGGCGACCTTGAGCACGTCGGCTTCGCAGGTGGACGTGCTGATGGAGGCGTCGTCGTCGGCGTAGTAGGTGGCGCCGATGTAGGCGTTCCCGATCAGCACGTGCACCGTGCATTCGTTGGTGTTGAACGAGGTGCGCTCGGCCTTGTCGGCACCGGGCACGTCGGCGGAACCGCCGGGGGTGCCCTGTCCGGCCATGGTGTCGTAGTAGCGGCTCGCCGCCGCCGTGCCCGCGCCGGTTTTACCCGGCAGCGAGATCGACAGGTGGATCGCCAGCTCCACCCGGATCGGGCTCTCCCCGGAATCCCACAGGCACGAGTGCCCGGACATGGAGACGTCCGGGTCGGAGGTGCCCAGGTCCTTCGCCTCGTCGGTCATCTTCTCCGGCAGCCCGCTGACCCGGCTCTCCACGTCGGAGCACACGGGGACGTCGGTGAACCGGTCCGCCGGTCCTACCGCGCTGGACGGCGCGGCCGCCGATGTCGAGCGCGACGAGGAACTGCCGCTGTCGATCAGGAAGTACGCCCCCACGCCCAGGCCCGCCAGCAGCAGCACGCCCACCAGGCACAGCGTGACGATCAGCCCGGTGTTCGACTTCTTCGGCGGCGGATAACCGGGATAACCCTGCGGATAGCCCTGCGGATAGCCCTGATATCCCTGATTTCCCTGCGGTGGCGGGTAGCCCGGCTGCATGTTCGTCCCCCCAACTGACGCGCTGGCGCCAGTCAGTAGACCACACGGCCCGCGGCCACCCGCCGTCCGGAGTGGACTTCGCTCAGGCCGGAAACCGGACAATTCCCTCGGCTGCCAGGTAGAGGGCGTCATCCGGGCCGACCGCCAGGCCGGCGAACGGAATCGGCGCGCCCGGCAGGCCGTCGCAGAACAGGGCCCGTGCCTCCGCCGGTGGTGGTGAGACCGCGAGGCCGGTGGCCTCGATCCGGGATTCGCCGGTGGTCAGCGAGATCGCGCGCAACCGGCCGTGCGTGGTTTCCACCGTGACCAGGTCGTCGCCGCGCACGGCCAGGCCCTGCGGCGCGCCGAGGTCTTCGGCGACCGGCACCACCTCGTTCTCGTCGATCCGGAACACCCCGCCACGCCGGTCGTCGCTGAAATAGACGCGCTGTGCGGCGTCCAGCGCCACGTCCACCGGGTGGTCGAGGCCTTCGGCGAGCATGCTCACCTCGTCGGCCGAATCGATCACCACCACCCGGCCCGCGTCCGCCTCGGCGACCACCAGCGCGCCATCCGCGCGGACGGCGATCCCCATCGGGCGCGCCAGTCCGTTCGCGCGCGCCCGCGATTCACCGGTCTCCGGGTCGTACGTGCTCACCTGCCCGTACTGCGACGTCGTGTGCAGCACCCCACCATCGGCGGCCACGCCGTGCGTGAAGATCAGCAGTTCCTCCGTGTGCACACCGCCCGCCGGATCGGGGCTCGCCAGCCGGTAGTGATCGCCCGCGTAGACCCGGCCGCCCAGGTCGACGGTCACCCCGTACGGCCCGCCGAACCCCGGTTCGACCACCTGCCGGGTCCGGCCGTCCGGGTGCAGTTCGGCGATGCCACCACTGGCGTAGCTGGAGACGAACATGCGGTTCTCGGTGTCGAAGGCCGCGTTGTCCAGCCCCACCACACCACTGGCCACCAGCGAGCGGCCACCGTCGCCGAACAGGTCGATCCGGGTGACGATGCCCGCCGCGCCACGGGAAAGCACGTGCAGCACACCGCCGCGGTCGAATCGCACGGCCACCGGTTCGTGCACGTCTTCGGCGACCAGTTCCGGGGCGCCGCCGTCGGTCGGTACCCGGAGCACCTGCCCGGTCAGCATGTGCGGGTAGTAGAGGCAGCCGTCCGGGCCGAGCTGCATCGCGTTGCCCATGGCCAGCCCGTCGGCCAGCACGCGCGCCGTGCCGCCGGTCAGCTCCACCACCCGGCCGCCCGGCCGCATCTCGTTCACGAACAGCCGGTCGCCGACGCAGGTGATTCCGTTGGGCAGCCGCAGTTCCCCGGACACCAGGTGGAACTCGCCCGCCGGATCGCGCCGCCACACCCGGCCCGGCACCAGATCGGTGAGGTACATCGAGCCGTCGGCGCCGAAGGCCAGGTCGTCCGGCGACTGCACCGGGCCGCCCGCGGGCACCACCACCTCGACGTCACCCGAATCGAGGTCCACCGCGCTGATCTGCCCGGCGAGGAACTGCGCCACGTGCAGCCTGCCGTCCGGACCGAACGCGACCCCGTTCGAACCGGGCAGCGGGTTCGGCCGGGTCAGCCGCGTGCCGGTCATTCGGCGTCCGCCAGCACGTCGTCCATCCGGTTCGCGCGCCAGTCGCGCAGCACCTCGTGGAAGGCGACCGGCCCGTCGCCGTAGGAGAACCGCCGCGGGTGCGGCATGCCCTCGTTGTTGTAGTAACCGGGCGTGCACTCGAGGTGGAACTTGTACTGGTCCGCCGACTTCTCCTCGATCGTGGCCACCCAGGCGTTTTCGGCTTCCTCGGTCGGTTCCACGCACCGGACGCCGCGCCGCCGCGCTTCGGCGACCACCTCGCCGACGTGCGTGGCCTGCTCGTCGAGGATGTGCACGAAGTTCACCGACGCCGCGTTCTGCAGGGGCCCGAGGTGGAAGAGGTTGGGGAACTTGCTGCTGTAGAACCCGTGCAGCGTCTTCGGCCCGCGTCCCCAGTGCTCGAACAGCGAGATGCCGCCACGCCCGTGCACCGGCAGCTTTCCCGACAGCACCCCGGAAATGCCGACCTGGAAGCCGGTGGCGAAGATGATGCAGTCCACCTCGTACTCCCGGTCGCCGACCACCATGCCGCGCTCGGTGATCCGCTCCACGCCACCGTGGTCGGCGGTGTCGACCAGGGTGACGTCGGGCCGGTTGAAGGTCTCCAGGTAGTCGTCGCTGAACGTGGGCCGCTTGCACATGTAGCGGTACCACGGCTTCAGCAGCTCGGCCGTCGCCCGGTCCTCGACCAGCCGGTCCACCCGGTCGCGCAGTTCGTTCATCTTCTGGAAGTCGACGATCTCCTCGAGCTGCTCGCGCTGCTCGGCCGGGAGGTCCGGGTAGGAGTCGCTCGGGATGAGCTTCTGCAGCAGCTGCGCGCTGCCCGTCCAGGCGTCGGCGACCAGGTCCTCCTCGGCGGGCCTGCCGGTGACCACGCTGAGGAAGTTGTCGCGGCGGCGCCGGTGCCAGCCGGGGGTGAGCGAGGCCGCCCACTCCCGGTCCGTGCGGCGGTTCCCGCGAACATCCACAGTGGACGGAGTGCGCTGGAACACGTACAGGTGCTCGGCGTCGCGGCCCAGGTGCGGCACCACCTGGATGGCGGTGGCGCCGGTGCCGACCACGGCCACCTTCTTGTCGGCCAGCCCGGTCAGACCGCCCTCGGCGGTGCCGCCGGTGTAGTCGTAGTCCCAGCGGCTGGTGTGGAAGGTGTGCCCGGTGAAGGTCTCGATGCCGGGAATGCCGGGCAGCTTCGGCGTGCTGAGCGTGCCGCTGGACACCACCACGAACTGGGCGCGCATCCGGTCGCCGCGATCGGTTTCCACCACCCACTCGGCCTCGTTGTCGTCCCAGCGCAGCGAGGTCACCTTGGTCTGGAAGCAGGCGTCGCGGTAGAGGTCGAACTTCCGCCCGATCGCCCGCGAGTGCTGCCGGATCTCCTCACCCGGTGAGTACTTCCACTCCGGTACGTAACCGACCTCTTCGAGCAGCGGGAGGTACACATAGGACTCGATGTCGCAGTGGATGCCGGGGTAGCGGTTCCAGTACCAGGTGCCGCCGAAGTCCGCGCCGTCGTCGATCAGCCTGATCCGGTCGAGCCCGGCCTGGCGCAGCCGCGCGCCGGCGAGCAGGCCGCCGAAGCCGCCGCCGACCACGATCGCGTCCATCCGGTCGGTCAGCGGTTCCCGCCGGTAGTCCGGATCGGCGTGGGGATCCGCGCCGTACGAGCTGAATTCTCCTTCCGGGCGCCGGTACTGCGCGTTGCCGTCGGGCCGGATCCGGCGATCGCGCTCGGCCCGGTATCTGGCGCGCAGCTCGTCGGGGTCGAACCCGAGGTCCTGGGGAGTGGGCATGACTGCCTTTCCGGTGGTGGGGGGACTACCAGGTGACGGGGAGTTCGTAGACGCCGTAGACAAAACCGTCGTGCTTGAACGGGATGTCGTCGAAGTCGGCGGCCGGCGCCAGTTCGGGGGCGCGCCGGTAGAGCGTGCGGTAGACGACCTCCAGTTCGAGCCGGGCCAGCGGCTGGCCCAGGCACTGGTGCACGCCGAAACCGAAGGCGACGTGGTGACGAGCCTCGCGGGTGATGTCGAGGCGGTCGGGGTCGGGGAAGGCCTCGGCGTCGCGGTTGGCGATCTCGTTGGGCAGCACCAGTCCTTCGCCCGCGCGGACCAGTTGCCCGGCCACTTCGAGGTCCTCCAGTGCGACGCGGCGCCGCCCGCCGTGGGTGATGTTGAGGTAGCGCAGCATTTCCTCGACCGCGCGCGTGGCCACGGTGGGGTCGTCGGACTCGCGCAGCAGCTTGAGCTGGTCCGGGTTGCGCAGCAGGAGCAGGGTGCTCAGCGCGATCATGTTCGCGGTGGTCTCGTGCCCGGCGATCAGCAGCAGCACGGCCATCGCGGTGGCCTGCTCGACGCTCAGCTGCTCCGCCTTGATCCGCTCGCACAGCCGCGACAGCAGGTCGTCACCGGGGTTGTCCATTTTGGACATCAACAGGCCGCCGAGGTAGCGGGCCAGGTTCCCGGACGCCTCGGTCCGCTGCTCCGGGGTGGAGGTGCGGTTGATCATCGTCCTGCTGTTGTCCTGGAAGAAACCGTGGTCGCTGTAGGGCACGTCGAGCAGCTTGCAGATGACCAGCGACGGCACCGGCAGCGCGAAGCCCTCCACCAGGTCGGCCGGTTTCGGGCCGCCGAGGAACTCGTCGAGCGCGTCGTCGACGATCTGCTGCACCATCGGCCGCATCGCCGCGACCTTCTTCACCGCGAAGGCGGAGCCGACCATGCGCCGCAGGCGCGCGTGCTCGGGATCGTCCATGCCGATGAAGCTGAGCGTGGCGCGGCCGGGCGCCTGGCGCGGGTAGGTCGGATGCGTCATGTCGGCGCTGACGCGGGGATCGGTGAGCACCGCGCGCTGGTCGGCGTACCGCGTGACCAGCCACGGAGTGCTGCCGTCCCACAGTTTGATCCGGGTCATCGGCGTCTCCCGCTGGAGTTCGCGCAACTGCGGCGGCGGGTCGAACGGGCAGCCGGTGGCCCTGGCCATCGGGTATTCGGGGGTGGGAACGGTGTTGGTCATCGGGAGCCTCCGGTGGTGAGGTGCTGCTGGCGGTGCAGACGGGCTTGTTTCGGCATGTTCCAGCCGAGTACGCCGACGGCCTTGCCGTGGCGTTCGTAGCGGGCGACGAAGCGCCGGGCGGCCGGGTCGCCTTCGACCACGGTCACTTCGGCGTCGGCGGCGAGCACACCGTGGATCTGGAGCTTCGCGTCGAACTGGTCGGTCCAGAAGTAGGGAATCGGGGTGTAGGGCTGGTCGGCGCCGAGGATGTTGGCGGCGACGGCCAGCGCCTGCTCGGTGGCGTTGGTGCGGTTCTCCAGGCGCAGCAAGGAGCCGAGGTGCTCGTGGTGCCAGCGGGCGACGTCACCGGCGGCGTAGATCCCGTCGGCCGCGCGGCATCGGGAGTCGCAGACGACGCCGTTTCCCAGCACCAGACCACTGTCCTCCAGCCAGTCGGTGCAGGGAACGGCTCCGAGCGCCACGACCACCAGATCGGCCTCCAGCACCTCGCCGGTGCTCAGCCGTGCTCCGGTGACCCGGTCACCGTCGGCGGTCAGACCGTCGACACCGGCGCCCAGCCGCAGTTTCACCCCGTTCTCGTTGTGCAGTTCGGCCAGCAAGTCCGAAGCCAGTGGCCCGAGCTGTGCGGCCAGCGGAGCGGCTTGCGGCCCGGCGAGCACGACCTCCACGCCGAGACCTCGGGCGGTGGCGGCGATTTCGGCACCGAGCACACCATCACCGACGATCAGCAGCCGTCGCGTGGAGAGTAGTTCGGCGCGTAAGGCGAGCGCGTCATCCAGCGAGCGCAGCACGTGCACCCCACGCAGGCCGTCCTGGCCGGGCAGCGTGCGCGGGCGGACGCCGGTGGCCAGCACGATCGTGTCGGCGGCCAGCGCGCGCCCCGATTCCGTGTGCACTGTGCGGTTCTCCACGTCCAGCGACGCGGCCGCGTCGCCGAGCAGGAGTTCCGCGTCCAGTGCGTCGAGCACCTCGCGGGTGCGCAGGTGCGCTCGTTCAGGCTGCCACGCCCCGGCGAGCACCTGCTTGGACAGCGGCGGCCG
Source organism: Amycolatopsis sp. YIM 10 (assembly GCF_009429145.1). Taxonomy (GTDB): domain Bacteria; phylum Actinomycetota; class Actinomycetes; order Mycobacteriales; family Pseudonocardiaceae; genus Amycolatopsis. Next base: position 7,904,959 of record NZ_CP045480.1, on the reverse strand, counting down.
GTCGTACGGCACGTGCGGTTCGTCGCCCAGCAGGGTCAGCTCGCCGGTGTACCCCTTGCGGCGCAAGGCTTCCGCAGTGGCCAGCCCGGCGGCGGAAGCGCCGGCGACGAGCACGCCCGCCGGTGTGCTCACGCCTCGCTCAGCGAGATCGCGGCGGCCGGGCAGACGTCGGCCGCCTCGCGCACCGCGGTCCGCAGGTGCTCGGCGGGCTCGGCCTCCAGCAGCATCACCACGCCGTCCTCGTCGCGCTGGTCGAACACGTCCGGTGCGGCCAGCACGCACGAACCGGCACCGCAGCACTTGTCCTCGTCGACGGTGATCTTCACGTTCTTGTCCTCTCAGGGGTTCGTCAGCGCCCGGCCGGGGTGACCGGCGCCGTCCACAGGCCGGTGATCGCGTCGATCAAGCCGGTGGTGGTGTGCTCCCAGCTGTCCTGGCGCCCGGTGCCATCGGCGAGGGCGCGCTCGCGCTCGGCGCAGCCGTGGGAGATCAGGTGGCGGGCCATGTCACCGCGTTCCAGGTGCACGGGCACCGGCAGCGCGGGCAGGCAGTGGTTGAGCCGCTCGACCACCCGCCGGACCGGTTCGCCGGCCAGCGCGTCGTCGACGACCACCCGCCGCAGCACCGGATCGGTCAGCACCTGCTCACCGAAGCGGGCGAACCAGGTGGGGCTGCCGAGTTCGGCCAGGTGCTCGGTGAACGGCCGGACCAGGCAGGCGATCCAGTCGCGCACCTCGCCGTGGCCGTCGATCCGCTCGATCATCCGCACGCGGCGGTGCTCGATCGGCTTGGCGTGCCGGTCGAGGATCGCGCGCACCAGCGCGGTCCGGTCGCCGAAGTGGTAACCGACGGCGAAGTTGTTGCCCTGCCCGGCCGCTTCGCCGATCTGACGGTGGGAGACCGCGGTGATCCCGTGCTCGGCGAACAATCTCTCCGCCGCGGTGAGGATCGACTCACGGGTGCTCACCGAGCGCCCGTACCGGCTCACCGTGCCTCCTCACGTCGTTCAACCGCTTCCGGAAAACAGCTAACCGACTCGCCACGCTTGAGTCAAGCGACTGACTTATTTTCGGGATGCTGTCTTCCGGCACCGGTGGTGGGTGCTGGGTCAGCGGGTGATGGGCGCGGTCCAGAGACCGGTGATCGCGTCGATCAGGCCGGTGGCGGCCTCGTTCCAGGTGGTGCGCGGGGTGGCGGTGCCATCGGCGAGCGCCCGCTCGCGTTCGGCGACCACGTGCACCATCAGCGTGCGCAGCATGTCGCCGCGTTCGGCGCGGACCTCGGGCGGCAGATCGGGCGGGCACTGCCGGAAGTTGTCCACGACCGACTGCAGCGAAGGCGTGGCCAGCGACTCCTCGGCCATGATCGCCCGGAACGCCGGATCGGTCATCACCTGCGCGCTGAACCGCCCGTACCAGGACTGCCCGTCGAACGAGGCCAGGTGCGTGGTGATCGGGCGGACCAGGCAGGCCACCCAGTCCCGCACCTCACGCGAGCCCGCGGCCGCCGCGGCCATTTCCGTGCGCAGCGCCTCGATCGGACCGGAGTGCCGCCGGACGATCGCCCGGACGAGATCGGCCTTGGTGCCGAAGTGGTAACCGACCGCGGCGTTGTTGCCCTGCCCGGCGGCGGCGCTGATCTGGCGGTTGGACACCGCGTACAGCCCCTGCTCGGCGAACAGCCGTTCCGCGGTGGTCAGTATCTGCAGCCTGGTGGCACCAACCTGCGCGGCCCTGGGGGTTCTGCCGACCTCGGTCACCACGGCCACCACCGTACAGGGGCGGTGCCCGGGTCCCCGGTCACGAGGCCCGCGACACGGGCGAGTTGTTCCGGGCGGTTCGGCACTGCTGTCCTCCTCGGTGACGCGGGGGCCGGGGTTGGGGACACAGTCAAACCGGACAGTTTATGCTAAGTCAAGCGCCTGCTTTAATTCTGGGGTAGTCCATCGAAACCAGGGAGGCCGCCTCGTGGCGTCCATGCCAGTGACCACGCCCGCCGAACCCGCCGATCCGGCACCCGTGGCGGCGCGGCGGCCCAATCTCGTCGTCGCCGTGCTGGCCTTCGGCGGGGTGACCGTCGCGCTGATGCAGACGGTGATCATCCCGCTGGTGCCGCGGTTGCCGGAACTGCTCGGCTCCACCCCGGCCGACACCGCGTGGGCGATCACCGCGACCCTGCTCGCCGCCGCGGTCGCCACGCCGACCGTGGGACGGCTCGGCGACATGTACGGCAAGCGCCGGATGCTGCTGATCAGCCTCGGCCTGCTGATCGCCGGTTCGGTGCTGGCCGCGCTGAGCACCAGCCTCGCGCCGCTGGTGGTCGCGCGGGTGCTCCAGGGCCTGGCCTCCGGGGTGATCCCGCTCGGCATCAGCATCATGCGTGACGAACTGCCCGCCGAACGGCTCGGCTCGGCGACCGCGCTGATGAGCGCGTCGCTCGGGGTCGGCGGTGCGCTCGGCCTGCCGCTGGCGACCCTGCTCGCGGAGAGCGTCGACTGGCACGTGCTGTTCTGGGTCGCGGCGGGGCTCGGGGCGCTCGCCACCGTGCTGGTGGTGACGGTGGTGCCCGAGTCGGCGGTCCGCTCGGGCGGGCGGTTCGACTTCGTCGGCGCGGTCGGGTTGTCGATCGTGTTGCTGTGCCTGCTGCTCGCGGTGTCGAAGGGTGCGGAGTGGGGCTGGGGCAGTGGGCTGACCCTCGGCCTGCTCGGCGTGGCCGCGGTGGTGCTGCTGGCGTGGCTCCGGTGGGAGCTGCGGACCGGTGAACCGCTGGTGGACCTGCGGACCTCGGGACGGCGGCCGGTCGCGCTGACCAATCTGGCGTCGGCGGTGTTCGGCTTCTCGATGTTCGCCATGTCGCTGGTGCTGCCGCAACTGCTGCAACTGCCCGCGGCCACCGGGCACGGCCTCGGGCAGCCGATGACCGTGGTCGGCCTGGTGCTCGCGCCGTCCGGGCTGGTGATGATGGCGATGGCGCCGGTGTCGGCCAGGATCACCCGGCTCAGCGGCCCGCGCACCACGCTGATCACCGGCACGCTGGTGGTCGCGCTCGGCTACGGGCTCAACTTCTTCCTGATGAGCGAGATCTGGCAGCTGGTGGTGATGTCCAGCCTGATCGGCTGCGGCATCGGGCTGGCCTACGGCGCGATGCCCGCGCTGATCATGTCGGCGGTGCCGGTGTCCGAGACCGCGGCGGCCAACAGCCTGAACACGCTGATGCGCTCGATCGGCACCTCGGTGTGCAGCGCGGTGGCCGGGGTGGTGCTCTCGCAGCTGACCGTGCCGTTCGGCCCGGCCGAGGTGCCCTCGCTCGCCGGATTCCGGGTGGTCGTCGCGATCGGGGCCGGGGCGGCGCTGGCCGCGGCGTTCATCGCCTGCTTCATCCCGCGGCGGGCCCCGGCCGCGTAGGGTCGGTGGTGAGCAGAGGGGAGCGGCCCGATGACCGAGCCGGAAGGCACCGACTACACCAACGCCGGCGTGCCGAACTTCGACTACGTCCGGGACAAGATCGACAAGCGCTTCGCCACCGCCGAGGGCTCGACCGAGCTGGCCGGGATCGGTGGCGAGGAGACCGTCGAGTCACTGGACAAGAAGCTGGCCGACCGCGACGAGGCCGCCAAGTCCAAATTGGACGAGATCCGGCGGTCGATGCGCGGGGAGTGACGGCTTGGACGTCGAGATCGTGGCGTTGCTGGTGTCCTCCCGGCACGCCTTCGAAGGCAGGCCGTCGGACGGCCCGCGGCCCGGCCCCGAACCGCCCGCGCGTGAGCTGGTCACCGTGCGCGCGGGCCTCGGCCTGGTCGGCGACCGGTTCTTCAACCATCCCGCGCACCGCCAGGCCGCGGTCACCGTGTTCGCCGCCGAGTCGCTCGACCACCTGGCCGGATCGCTCGGCCTGCCCGGCGCGCCCGATCCGCACCTGACCCGCCGGAACATCACCCTGCGCGGTTTCGACGTCGACGGGCTGGAGCGGGGCACGGTGTTCAGCCTCGACTCCGGCGACGGGCCGGTCCGCTTCCGCGCGCACCGGCCCGCGCACCCCTGCGCCTGGATGGACGTCGTGCTCGCGCCGGGTGCGTTCCGCGGCCTGCGGCGGCGCGGCGGGATCCGGTGCGAACCGCTCGACGACGGCCTGCTCTGCCTCGGACCCGCCACGCTGACGCTTTAGCGCACCACGTCGACGGAAAGCTGGTGCTTCCCGGCGACCGTGCAGGCGTCGCGCTCGAACGGCACGAACATCGCCGCCGTGTCACCCGGCGCGTAGACGCGCAGGCCGCGCGAAAGGGCGGGCCGGCACTCGGTTTTGTCGTACACCCCGGTGTTCACCACGGTGAGCGGGCTGTCGGCGTGACCGCCCGGCTCGATCCGGACCGGCGCGCCGTGCTCGGCGGGCACGCGGTCGGCCGGGTCGCCGAGCTGGTGCCCGTCGTCACCGGCCACAAAGGACACACCGGGGCTGCCCTTGAGCGAGCACGCCTCGCCGGAGTTGTTGGTGAACCGCAGGTTGAAGTGGTTCTTGTTCATCCCGGCGCCACCTTCGCCGGGCACCACCGCGAGGTCGAGCGACGCCGCCTTGCACAGTCCGTCACCGGTGTTCCCGGTGGCCATGGCCACCGGCTTGGTGTCCATGGTGGACTCGTTCAGGCCGGTGCCCGCGCCGGTGCCCGGGGTGGCGGTCTGGCCGCCGGTGCCGCACGCGGCCAGCGCGCCGGTGGCGCCCATCGCCGCCACGGTCATCGCGATCCGCCGGAAAGCACGGGTCCTGGTCGGCTGCTGGGTCATGACCGTTCCTCCTCGTTGTCCGCCGGAGCTCTACCTCATAAGATGTGTGTTCCCCCGATCCGGTTGTGCCGAACGGGATTTGCATGATCCAGGTCAACTTTTCGCAACCCGCGGCACGGCGGCTCCCGATTTGACCGCTTCGAGCGCGTTCTCCCAGGCCATCGGCTCGGGTCTGCTCCCGTCACGCAGGCGCAGCGCGGCGTGGGAACGCGCGGCTTCGCGGGCGCCGATCACCGCATGGAACGGGACCAGCCTGCCGTTCCGGATACGTGCGCCCAGGCTGCCGTGCTCCGCGATCTCCACCCGCAACCCCAGGTCGAGCGCGTGGTCGGCGAATTCCCGCGCACGGGCGGATTCGGCTTCGGAGACCGGAAGCACCAGCAACTGCACCGGGGCGAGCCACGCCGGGAACGCACCGCCGTGCACCTCGACCAGGTGCGCGACGGCCCGCTCCAGGCTGCCGATGACGCTCCGGTGCACCATCACCGGCCGGTGCTTCGCGCCGTCCGGGCCGATGTACCGCAGGTCGAACCGTTCCGGCTGGTGGTAGTCCACCTGCACGGTGGACAGGGTCCATTCGCGCCCGGCGGCGTCGGCGAGTTGCACGTCGATCTTGGGGCCGTAGAACGCCGCTTCCCCTTCGACGGCCTCGTAGTCCATACCGTCCAGTGCTTCGCGCAGCACGGCTGCCGCCCGACGCCACATTTCCGGTGCGGCGACGTACTTCCCGCCCTCGCCGGGCAGGGAAAGCCGGTACCGGGCCGGTTCGAAGCCGAGGTGGTCGTAGGCCCGGCCGATCAGGTCGAGTGCCGCGCGGACTTCCGGAACGGCCTGCTCCGGCGCGCAGAAGATGTGCCCGTCGTTGAGCTGGATGGACCGGACGCGCGCCAGTCCGCCAAGAACGCCGGACGCCTCGGCCCGGTACATGCCGCCCAATTCGGCCAGGCGCAACGGAAGTTCGCGATAGCTGCGCCCGCGCGACCGGTAGATCAGCGCGTGGTGCGGGCACAGGCTCGGCCGCAGCACGACCTGTTCCTCACCGAGGTCCATCGGCGGGAACATGTCGTCGCGGTAGTGCGCCCAGTGCCCGGAAAGCTCGTACAGCTCCCGTTTTCCGAGCACCGGCGAGTACACGTGCTGGTAGCCGGAGCGGCGTTCGGCGTCGCGGAGGTATTCCTCGAGCGCGTGCCGGACGGCGGCACCGGCCGGCAGCCAGTACGGCAGGCCCGCGCCGATCAGCGGATCGCCGCCGAACAGGCCCAGTTCACGGCCGAGCTGTCGGTGGTCGTGCATGGTGGTCTCCTTCCGCCAGGGACGGATGACCACGTGGAAGAGCCCGGGGCACCCGCCCCGGGCTCCTGTCACCGCATGGGATCAGCGCGCCGGGACACTCTCCGGCGTCGTGGTGACGGCTGCGCGCTTCATGTGTTCCACGATAGGCCCGCGCGCAACGGATTTACCGCCGTGCCCACTCCAGCATGAACTTTCCCCACGGATCGTCGGGCCTGCTGACCGCGATCGCCACCGCCATGCCGCGGCACCAGGCCCACAGCCGGTCCCGGTCGACCCCGGGAACGTGGTCGCTGAGCAGGTCCACGTGCCGTCGCGCGGTTTTCTCGTCGGTGACGCCGTCGAGCGCCCAGTCGACCAGGTCCATGGTCTGATCACCCAGGCTCGGCCGCGGATCGATGGCCACCAGGCCGCGCCCGTCCGCCGCGCGCACGACGTTGCCCGCGTGCAGGTCACCGTGCACCAGGCCGAGGGTGCCGCTTTCGGCCAGTTCACGGCAGGCCGCCCGGCCGTTCGCCAGCAGGCCCGGCAGGAAGTCGTACGGCGGCATCTTCCGCGCGCGGACGTCCATCAGGTCGAAGAGGAACTCCACGCGTTCGGCCAGCGTCGGCAGTTCCACGCCGTCCGTCGGCGCGACCCGCACCGCGGTCAGCAGCGGAACGACCTCCTCCAGCGACCATTCGGCGTCGGCGAGGGGTTCCGGTGCGGGCAGCCATTCCAGCAGGACAGCGCCGCGCTCGGGTTCGGCTTCGAGCAGGTCGACCACGTGCCGGACGCCCGCCCAGCCGCGCAGCGCGACGGCCTCCTGCCTGGCCACCTCCGGATCGGGGGTCAGCTTCAGCACGGCATGCCCGTGCTCGGCGGATTCGCAGCGCAGCACCACGGAGTTGCTGCCCGCCGGGAGCAGGTCCAGCGGGCGCAGGCCCCAGGCGCCCGCGAATTCGGCGATCAGCGCGTCCAGTTCGTCGCACCAGGCGGCGGCCGCGTCACCGAATCTCAGTACGAGGCGGGCACGCGACGAATCAGGCAGCTTGATCATGCGGTCATTATGGAACGAACTCGGGCAATCGCTGAGCGATTTCCTCCGGTGACGGCATCGTGGCGATTTCCGCCTGGATGAGCCGCGCGGCTTCGCGATAGGGGTTTTCCTTGGGCGCCAGCAGTTTCCGGGCGTCTTCGGCGATCGCCCCGGTGGTGCCGGTGATTCCGGAGCCCGCCGCGCTGACCGCCTCGGCGTTCGCGAACTGGTCGGCGCCCTGGGGCAGCAGCAGTTGCGGCACCCCGGCGGCGAGCGCGCCGAGCGTGGTGCCGCTGCCGCCGTGGTGCACCACCAGGTCCGCGTGCGGCAGCAGCTCCGCCTGCGGCACCCAGGCGCGCACGGTGACGTCGGCGGGGACGTCGCCGAGCTGGTCCGGAGCCACCCGGCCGGTGGCGACCACCACCTGTGCGTCCACTGTGGCCAGTGCGCGGACGGCGGCGGTGAGCAGTTCCGCGGTGCCGAACGCGGTGCCCAGCGTGAGGTAGACCAGCTTCCCCGATTTACGGACCGGCCACGGGCCAGGCGGGGAGAACGGTACCGGCCGAAGCGGAATGCGCTTGCCCTTGTCGAGGAAGTCCCTGTCCTGCAAGGAAGGCGGGCAGATGTCGAAATGCGGCTGGTCCGGGGCGACCGCCATCGGCAGTTCGAGGCCGATGCCGGGCGGGACCATCCGCCCGAACCCGTGCCAGATCCCCGGGATCCCGGCACGGGCCGCGGCGATCGCGGCCCCGGGCAGCCCCCATCCGTGCACCACCAGGTCCGGCCGCAACCGCTCCAGCTCGGGCGCCAGGTCCTCGGCATAGATCTCGTAGAACGAGTCGGCCGGCCGGAACGGTCGCAACCCGTTCGCCGCCAGCGGGGCGTGGACCTCCCCACCGGCGGCGAAGTGCACCTCGTGCCCGGCCGCCCGCACGGCGACCGCGAGCGGGATGAGGGGATAGGTGTGACCGACCGACGCCAGACTGGCGAAGAGCACGCGCATAAGCCGAACCTACGCGAGCGCGTCCAGCTTGCGCCGCAGGAGCTGACGGTCCGCTTCGGACCCGGCCAGCTCGATCGCCCGCTGGTAGGCCTCCCTGGCTTCGTCGACCCGGCCGAGCCGGTGCAGCAGATCCGCCCGCGCGGCGGGGTACGGGTGGTAGGCGCGCAGCAGCGGTTCCCCGGCCAGCTCGTCCAGCAGGGCCAGGCCCGCCTCCGGCCCGTCGCGCATGGCGACCGCGGCCGCGCGGTTCAGCGAGACCACCGGCGACGGCGCGAGCTGCCGCAACACGTCGTAGAGCGCGACGATCTGCGCCCAGTCGGTGCTGGGTAGGTCCGCGGCTTCGTCGTGCAGCGCGGCGATCGCCGCCTGGACCCCGTACGGGCCGGGTGGCCCGCCGGTCAGCGACGGCGGCACCAGCGCGGTGCCCTCGTCGATCATGGCGCGGTCCCAGCGGGTGCGGTCCTGGTCGTCGAGCAGCACCGGCTCGCCGTCCGGCCCGGTGCGGGCGTCGCGGCGGGCGTGGATCAGCAGCAGGAGCGCCAGCAGGCCGGTGACCTCGCGTTCGGCCGGCAGCAGCCGGTGCAGGATCCGGGTCAGCCGGATCGCCTCCTCGGCCAGGTCCAGCCGTTGCAGGTCCGGGCCGGAACTGGCCGCGTAGCCCTCGGTGAAGATCGAATACACCACCTGGAGCACGCCGGGCAGCCGTTCCGGCAGCTCGTCCGGCGCGGGCACCCGGAACGGTATGCGGGCTTCGCGGATCTTCTTCTTCGCGCGCACGATCCGCTTGGCCATGGTGGCGGGCGGGACCAGGAACGCCCGCGCCACCTCGGGCGTGGTCAGGCCGCCGAGGCAGCGCAGCGTCAGCGCCGCGCGGTCCTCGGCGGGCAGGGCCGGGTGCGAGCAGGTGAAGAACAACTGCAGCCGCTCGTCCGGCAGTTCGGCGTCGGTCTCGGCGGGGGAGGGCGCCGGTGCCGCGCGATCGGCCTCCACCTGCAACACGGCCAGCCGGGTGGCCAGCACCTGGTCGCGGCGGAGGCGGTCGACCGCGCGGCGGCGTGCCGTGGTCATCAGCCAGGCACCCGGCTTCGGCGGCACGCCTTCGACGGGCCAGCGCGCCAGTGCCACCTCGATGGCCTCGGAGGTCACTTCCTCGGCGAGGTCGAGGTCACCGAAGCGCCGCACGAGCGCGGCGAGCAGCCTGCCGTGCTCCTCGCGGAAAACAGCTTCGATCGAGGACACAGAAGACACAGAGGACACCGGCGCGCCCATCCCGTCAGGCGTCGAAGTCGGCGACCGGCCGCACGACGATGGAACCGCCGCCGCGGGACCCCGGGCAGCGCGCGGCCCAGTCCAGCGCGACGTCGAGATCCGGCACGTCGATGACGTAGAACCCGCCGAGCACCTCGCGGGTCTCGGCGAACGGGCCGTCGGTCACCGTCCGCTTGCCCTCCTTGTCCACCCGCACGGTGGTCGCGGTGACCAGGTCGGCCAGCGACTCGCCGGAGACCAGGATCCCGGCGTCGCGGACCTCCTTGTCGTAGGCCATCCAGTCGGCCGGGGTGCACTCCGGCTCGGTCTGCCCGGCGGCGGCCTGGATCAGCATCATGTACTTCATCTTCGTGCTCCTTCAGTGGCTTGACTGGCTTGACTGCCCTCACTACGAACGGGCCGGGACCGGATGGACAGCCACGCCGAAAAAATTCTTCCACGTCCGGGAGCGGGGGCTCAGGAGCCGGGCAGGGGGGCGTCGAGAAAGGCGGGGATGGCGGGGAGCAGGTGTTCCGTGCGCTCCACCAGGCCGATGTGCGAGGACCCCGGCACCACCAGCAACTGGGACGCGGGCATCGGCATGACATCGCCCATCACCCCGCCGCCGAGCAGGCGGAACATCTCCACCGTGTGCTCCGGGGTGACGATGTCGGAGTCCGCGGCGATCAGCTGCACCGGCGCCTTGATCGCCTTGACCTGCTCCGCGGTCAGCTGCGGCATGCTCAGGTCGAGGTCCTTGGTCTTCTCCAGGAACACCGGCCAGTGCGCCGGGTCGGGCGCCTTGGCCAGGTACTCCTTCTCGAACACGGTGCCGGCCAGGTCCTCCGGCTTCAGCTGGTCGATCCCGTCGAGCGTGCCGGGGTGCAGGCCCGAGTTGTTGTACGAGACCGCCGCCAGCACCAGCTTCCGCACGCGGTCCGGGTGCCGGACGGCGACCTGGAGTGCCACCGAGCTGCCCATGCTGTAGCCGAAGAAGTCCGCCTCGGCCACGCCGAGCTGGTCGAGCAGGGCCACCGTGTCGTCGGCCATCTGCTCGATCGACAACGGCTGGTCGCGGTCGGCGGTGTGCCCGTAACCCTGCTGCTCCACCGCGATCACCCGCCGCGACTGCGCCAGCCCCGGCATCAGCTTGCCGAACGAAGTGCTGATGGTGGACAGCGAGCCGTGCAGCAGCACCAGCGGCTGCTGCCCCTGCCCCTGCGTCTCGTAGTACATGTTCAGGCCGTTGACCTGGGCGTAGTTCGCCTGGGGCGGGGCGAGCCCCGGCTCGGCGGCCTGCTGCCCGCCGTCCGGCTGGCAGCCGGCGAGCAGCAGCACGGCGAGCACCGCCGCGGTGGTGGGCCTGAACTTCGGGGTCATCGGGATCTCCTCCGGTCGCTCGGGATGCACTGAAGTGTCGAGTGGCACCGGCCGGAATCGACCGCGCGACGGAGGATTTCCCCCGGATTTCCGAGCCTCAGAGCTGCCCGCGCGCCAGCCCGATGAGCCGGTCGAGCACGTGGCCGCCGCTCACCCGCAGTCCGTTGTGCTCGTACTCGTTGGTCAGCCACGGCCGCATGCGCGGCAGCAGTCGCACGGTCTCCTCCGACAGTGCCCGGTCGACGTAGGCGTCCTCGGCGTAGATCGCCGCGGCGCACGGCACTTCGCACTCCCGCAGGCGGCCGGCGTCGTAGAGCCGCGGCCATTCGTGCTCGGCGAGCAGGTCGGCCGCCTCGGCCAGCGGCGCCAGTGCGCGGTCGTCGGTGAAGGTCCACGGGAAAACATGCTCCCCGGAGAACAGGGTGACGTCGTCCTCGTATTCGGCAGGCTGGACCCGCGCGGCCGACCACCGGGTGCGGTGCCCGTCGGCGTAAGAGGCCTCGTGGATCACCGCGTAGAGCGGGTTGCGGGCGTTGAACGGCAGCGCGGCGGCCACGTCGTGGGCGAAGGCGGGGGAGGCCGGGTCGCGTTCGAGCAGGTAGTGCAGGTGCTCGGCGCCGTCGCTCATCCCGAGCACGTTGCCGACCTGCCGGAACAGGCGGCTGGTCAGCGGGGAACCGTTGGGCAGCACGACCTCACCGGCGTCGAGCCGTTCGTGCAGCGCGCGCACGCGATCGCGGTCGCCGGGATAGCGCAGGTAGTACCGGCGGTTGCGTTCGAGCATGGTCGCGAAGGTGGCGCGGTAGATCTCGTCGACGTGCAGGCCGACCGGCGGCACCCCGCCGGTGAACAGCGCCTCGCGCAGGCCCTCCGGCGCGGTGGACAGGTAGTTCAGCGTGCAGAAGCCGCCGAACGACTGGCCGAGCACGCTCCACTTCTCCACACCGAGCGCCACGCGGATGAACTCGGCGTCGCGCACGATCGAGTCCGCGCGGAAGTGCTTGAGGTAGTCGGCCTGCTGTTGCGGGGTCAGGCCGGGCAGCATGCCGACCGGAGTGGACCGGCCGGTGCCGCGCTGGTCGAGCATCAGCACGCGGTAGTCGCGCAGCGCGCGGGCCAGCCAGCCGGGCGCGGTGGGCGTGCCGGTCGGCCGGGGCGCCTCCTGTCCCGGCCCGCCCTGGAGAAAGACCAGGAAGGGACGGTCGCGCCCGGCCGGATCGGCCACCTCCCGCGCGAAGACGGTGAGCTGCTCGCCATCGGGGTCGCCGTGGTCGAGCGGGAGCCGGAATTCGTGTTCGGTCAGGACCAGTCCGGGGATGTGCACGGTTTCAGCCACGAACCCGATCTTGCCAGCCAGGTGTCGACCTCGCGCTGGCCGCGGAGCCGGACCACCACCAGGTCCGGGTGCCGGTTCTCGGTGATCACCCGCGCGACCCTGGCCCGCACCCACGCGTGCCTCCGCCAGGACTCCCGGACGATGTGGTCGCGGTCGGTGAAGAAGGTGTGCAGCGGGCTTTCGGTGTTGCCGCCCTCGATCGGCCGACCCCGGCCGAAGCGGCGCTGGACCGTGCGGCTGATCACCCTGGCTGTGGTGAGCCGGCGCGGGTGGTCGAGCCAGACCAGCACCTGGGTGCGCGCGGTCAGTTGTTCCCGGACCTCCTCGCCCTGCCACTCGATCGACCACGCTTCGCCGTCGACGTAGGCGAGCACCTTCTCCTGCCAGTCGGGCAGCACGGTCCAGTTCGGCCCGTGGAAGAAGCTCTCGAACTGGACGAACGGCAGGCCCAGCCGTTCGCTGAGCTGCTCCGCCAGCGTGGTTTTCCCGGCGCCGGGCGCTCCGGCCACCGCGATTCGCCGGGGCCGGTCGATGGGGATGGGATCTGTGGGACCGATCAAGTGCATGGAAGCCAACTTAGCGACTCATGCCCCCACGACTATTTGACAATGACGTTCATGTTCGGCAACCCTGCGTCGGGCGAACGGCGGAGGCGACGTGTTCATGGGGAAAACCCGGCAGGCCGGGGAAAAACGGGGTGCGGGGCGGGACGCGGTGGTGGTCGCGGCCGGGCTGGGGGCGGCGCTGGTCGTTTCGGTGGTGCTGGCGATCGGCCTGGGCTCGGCGGTGATCGCGCCGGTGGACACCGCGCGGTACCTGTGGGCGGCGCTGGTGGGCGACGGCATCCCGGCCGATGAGTTCACCCGCTACCAGATCATCTGGCAGGTGCGCACGCCGCGCGTGCTGCTGGCCGCGGTGATCGGCGCCGGGCTCGGCGCGGTCGGCGTAGCGATCCAGGCGATGGTGCGCAACGCCTTGGCGGATCCGTTCATCCTCGGCGTTTCGTCCGGGGCGTCGGTGGGCGCGGTCGCGGTGACCTCGTTCGGCGCGTTCGCCGTGTTCGGCATCTACGCGGTGTCGATCGGCGCATTTCTCGGTGCGCTGCTGGCTTCCGTGCTGGTCTACGCGGCGGCCCGGTCGCGGGCCGGGATCACCCCGCTGCGACTGGTGCTCACCGGGGTCGCGCTGGCCTTCGGCTTCGAGGCGGTGATGAGCCTGATCATCTACTTCGCGCCCGACAGCGAGGCCACCAGCACGGTGCTGTACTGGACGATGGGCAGCTTCGGCGGCGCGACCTGGGGTTCGCTGCCGGTGGTGGCGTTCGCGGTGGTCGCCGGAGTGGTGCTGCTGCGCCGGTACGCACGCAGCCTGGACGTGCTCTCCCTCGGCGACGAGACCGCCGCCAGCCTCGGCGTGCGCACGGAAACGTTGCGGCGCGGGCTTTTTGTGCTGACCGCGGTGGTCACCGGGGCGATGGTCGCGGTCAGCGGCGCGATCGGCTTTGCCGGACTGGTGATCCCGCACCTGGTGCGGATCGTGTTCGGCGCTTCGCACGCGCGGGTGCTGCTGATCGCGCCCCTGGCCGGGGCGATCTTCATGGTCTGGGTGGATCTGGCCGCGCGCACCGTGGTCGCGCCCCGCGAGCTGCCGCTCGGGGTGATCACCGCGCTGATCGGCGTCCCGGTTTTCATCACCCTGATGCGGCGTCGCGGCTACCTGTTCGGAGGACGTTGAGGTGGAACTCCGCTTCGAGGACGTAACCGTTGCACTGCAAGGGAAAACCCTGGTCGACCAGCTCGGGCTGACGGCCGGGTCCGGGCAGGTGACCGGGCTCGTCGGGCCCAACGGCTCGGGCAAGTCGACCGCGCTGCGCTGCGTGTACGGCGCGCTGAAGCCGAGCGGTGGCGCGGTTTGGCTGGGGGACGAGGAGCTGGCCGAACTCGGTCACCGCCGCGCCGCGCGGGCCGTCGCCGCGCTGACGCAGGAAAGCAGCAGCGAGTTCGATTTCACCGTCGCCGAACTCGTGGAGATGGGCCGGTTTCCCCATCTCACCGGCAACCAGGCGCTCACCACGCGCGAAAAGGACCTGTGCCGCGACGCGATGGACCGGCTCGACGTCGCGCACCTGGCCGATCGCGGTGTGCTGACGCTGTCCGGCGGGGAACGCCAGCGCGTGCTGATCGCGCGGGCGCTGGTGCAGGAACCGGCGGTGCTCGTGCTGGACGAACCGACCAACCACCTCGACGTCCGGCACCAGATCGAACTGCTGTCGATGCTGCGGGCGCTCGGCCTGACCGTGCTCGTGGTGCTGCACGACCTCAATCTCGCGGCGGCGGTGTGCGACCGCATCGGCGTGCTGTCGGCCGGTTCGCTGGTCCGCGCCGGAACCCCGGCCGAGGTGCTCACCGCCGACGTGGTGCGCGAGGTGTTCGGCGTCGAGGTGACCGTGGTGGACCACCCGCTCACCGGTGACCCGCAGCTGCTCTACGCCCTGACCAGTGACAGAAGGAGTTCGGTGTGAAGAAGGCGGTCCCCATCCTGGCGGCGGCTCTGCTGCTTTCGGCGTGCGGCGCGGAAGTCGAAGGCGGTGCGCCCGCCGCGCAGGAGAAGGTGGTGAAGCGGTGCGGGGAGGACGTCCGGTACACCACCCCGCAGCGGTCGGTGGTCTACGAGGCGGGCAGCGCGGACAAGATGTTCGCGCTCGGGCTGACCGACCACGTGCACGGGTACGTGATGCCGCCGGCGAACCCGCCGGTGCAGGAATCCCCGTATGCCGCGGAATACGCGAAGGTGCAGTTCCTCGGTGACGACCTGCTCAACCGTGAACTCGTGGTCGGCGCGAAGGCCGATTTTGTGGTGGCGGGCTGGAACTCGGGGTTCAGCGACCAGCGCGGCATCACCCCGGCGATCCTCGACGGACTCGGCATCCAGAGCTTCATGCACAGCGAATCCTGTTTCAACTACCCGAAGTTCCCGGAGCAGGTGACGCCGTTCGAAGGGCTGTACACGGATCTGGAGCGGATGGGCCAGATCTTCGGCGTGTCCGACCGCGCGCAGAAGCTGGTCTCCGAGTACCGGAGCCGGGTGGACCAGGTGGTCGCCGCCGCGCCGAAGGGCGAGCCGGTGAAGGTGTTCCTCTACGACTCGGGCACCGACCAGGCCTCGACCGCGGGGAACCAGGTGCCGCCCAACGACATCATCCGGTTCGCCGGCGGCCGCAACATCTTCGACGGCGTGGACGCGCGCTGGACCAAGGTCGGCTGGGAGGCCGTGGTCGACGCGCAGCCGGAGGTGGTGGTGATCCTCGACTACGGCGACAAGCCGGCGCAGGAGAAGATCAACTTCCTGAAGTCCTCACCCGCGACCGCGCAACTGCCCGCGGTGGTGAACGACAAGTTCTACGTGCTGGACTACAACGAGGGCATCAGCGGACCGCGCAACATCAACGGCCTGGAAGGCTTCGCCAAGTACCTGCGCGAGTTCCAGCGTTAACCCGGGCCGCCGCCGTAGCCGATCTCGTTGCCTTCCGGGTCGCGGTAGGTGAACTTGCGGACGCCGTTGTCGTAGGTTTCGCGGAGCGCGGGTTCGATGCCGCGCTCGGTGATCCCGTCGATGACGGCGTCGAGACCATCGACGAACAGGGTGATCAGGGCGTGGCCCGCGTGTTCCGGCCGCCGTTCGACGTACACCGAGCGGCCTTCGGCCAGCACCCAGACGGCCTCGGCGTCGTTGGGGAAGAAGGTCGGCGGCATGCCGAAGAGGCGCTCGTACCAGATCAGCGCGGCGGGCAGGTCGGACACGGAGATCCCGGCGAACAGGTCCATGGCTCAGCCAACCACGCGGCGGGCCACGACGCACCGGTAGGGGAGGGAACGGGTTTCCCGGATCGGCACGGGACCGCCGTCGGCGCAGGCGGTGTCCAGGTAGAGGTGGCGGACTTCGTAGGGGTGACCGTCCGGGTGGGACGGCGGGAAGACGTCCCAGGCGAGCGGGTCCTCGCGGAGGAGGCGGGCGTCTTCGCGGGTGCGCGGGTCGGCGAGCAGGAGCGACCACAGCGCATCGTCGGTGGTGGTGGGGATTTCCGGGTGTGAGGGCAGCAGGATCGAAGCGAGGCCACGGACGACCGCGTTGGGCACCACGTTTTCCCAGGAGCACAGGTAGTCCGCCTCTCCGGCCGCGAGTTCGGCCAGGTAGGCGGCGGTGTCCCGATCGGTGTGCACCTCGCCGTCGACGAGACGCAGCCGCGCCAGCGTCGCGGGCGCGGGCTCGGTCAGCCGCGCGTGGGCCCGGCCGCTGCGCACGAAGGACTCCAGGTGGTCCAGTTTCAGCGCGCCCTGGCGCCCGCGCAGCACCGAGGACCCGCCACCTTCGACCGCCAGCACGTCCTCCACGTCGACGCCGTGCTCGGCGAGCAGCGGTGTCAGCTCGCGGATCTGCCGGATGCCCAGTTCGTGGTGGTTCAGGCCGCCGACGCCTTCGAAGGTGTGGCTGAACGGCAGGTGCCCGACGTCGTGCACGAGCGCCGCCACCCTGGCCGCCTGATCGTCCGGGGCGAAGTGCGCCACCAGCGACAGCAGCCCGAGGCTGTGCTCCAGCCGGGTGTAGGTCTGGTGCGTGGTGACCGCGGCCGCTCCGGCGTGCGCGACGAACTGCAGCCGTCGCACCGCCCGGCTCCGGAGCAGCCGCTGTTCCACCGGCGTCAGCCGGAATTCCACCGCCCACAAGGGATCCCGGTACCACTCCGACCGGCCCAGTATCCCGGCAACCTCGTTCACGTCCCGAGCGTATCCAAGGCAGTCGAACGAAGGGGGACGTCACGTGCGAGGCCGATTCCTGCCCGCCGCACTGCTCGGCGCGGCTCTGCTCAGCTCACCCGCGCAGGCCGCCGAAGCGGGCTGCACCTGGGCCGAAACGCCGATCCCGGCCGCCGACACGTGGGGCACCACGTACGTGGCCGCCGGGACCGGCACCGGGAACTACGCCGGCTCGGTGCACCGCGTGGTCAATGATCAGCTGGTGGTGGAGTTGGTGCTGTGGACCGGCACCGACGAGCCCGGCCGCACGCAGCAGGCGCCGGCGGGCCACCACCAGGCGTCCGCGGTGGACCAGAACGCGGCGGGCACCGTGCTGGTCCGGGCCTATCCCGTCGACGGGACCGGCGCGGGCGCCTTCCGCTACCACGGCCTCGGCGGTTACGAACCGCTGACCGGGTTCAAACGCGTCGACCCGGTGGCGATCAACGACCGCGGTGACGTGCTCGGCACGGTTCCCGGGGACAAGGGGACCGAAGCCGTGGTCTGGCCGGGCGACGGTGCCCCGCCCGTGGTGCTCGACCTCCCCGAGGACAACCACCTGGTCCAGGCCACCGATCTCGACAACGATGGCACGGTCCTGCTCCACCTGGCCAAGGGCCCGCACCTGTGGCGGGCCGGGGCGCTCACCCCGCTGGCCACGCCGCCGGGGTACCGGCTGACCGCCGCCACCTCCCTGCGCGGCGGCCTCGCCACCGGGTACACCCGCGGGCTCGACGAGGTCGCCACCTACCAGGGCCTGCTCTGGGCCGATCCGGCGAACCCGGAGCCGATCAAGGGCGCGGCCATCGGCGACGAGGTCAACGCGAGCGGCATGGTGATCGGCCGGGACGCCGCCTTCGCCGACGCCGTCTGGCAGCGCACCACCTTCGTCGATCACTTCCCGGCGAACGCCTTGCCCACCAGGGTTTTCGACGACGGCAGCGTGCTCGCCGAACGGCCCGGCGGTTACTCCGCCTGGCGGGCCGCCTGCATTGGGTCCAATTAGGACCGCATGCCGCCGTCGACCCGGAGCACGACGCCGGTGACGTAGGAGGCCCGGTCGCTGAGCAGCCACGCGGCCGCCTCGGCGACCTCGGCCGGATCGGCGGCGCGGCGCAGTGGGGTCCCCGCGTTGAGCCGGTCGATCACCCCCGGCGAGGCCTTGTCCCAGTCGAGCAGCATCTCGGTGAGCGTGGTGCCGGGCGCGACCGCGTTCACCCGGATGCCCTCCGGGCCGTAGGTGGCCGCGGCCGACGCGGTGAGGCTGTTCACCCCGCTCTTCATCGCGCCGTACGAGGGCAGTTCCGGATTGGCCATCAGGCTGCCGACGCTGGTGTTGTGCACGATGGCACCGGTGCCCGCGGTCGCCCGGATCGCCGCGACCTCGGCGACCATGGCCAGCCACGGTGCCTTCAGGTTGACCGCGTACACGTGGTCGAAATCGGCTTCGGTGGTCTGGTCCATCGGTCCGGGCGGGGCATTGGTGGCGGCGTTGTTGAACGCCACGTCGAGCCGTCCGTGCAGCTCGACCGCGCGGTTCACCGCGCCGCGCAGGCTGTCCGGGTCGGCGAGGTCGCAGACCACGTAGTCGGCGATTCCGCCGTCCGCGCGGATCTCCTCGGTGACGGTCTTGAGCTGGGTTTCGGTACGGGCGGCGAGCACGACGCGGGCGCCTTCGCGGGCGAACAGCCTGGCCGCGGCGGCGCCGATGCCGCGCCCGGCGCCGGTGATGAAGGCGACCTTGCCGTCGAGCAGGCCGGTGGTGATTGCTGTCGAAGTCATGCCACGAGCCTGCGTCGGACCGGAAAGCTCAACCAGGCATCGGCGGTACCTGGCTGAGCGCGCTGCCGTCCGCGCACACTGGGGAGGTGGATCGAGCAGAACTGGCCGGCTTCCTGCGCAGCCGGCGCGAGCGGATCACCCCCGCCGACGTGGGACTTCCCGCCGGGCGTCGCCGCCGCACGCCGGGGCTGCGGCGCGAGGAGGTGGCGCAGCTCGCCTTCATCTCGAACGAGTACTACACGCGGCTGGAACAGGCCAAGGCCCCGCGCCCGTCGCGCGAGGTGCTGGCCGGGCTGGCTCGCGCGCTGCGCCTGTCCGACGCCGAACGCGACTACCTGCACCACCTCGCCGGTGCGCCACCCGGCCCGCCACCAGGCCCTTCACGTGAGGTGCGGCCGAGCATTCTCGCCCTGCTGGACCGGCTGCCGATGGCCGCCGCGGTCGTGCTGTCCGCGACGTACGAGGTGCTCGCCTGGAATCCGCTGGCCGCCGCGCTGATGGAGGATTTCTCGGCGTTGTCGCGGCGGGACCGCAACCTGCTCCGCCGCGCCTTCCTCGAACCACGCCCGCAGGGGGCGCGGCTGTACGGGCTCTCCGATGGAGAGGAGTTCGCCGAGAGCGCGGTCCCGCAGCTGCGGGCCGTCGCCGCCCGCTACCCGGACGACCCGGAGCTGACCGCGCTGATCGCCGAACTCCGCGAAGGCAGCGCCCACTTCGCACGCCTGTGGGACGCGCGCGAGGTGAGCGCCCGGCCGAACCTGTGCAAAACCTTCCAGCACCCGGTGGTCGGCCCGATCGCCGTGGTCTGCGACGTGCTCGACATCACCGATCGCGACCAGCGCGTGGTGATCTACACCGCCGATCCGGGGTCGCCGTCGGAGGAGGCGTTGCGGCTGCTCTCGGTGGTCGGCACGCAGCGGCTCGACGTACCGGGCTGAGCCGATCGTCGCCGCGGCAGCAGGCCGAGCCAGATCAGCGCGCCCATCACCGCCACCAGCAGGTATTCGATGAACGGGATGCGCACGATCTCGTGCAGGTCACCGAGTGAGCGCGAGCCGTAGACCACCACCGCCGCGGCGAGACAACCGAGCCCGATGCTCCACCGCGTGCGGATGCCGAGACCGAGCCCGTGCATCTGCGTCACCACAAAAACGCCGAGGAAGCCGAACAGGAACATCGGCCACATCCCGTCCGGGCCCGAGTTCATCACCGCGACCAGCGTGCCGTGCACCGCCACCATCAGCTCCAGCGTCAGCGTCCACCAGCGGTTGGTGTGCGCGCGGGTGAAGAAGATACTGCCCTGGAACAGCAGCAGGAACATGTAGAAGAAGCCGATCAGGTGGCCGCTGGTGGACTCCATCGGGTGGTACCAGAAGGTGTAGACGGCCGCCCAGCTGAACAGGTAACCGTGGTACTTGCGGGCGAACCGGACCACCTCGGCCGAAAGTGGCGCGCGGCGGCCGAAGAACAGCCCGCGACGGCGGTTCTCCATCAGCAGTACCACGATCAGCAGCAGCACCACCGAGCCCTGCGAGCTGAAGATCGACACGTCCTGCGCCAGCCCGTCGTAGAACAGCCGCGTCTGCACCTCGTGCAGGGCGACGAAACCGAGGTTGGCGGCCAGCGCGATCACGTTCACCGGGTGCAGCCCGCTGGTGTAGCGGCGCACGTGGCGCTGGGCGTAGAAGATCAGCCACCACGAAACGAGCTGGTGGGCGGCGTATCCGAGCCACGCCGAAGCCCTGGTCCAGAAGGTCGGGTCGGGCAGTTTCCAGTAGTACCAGGAGGCACCCTGGTCCGGCAGCAGGGTGACGCCCAGCCCTCGCCCGAACAGCCAGACGAGCCCGGTCAGCACCACGGCGGCGGACACGCCCCAGAGCGGCAGCCACCGCGAATTGTTCAGCATGCTGAGCATTCTGCTCAATGTTCAGCAGGCTGAGCAAGTGGCCGGGTGAGAGGATGCGGGCGTGCCGAGGAAACCTGATCCGGTGGTGCCCGCGGCGGCGGACGCCGGAGATGTCAGTTCCTGGCCGACCGGGCGCTTGCTCTCGGTCGCGGCCAGGGTGGTCGAGTCGCGGTTCGACGACGTGCTCGACGGGCTCGGCCTGACCCACGCCGGCCTGATCGTGCTGCACCACCTGGACGCCGAACCGCGGTCGCAGCGGCAGCTCGCGGTGCTCTGCCGGGTCACCGACCAGACCATGAGCCGGACCATCGAGCGCCTGCAGCGCAACGGGTTCGTCGCGCGCGAGAACGACGTGGCCGACCGGCGGCGCACCATCGTACGGCTGACCGCGGCCGGACGGCGCGTGCTGGCCAGCGCGCGCCGCGAGGAACGCGAGTCGGAGCTGCTGCTCGGCGTGGTCGACGACTACGACGACTTCCGCGCGCAGTTGCTGAAACTGGTGCGCCACGCCGGACCCGGGCGGTAACACCGCGCCGAGCGGGGGCGACTACGGCCCTGAGGGGACGGGACTGCGAGGCGCGGATGAATCGGGATCTCCCAGCCGGTGCGCTGGACCGGCTGTTCGTGGCTTGGCGCGCGGAAATCGACAGCGTGCCCGTGCCGGAACTCGTCTCCACCGAGCAGGCGCTGGCCATCCTGGCCAAGGCGGCGAACTCGCGCGGCTGCCCGTGCCGCCAGGGCCGGGGGCGGCGGCACGGCCCGGCCAGGACGCGGATGGTGTGCCGCCCGATGGGCTTTCTCCGCGACCGCCGGGGCTGGCGCGGCAGCGGAACGGGACGCGGCCGGACAGGTCGGTGACGGTCAGTCCGGCGGGCGCGCGTACGCGAGCGCGCGGTCGATGACGAGCTCGGCCTGCTCCAGGGAAAGTGCGTGGCTTGCGCGGGGAACCACTTCGACCCGCAGGTCCGGCGCCACCGTCGCGAGCCGGTCGCGCACCTGGGCCGAACGGTGCAATGCACTGTGCTCGGCGAAGATGAGCTGAGTCCGTTCCGGCAGGGCACGCAGTTCTTCGTCGGTCAACAGCTCGGGTGGCGGGAGGCGCACCCTGCTGCTGCCCGCCGCGAACAGCAGGGACCGCAGGTTGCCCGACACCGCGATCTCGGTCTCGGACAACCCGGCGAAACGGCGAAGCGGCGTGGCGGTACGGACCAGATTCCTGCCCGCCCACCAGTAGAACCGCCAGCCGACGCGCCCGAACCCGGCTGGCTCCACCGCGGTCACGCTGGACACCCGCCCGGCCGAGCGCGCGGCCAGGTTGAGCGCGAGCCAGCCGCCGCGGGAAATCCCGAGCAGGTGCACCCGAGGGTGGCCGAGGCCGGTGAGCACCTCGGCCAGCCAGCCGGCGTAGTCCTCCGCATCGTGCAGCGGACGGCTCAGCCTGCTGCGCCCCGGCTCGTCGATGGTGTCCACCGCGAAAACCCGGTGTTCCTCGCTCAGCGCGGAAACGTACGGGTACCACGAAACGGAGGTGCTGAGCGCGCCGTGCAGCAGCATGATCGGTGCGCCGGTGCCGTCGCCGCAACTCCGCACCCTGGTGTGCCCCCAGGAAGTCTCGAGATCCAGTTCCGTGCAGGGCACCGGCCAGTGCCGGAGTGCTTTGTCGTAGGCGGCGTGGAACCGGTCGCGTGTCTGGGCGTCGCCGAAAACACCGTCCATGTCAGGCCCCCCGGAGACGTCAACACCAGTTTAGCCATCGGAGTTGCCCGCGGGCGTGGACGCGGGCATTATGAACGCAGGTTCATGAACGTGCGTTCATAACGAGGAGGTTCCCATGTCCGGCATCGTCAACACCGCGCAGGCGGAGGCGTGGAACGGCTACGAGGGCGAACACTGGGCCACCCATGATGATCGCTTCGACGCGGTCAACGGCGGCTTCAACGAGTTCGTGCTCGACGCGGCCCGGATCGGCGAGACCGACCGGGTGCTCGACCTCGGCTGCGGCAACGGCCAGCTGACCCGGCAGGCGGCGCACCGCGCGCGGCGTGGCCGGGTGCTCGGCATCGATCTCTCCGGCCCGATGCTGGCCACCGCGCGGGCCAGGGCGGCGGCCGAAGGGCTGGACCACCTGGGCTTCGAGCAAGCGGACGCACAGGTGTACCCGTTCGAGGACGGCTCGTTCGACGTGGCGCTGAGCCGGTTCGGCGTGATGTTCTTCGCCGACCCGGTGGCCGCCTTCGCCAACGTCCACCGCGCGCTGAGCCCGTCCGGCCGCCTCGCCTTCGTCTGCATGACCGCGCTCGAAGGCACCGATCTCGGCACGGTTTTCCACGCGCTGGAGCCATACCTGCCGCGGCCGACCGGCGCCGACGGCACCGGCCCGACCTCGTTCGCCGACCCGGCACGCAGCCGGGAGGTGCTCTCCGCCGCCGGGTTCACCGGCATCACCTGCGACCGCGTCGAGACGGATCAGGTCTGGGGCCGCGACGTCGAGGACGCGGCGGGCTTCATGGCCGACTGGGGCCCGGTGAAGCACCACCTCGGCCAGGCCGGGCCCGAAACCGCCGCGCGGGCACGCGACGCCCTCACCGAAGCCTTGCGCCCCTTCGCCCAGGCTGACGCCGTCCGCCTGCGCGGCACGGCCTGGCTGGTCACCGCGCACAAGCACTGAGGAGCACCGGTTTTGTCCCCACGAAAAGCGGCCGCGCTGCGGCACGCCGACGGCCGTTCGCTGCGCGAGCACCTGATCGCCACGGCCGGGCGGATGATTTCCGCGCAGGGCACGGCCGGGCTCACCGTACGGGCCATCGCGCGCGAGGCGGGAGTCGCCGACGGTGTGCTGTACAACCACTTCACCGACAAGGAGGAGTTGCTGGCGAACGCGTTGCGCGCGCACGTCCGTGCCGTCGAAGCGGAACTCGGCACGCTGCCGGAGCCCGGTTCCGCCACGGTCGAATGGAATCTGCGGACCCATCTGGAGTACGGGCTGGCGCTGCACCGGGCGATCCTGCCCGCGTTCGCCGGCCTGCTCGCCCAGCCCGCCGTGCTCACCAGGTTCGGTGAGCTGGGCGGTGACGGGGACGAGTGGCGCGACCGGCTGCGCGAGTACCTGCGGGCCGAGCGCGCGCTCGGCAGGCTGGCCGCCGACGCGCGGGTGGACGCGGCGGCGGCCATGCTCGTCGGAATCTGCCACGAGGCGGTGCTTTCCGGGCTGCTCCCGCACGCCGGGAGCACCCGGTCCCCGGCCGCGGACGAGGTGATCGAGGCGGTGCTGACCGGGATCGCTAAATGAGCGCGAGCGAGGCCGCGGCCGGTGCCAGGTACAGCAGCGGGGCGGGGATGTGCGCCCACGACCGCGCTCGCAGCACGGTGATCAGCGCGCCGGTGAAGTACAGCACCAGCCCGATCGCCGCGGCCGCGCCGATCCACGGCACAAAAAGCCCGGCGATCAGCCCGATCGCGCCGGTCGTCTTGGCCGCGGCGAGCCAGGGCCACCACGACCGCGGCACGCCGTAGTCGGCCAGCGGCCCCACCACGAACTCGAACCTGAACTGGATCGCGGCGGCCGAGAACGCGGCCAGCGCGGCGGCGACGATGGTGACAACGACGTAGGTGGTGGACATCCGGACTCCTCATCCGTGCGGGCAGGTCATCGGGTCGACCCGCCCGCCACCGAGGATGTGACATCTAGAGGTGGTCGTTGAACTGGACGGTGACCGTGTGCCCGTCGGACGGCCAGTTGGCCACGGGCACCGTGCGCGCCTGGCCTCCCGAGCCGCGCGCTACTTCGGTGACGCGGATGGTCCCGGCCGGTTGCGCGGCGAGATAGGTGTCCACCCCGGTCAGGAACGGCAGTGCGTTGAACGGCGGTAGCACCGTGCCCGGCGTGGAGGTCAGGTCGCAGTTGTCGTCGAAGGCGAACGCGGCGAGGACCTGCCGCGCCCGGGGTGCGACAGCCGGGGCCAGCAGGTCGACCCCGTCGAACTCCAGCCGGTCGCTGTCGGCCTGGTCGGACCACCACTCGCGCCCGCGCAGCACGGTGACCGAGGTGTGGGTGGGGCATTTGTCGACGTAGTCACCGATCCCGCCGGGCGCGGAGACCTGCAACCGGAGGAACCGGTCACTGCGCTCGAACGGCTCGAAGTAGTAGTGGTACGTCTGCTGGCCCTCACGGAGCAGAACAGCCTCGTAGTGCTTGTGCCCGTTGACTTTCAGCGGTCCGAACGAACCGTCCGGCGCGGTCTGGAGGTCGTGCGCGGGCGCGCCCCGGCGCACACCGTTTTCGACCTCCCACACCTGAAGTCGTCCGGCGATCCCGGTGTTCTGCGGGAAGTACACCGCGCGGCCCGCGATCCGGACCAGGCCCGGCGGCTCGGGCGTGACCTCGTCGGTGATCGGCGGGCGGCCGCGCAGGAACTGGTGCATGTGGACAAAACTCTCCGCCGCGGTGGCCGTCTCGGTGTGACCGAGGTGCGGCAGGCGGACGTTGACCGCACCACCGATGTTGCCCTCCGGTTGCAGGCCGCCCCACAGCGCGAGCGTCGGCACCCCGCCGGGCTGGGCGGCGCTGGACCGGCCGTCGACGTTGACGTACCGGCGCACCAGCGCCGCCCGTTCCGGCGTGCCGAGGAACGCGTGCATCACCGTGGTACCGCGCGAATGCGCGATGATGTCCACTGTGGACGCACCGGCGCGCGAGCGGACGTCGGCGATGAACGCGTCGAGCCCGGCGATGGCGTGGTCGTTGGTGAGGATGCTGGTGTCGTACTCGTAGGAGAAGAGCAGCTTGTCGGCGTAACCGTTGGCGGAGAAGCGTTTCGCGTTGGACTGCCACTGGTGCGCCGAGCCCTGGTGGCCGTGCACGAAGATCACCGGTGTGCTGCCGCCCGAGGCGTCCTCGTGGTTCTGCTTCGCGTCGGCCGCGAGCAGGTACCCGTCGCGGACGTTCCGCGCGTCCGCCGTGGCGACCCGATCGGTGTAGTGGTCCACGCCGGGGTAGAGCTTCGCCAGGGTCGCCTGATCGAACGGCTGGTAGGTGCCGAAGAGCTGGCAGAAGGTCTCGCCGCTGTTGTCCCCGGTGTTCAGCGCGGTCGGCACCGAGACCTGCGAAAGGCGGATCCCGCCCACGGCCAGGCCCAGTTCGTCGCGTTTCTTGGTGACGCCGTCCGCCTCGAACTCCAGCGGTGGCGCGGTCGGCGGTGGTGTTCCCCGCTCCGCCCAGCGGCGCAGGTGCTCGTACGCGGCGGCCGTGACGTGGTGCACGGGCACGCGGCTGAACGGTGGCTTGGCGCAGTTGTACCGGGGTGCCGCGCCGAGGTCGCGTTCGGAGATCGGCGCGCGGTAGACCTGTCCCTGGTGACCCGAATGCGCGCCGCCCGCGACCTCCCATCTGCGGAACTGCGCGGTGTCCGGTGGCCGGTCGGGGTTGCGCACGTCGGTCTCGGACAGGACCTGGAACACGGGTTCCTTGCCGACGCGGGTCG
This sequence comes from Amycolatopsis sp. YIM 10, assembly GCF_009429145.1. Lineage (GTDB taxonomy): Bacteria > Actinomycetota > Actinomycetes > Mycobacteriales > Pseudonocardiaceae > Amycolatopsis. The sequence continues at coordinate 7,878,945 of NZ_CP045480.1, read as the reverse complement.
GCGCGCTGCCGACCACGAACGCGTAGCCGTCGAACACCGGCGTCAGGTGCGGCAGGACCTTGTCGTAGAGCACGGTCATCCGGCCCGCTGACTGGGAAGCGCCGATGGCCAGCAGTGTGCGCGGCTTCAGCCCGCCCATGACCGCGCCGGTTTCCACGGCGTGGCCCGCCTGCGTGAAGATCTCGTAGGACAGTTCGTCGGCGGTGTGGCTGCCGCCGCCGGTCACGTCGAGCTTGCCGTAGCGCGCCGGGCTCCACTCGCGGAGCTGGTTCACGCCGACCCGCTGGGCCGACACGCCGATCCACGCGTGCCCGGCGCGGACCACCGATTCCGCGTTCCACAACGCATCGAGGTCGTATCCCGCGGTCACGTTCTGCCATTCGACCAGCGCCGTCCCGCTGAAGTCCTTGGCCAGCGCGGGCCGCCGCACGACCACGCGCGTGGCGTACGGGACGTCGGTGCCCATCTGAGTCCCGTCGGTGGCCCAGCCGTCGGCCAGGCCGGAGACGTGGAACTCCTGCTCCACGTAACCACTCGCGGCCAGGTCGACCGGCGTGGAGAAGAAGGGGTAGGTGTCCTCGATCCGCTCGGCCTTCGGGTCGCCCGGCACGGTGCCGGGCAGCGGACCGACGACTTGGGGCGCGTCCGGGGCAGGCGCGGCGGTGGCGGGCAGTGAGGTCGGAAGGAGGAGACCGAGCAGGGCGGTGACCAGCCCGGCCCGAGCCCACGCGGAGATCGGCATGTTGACTCCCACACGGCGATGGGCAGGACCTGGCGAACGTAACGGCCCGGCCACGCTGGGTGCCAGGAACGTGAGACCGCAGTCTCAGCCCGGTCGCAGCACCGCCAGTGCCGCCCGCTCGACCAGTTCGGGATCGGGCGCGGGTGCGCCGAGCAGTTCGGCGTATACGGCGGATTCGATGATGCGCACGTACAGATAGGCCGCCTGGTCGAGCGCGGTGGGCGACCACGGCCGGTCGCGATGCGCCTCGCGCAGGATCTCGCGCTGCACCGAGACCACCCGCCGGTGCACCACGCCGGAGGTGGTGAACAGCACCCGCGCGGCGGTTTCCGGTTCGCTGCGCAGGAAAGCGCGGAACGGCATGGCCGCGTGCAACTGGCCGACGAACCACCGCGTCACCTCCAGCACGCCCTCGTCGCCCGCGTGCCTGCGCCGGCGCCTGGCCACCGCCAGCAGCCGCTCGGTGAACCGCCACAGCACTTCGCCCAGCAGGCCGTCGCGGCTGTGCGCCACCCGGTAGAGCGTGGCGCGGCTGACCGCCAGGCTCGCCGCCAGCCGGTCCATGTCGACCCCGCCGTGCTCCAGGAAGAACCGGCACGCACCGCGCACGACCTGCTCGTGGCTGACCACCCGGCCCGTCATCGCCGCCTCCCGCGCTCGCTCCCCGCCATCATCGCGCGAGCAGCCCGCGTCGACGTAGTAGAGCCACCGCGAATCGGGGATCAGCGGGGTCCCGAGCCGGCCACCCCGAGCGGGCCGGTCGAAGCCGGCTCGGCGGTCAGTTCTGTTCCCACGAAGCACGAACCCGGCGACAATGACCGCCATGTGGACTCCGAACTACGGACACCCCTTCGAGCCGATGCCCTACCGGCCCGCTCGACCGCCCGCGGACCAGTCGCTGGCCACCGCCGCCGACCTGCGCCGCCGCATGGACACCCGCCGCACGGTGCGGGAGTTCTCCACCGATCCGGTGCCCGAGCAGGTGGTGCTCGACGCCATCGCGGTCGCCGCCACCGCGCCCAGCGGCGCGCACCAGCAGCCGTGGACGTTCGTGCTGGTCTCCGACGACGAGGTCAAGCAGCGCATCCGCGAGGCCGCCGAGGAGGAGGAACGCGTCTCCTACCAGGGCAGGCTGGGGGAGGAGTGGCTTTCCGCGCTGCGACCGCTCGGCACCGACGCGGTCAAGGCGCACCTCACCGACGCGCCCTACCTCATCGTGGTCTTCCAGCAGCGCTACTTCCTCGACGAGAACGGCGAAACGCACAAGCACTACTACGTCGACGAGTCGGTGGGCATCGCGGTCGGCATGCTGCTCACCGCGCTGCACCTGTCCGGGCTGGCCGCGCTGACACACACGCCGTCGCCGATGCGGTTCCTCGGTGACCTGCTGGAACGCCCGCGCAACGAGAAGGCGTTCGCGGTCATCCCGGTCGGTTACCCGGCGGACGACTGCGTGGTGCCGAACCTGGTGCGCAAGTCGCTGGACCAGGTGCTCGTACGCCGCTGAGCACTCAGTGGGGCTGGCCGTACTGCTGCGGTTGCTGTGGTTGCTGCTGCCACTGCTGCGGGTTCGGGGTCGGCACCGGCTTCGGCCGGTTGCCGACCGCCGCGGCCGCCACCGTGCAGCCGACCCCGGTCAGCGCCAGCATGATCTGCAGGGCCAGGTGGTCGACGTCCAGCCGGAACAGGGAATCGCTGTTCTTGGTGCTGTGGCACTCCGTCCACCCGGTCGCCTTGTCGGGCGGCTGGCAGGTCCACTCCAGTGAGCCGCGCACGCGGGCCTCGTCGGACATGATGGCGCTGACGGCGAACGACGAGCCGAGGAACAGGAACCCGAGGATCAGGAAGGTGAGCTTCACGGCCGCCAGGATCCGGACCGCGCTTTCATGGCGCTTTCACCTGTGGGTCGATCGGACCCTGGGCAGGTCGTGCTCCCCGAATTAGGTTGCTGGCTGTCGAACTGATCATCCGATGAGTCGATCGGCAACTGCGGGGAGAGCTGATGAACGGAAAACTGCGCCGGTTCGCGGTGGTGCTGGCGGTCGCCGCCGGCGGGCTCGGGATCTCGGCGGGGAGCGCGCAGGCGGCGAGCTTCGTGCCGATCCCCGGCAACTACGAATACGACCCGGACCGCGGCGCGTGGCACGACTACTGCACGCTCTCGCCGGACAGGCCGGTGGTCCCGCCGTGGGGCCAGGTCGACTTCCGCGGCCCGTGCGCGAACCACGACATGTGCGAGGAAGCGGGCGGCGCCAACACCCTGCGCTGCGACCGTCTCTTCTTCAACCTGATGCACCAGCAGTGCGAGCACACCTTCGGCACCGGCCCGGCGCGCGGCCCGTGCGACTTCATCACGGACACCTACTACAACGCCGTCCGCAACACCGGGAACTGACCAGGCTCGGCCCGGCCGTGCGAGGGCCGGCCGGGCCGCCCTTGTCTTTCGAGCTCGTTAAAGCACCGGGAGAATCGCGACGCCGTCTTCGTCGGCGTAAAGCTGGTCCCCCGGCGTGAAGGTGACACCGCCGAAGGTGACCGGGGTGTCCACCGCACCGGCGCCGGTTTTGGCGCTCTTGCGCGGGTTCGTGCCCAGCGCCTTGATCCCCAGCGGAAGTCCGGCGAGTACCGCGCTGTCGCGCACCGCGCCGTTGATGACCAGCCCGGCCCAGCCGTTTTCCACCGCCGAGCCCGCGATCAGATCGCCCGTCAGCGCGGTGTGCAGTGAACCGCCGCCGTCGACCACCAGCACCGCGCCCTCGCCCGGCGTGCGCAGCAGTTCGCGCACCAGTCCGTTGTCCTGGTGGCAGGCCACCGTGCGCACCGGCCCGGAAAACCGCCGGTGCCCGCCGAATTCCCGGAACTGCGTGTCACATACGAGCAGCCGTTCGCCGTGCTCGTCGACCAGATCGGCGGTGCTCAAGTCCTTGCTCACGGGCGACGCGGCCTTTCTTCGCGAAGTCTGGGAGAACACACCCAGTTTGCGCTACGGTACTCGCTGCTGACATCGCGCCCGGCGCGATGTGACGTCCGTCCCCGCCGTTGTGGAGCTGCGCACATGCCGTCCTGTCCCGGGCCCGCCCGAACGCTCATCGCCCGGCAGCGCGGTCGCGGTCCCGGTTCGGCCCTGGTGCGGGACCTGGTGCTGATCCCGGCGATCGCCTAGCCGGCTGGTCGTTCCCCGCCCGGCCGACCGTGAGGATTTCATGGAATACCCCTTGCTGCTGGCAGGCTTGAGCTGCCTGCTGTTGCTCGCCATCGTGCTCGCCGTGCTGCTGCTCCGGCAGCGCAACGTGACGGCCACCGTCGGCCGGTACCGAGATGCCGCCGTCGCCGAGCTGAACGCGCGCGAAGCCGAGGAGCGGCACCTGCGCGAGGTGCGGCTCCCGGCGGTCGCGGAGTCGCTGGCGAATCCGTCGGTGACCGTGCCCGGCCCCCTGCGCGACAACGGCCACGATCCGCACCGCGCCGTGCTCGACACGATCACCGAGCTGCTCGGCCAGACCCGGCGCGATTCCGCCGACTCCGCCGCCGCGACCCTGCGCGCGATGATGCGCACGGTGCAGAACCTCGCCGGTGAGCAGCAGGTGCTGATCTCGGCGATGGAGGACCGGCACGACGATCCCGCCGTGCTCGACGGCCTGCTCGGCCTCGACCACGCGAACTCGCAGCTGGGCCGCCGCGCGCAGGCGACCGCGGTGCTCTGCGGTTCGTGGCCGGGCCTGCAGCGCTCCGCCGCCACGCTGACCGACGTGGTCCGCGGGGCCACCGGCCGCATCCGCGACTACGCGCGCGTCCAGATCCCCGCGCCGTCGGACACCGCCGTGGTCAGCCAGGCGGTCGAGCCGGTGGTGCTCGCGGTGGCCGAGCTGCTGGACAACGGCGCCCGCCACTCCCAGCCCGGTTCCCCGGTGCAGGTCACCTTCCAGCAGGCGCACAACGGCCTCGCCATCATCATCGACGACGCCGGTGTCGGCATGACCGTGGAAGCGGTGCAGCGCGCGGCCTGGCTGCTCAGCGGCCACGGCGGGCAGGACATCGCCGCGCTCGGCGTGCCGCCGCGCATCGGGTTCGCGGTGATCGGCGCGCTCGCCAACCGGTACGGCTTCCGCGTCTCGGTGGACACCCGCTCGCCCTACGGCGGGGTGCGCGCGGTGCTGTTCCTGCCGACCGAACTGCTCACCAGGATCACCACGCCGAGCCCGGCCCCGGCCGCGCTCGCCCCGGCCCCGCGCACCGAAACAGCCGTGACCACCGAAAAAGCCGTGACAGCCGAAATCCGCGAAGCCACACCAGCCGAACCAGCCAAGCCAGCCGAACGAGCCGAGCCGGTCGCGGCCAAGGCGCCGGATCTGGGCACCACCGCCCACGGCCTGCCCCGGCGCCGCCGCCGCACCCCCGCCGCGGCCGCTCCGGCGCCGGCCGCCCCGGCACCCGCCGCCCCGGCCGCCCCGGCGCCGGCCTCGAACCCGGTCGCCACCGCCGCGGCCTGGCAGCGCGGAACCCGTCGCGGCCGCGCCACTTCCGCCGACCTCGAAAGGGATGCCCAGTGAGCACGAACACCGACGCGACCACCAACCGGCTCGGCTGGATGCTCGACCAGGCCCTCCAGATGCCGGAGACGCTCTACGCCGTGCTGCTCTCCGCCGACGGCCTGCTGATGGCCCACTCCGAGGGCATCAGCCGCGACGACGCCGAGCGCACCGCCGCCGCGGTGTCCGGGCTCCAGTCGCTCGCCCGCGCGACCGGCGAGTTCTGCCGCCAGCCCGCCGAGCAGTGGCGGCAGACGCTGATCGAGTTCGACGGCGGCTTCGTTTTCCTCACCGCCGCCGGACAGGGCGCCTACGTCGCGGTGTCCACCACCGGCCGCGTCGACGTCGAGGGCGTGTCCTCGCGGATGCAGGAACTGGTGCAGCGCCTCGGCCAGGAACTCACCGCGCCGCCGCGCTTCCCGGCCGCCGGGGGCACCAGGGCATGACCCCGAACCGGCGCGAGCAGGCTTTGGTGCGGCCGCACGTGGTCACCGAAGGCCGCGCCCACCCGACCCGCAACACGCTGGACGTGGCCACCGTCGTCTCCGCGACCTGGGCGCCGGTGGTCGGGCTGAGCCCGGAGAAGCGGCGGGTGATGGAGCTGTGCCGGGGCGGCGCGCTGGCCGTGGCCGAGGTGGCCGCGCACCTGAACCTGCCCACCAGCGTGACCAAGGTGCTGCTGTCCGACCTGCTCGACTCCGGGCACATCGAAGCCCGCGCCGCCGTGCGCCAGGCCGACATCCCCGACCACCAACTCCTCCAGAAGGTACTCGATGGCCTCCGTGCTCTCACCTGACGGCTACGTCCCCGCCACCGTCCGGACCTCGGTGAAGATCCTGGTGGTTGGCCCGTTCGCGGTCGGCAAGACCACCTACGTCGGCACCCTGTCCGAAATCCGCCCGCTGCGCACCGAGGAGACGATGACGCAGGCCGGCGCGCTGGTGGACGACCTGTCCGGGGTGCGCGGCAAGAACACCACCACGGTCGCGATGGACTTCGGCAGGCTGACCATCGGTGACGACGTGGTGCTCTACCTGTTCGGCGCGCCGGGCCAGCAGCGGTTCACGCAGATGTGGAAGGACCTCGCCTACGGGGCGCTGGGCGCGCTGGTGCTGGTGGATCCCACCCGGCTCGAGGAGTCCTTCGACGTGATGGGCCTGCTGGAGGAACTGGGCCTGCCCTACGCGGTGGCCGTCAACGAGTTCGACGGCGCCCCGAGATTTCCCGAAGCCGAGCTTCGCGAGGCACTGGACCTGCTTCCCGAAACCCGCCTGGTCAGCTGCGACGCCCGCGACCGCGGATCGTCCGCGCAGGCGCTGATCAGCCTCGTCGACTACCTCTTCGACCCCATCCGCCAGGAGCATTCGTGACCTCTCCCGCCGCCGGACCGCCACCCGGCTGCCCCGCGCACGCCGAACGCGCGCGCCTCTACGACGACGAATTCGCCCGCGACCCCGCCGGCGTCTACGCGAAGATGCGGGCCGCGCACGGGCCCGTCGCGCCGGTCGAACTCGCGCCGGGCGTGAACGCGACCCTCGTCCTCGGCTACGAAGCCGCGCTCGAGGTGCTGCGCTCGCCGTCGACCTTCCCCCGCGATCCCCGGCGCTGGCAGCAGAACCAGCCCGAGGACAACCCGGTCATGCCGATGATGGGCTACCGGCCCAACTGCCTGTTCACCGACGGCGCGGTGCACGCGCGCCTGCGCAGCGCGGTCACCGGCAGCCTCGCGCGGCTCAACCCGCACTCGTTGCGCGAGTACGTCGAGCGGACCGCGCGCGAGCTGATCGCCCGCTTCTCCGCCGAGGGCAAGGCGGATCTGCTCAACGACTACGCGACCACGTTGTCGCTCCAGGTGTTCAACCACCTCTTCGGCTGCCCGCCCGCGCTCGGCGACCGGCTGGTCGCGGGCATGCGCGGCATCTTCGACATGATCGATCCCGAGCGCGCCAACGCCGAGCTGACCGCGGCCATGCTCGAACTGCTCGCGCTCAAGCGGTCGAAGCCCGGCCAGGACGTGCCGTCGTGGATGATGGCGCACCCGGCGCGGCTGAACGACGAGGAAATGCTGCACCAGCTGGTGTTGCTGATGGGTGCGGGCACCGAGCCGCAGGCGAACCTGATCTCCAACGGGGTGCGGCTGCTGCTGATCGACGACCGCTTCGCCGGTGACCTGGCCGGCGGCAGCCTGCACGTGGAGGACGCGCTCGAGGAGATCCTCTGGGGCGACCCGCCGATGGCCAACTACTCGGCCGGATACCCGTGGCCGGGGATCGACTTCATGGGCACGCACCTGCCCGCCGCCGAACCGGTGGTGATCAGCTTCGCCGCCGCCAACACCGATCCGGCGCTGCGGGCCGAGCAGCGCGTCGGCAACCGGGCGCACATCGCCTGGGGCGCCGGCGTGCACTCGTGCCCGGCGCAGGGCCCGGCCAGGCTGATCGCCACCACCGCCATCGAAACCCTGCTCGACGCGCTGCCCGACCTGCGCCTCGCCGTGCCGGAGGACCAGCTGCGGTGGCGGCCCGGTCCGTTCCACCGCGCGCTCGCCGCGCTGCCCGTGCTGTTCACCCCTGTCGTTCCCACGCCAGTTCCGTCCACCGAACCGACTGGAGAGCACCGTTGGAATCAGCACCCCGCCCCCTCGTCCTCGACCCCACCGGCGCCGACATCCACGCCGAGAACGCCGAACTCCGCGCCCGCGGCGCCGCGACGCTGGTGGAACTCCCTGGCCAGGTGGTGGCGTGGTCAGTAACCGATCCGGAGCTGCTCAAGCGCCTGCTGAGTGACCCACGGGTGTCGAAGGACCCGCGGCAGCACTGGGCCGCGTGGCGCGACGGCACGGTGCCCGCGGACTGGCCGCTGATGATCTGGGTGGCGGTGCAGAACATGTTCACCGCCTACGGTGGCGAGCACCGGCGGCTGCGGTCGCTGGTGTCCAAGGCGTTCACCTTCCGCCGCACCGAGGCGCTGCGGCCGTGGGTGGAGGAGATCACGAACGGCCTGCTCGACCGGCTCGAAGGCACCGAAGGCGTGGTGGACCTGCGTGAGCACTTCGCCTACCCGCTGCCGATCGAGGTGATCTGCCAGCTGTTCGGCGTGCCCGACGAGCACCGCGCGGACCTGCGCAAGGCGGTCGACGGCGTGTTCAACACGACCGCCACCGCGGAGGAGGCCGCGGCCAACGGCGAGCAGCTGTACCGGATCCTCGGTGAGCTGGTCGCGACCCGGCGCGCCGAACCGGGTGACGACCTGGCCAGCGGCCTGATCGCCGCCCGCGACGAGGACGGTTCCTCGTTGCAGGAGGCCGAACTCGTGGACACGCTGATCCTGATGATCTCGGCCGGGCACGAGACCACGGTCAACCTGCTCGACCACGCGATCACCGCGCTGCTCACCCATCCGGACCAGCTGCGCCAGGTGCTCGAGGGCAAGTACGGCTGGGGTGACGTCATCGACGAGACGCTGCGCTGGCAGGCGCCCGTCGCGCATCTCCCGCTGCGGTACGCGGTCGAGGACATCGTTGTCAGCGATGAGCTGACGATAAAGCAGGGCGAGGCGATCCTGGCTTCGTACGCGGCGGCGGGCCGCGCACCGGAGGTCGGCGACAACCCCGACGAGTTCGACCTTTCGCGGCCGAACAAGAGCCATCTCTCGTTCGGGCACGGGGTGCACTTCTGCCTCGGCGCCCCGCTGGCGCGGGTGGAGGCGGAGATCGCGCTGCCCGCGTTGTTCGCGCGCTTCCCGAAGCTGGCGCTGGCGGTCGATCCGGCCGAGCTGGAGACCACGGCCTCCTTCATCTCCAACGGTCACAAGGTTCTCCCGGTCACCCTGGGCTGAGGCCGAGACGGCGGTGGGGGTGGCCGGCCACCCCCACCGCTCAGTTCGCGGTCCGGCGGTCGAGTTTCCGGAACGCGCTGAACAACGACCAGCCGGTCACCGCGGTGAGCACCATGCGGATCACGTTGCCCGCGTTCCACTGCCAGGCGACACCGGTCAGCTCCGGCCCCGGCACTTCGTCGCCGAACATCTGCCCGACGAGCACGGCGATGACGTACACCGACAGCACCACCGAAATCAGCGACGCCACGCCCGCGCGCCGGTAGTCGCGCTTCAGTTCCTCGTCCCGGTTGCGCCACCACAGCACCCAGACGAGCAGGATGGCGAGCTGCGCCACCGGCACGAAGTACAGCGTGGGCCCGGTGTTGACGAAGAACTCGCGCAGCCTGGTGAACTGCGCCGGGCTGTCCACCACCCAGTTCGGCGAGAAGACCACGGCTTCGTAGAGGTTGCCGAAGAACCAGTACGCCATGCCGAGCACGGCGACCAGCGTGAGCCGCCGCTGCAGGGTCACCGTCATTCCCGGAGTCTAGGCGGAAATTCGAGTGACCCCGTGGCGCGTGCTTGCTAACGTGCCGCCGACCCGTGTGCCCGAACCGGAGGAGAGTCCATGCGCCGAGTGACGACAGGCCCCATCGACTGTTGCTCGCTCGCAGACAAGGACCTCCTCCCGCATGCGGATGCTCAACCTCGGCATCGTCGCCCATGTCGACGCCGGTAAGACCAGCCTGACCGAACGCCTCCTGTTCGACTCGGGCGCCATCACCAGCCTCGGTTCGGTCGACCGCGGCAGCACCCGGACCGACGGCATGGACCTGGAACGCCGTCGCGGCATCACCATCCGCTCGGCCGTCGCCGCGTTCACCGCGGCCGGGCACGAGGTGCACCTGATCGACACCCCCGGCCACGCCGACTTCGTGGCCGAGGTGGAGCGCGCGCTCGGTGTGCTCGACGGCGCGATCCTGGTGCTCTCGGCGGTCGAAGGCGTGCAGGCGCACACCAGGGTGCTGATGCGCACGCTGCGTGCCATGGCCGTGCCGACGATCCTGTTCGTCAACAAGATCGACCGCGCCGGGGCCAGGGAAACCGGGCTGCTGGCCGACATCCGGCGACTGCTCAGCCCAGCCGCGATCGCGGTGAACCGGACCACCGGCCTCGGTACCCGAGCCGCCTCGGTCACCGATCTCGAACCGGGCGCCGAACTCGCCGAGCTGCTGGCCGAACGCAGCGACGCGGTTCTGGAGTCCTATGTGGATGGACTCGATCCCGTGCTGCTGTGCGATGAGCTGGCGGCACAGGCCCGCCGGGGCTGGGTGCACCCGGTGTTCTTCGGCTCCGCCATCACCGGCACCGGGATCGACGCGCTGCGCCGGGGGATCGTAGACTTCCTGCCCGCGGTCGACCCGTCCTTGTCGGAGAAACCGTTGACCGGCACCGTTTTCGCGGTGGAACGCGATCGTGGTGGCCGCCGGTTCGCGGTCGCCAGGTTGTTCTCCGGGACCTTGGCCGCGCGCGACCGGATCACCTTCGCGGACCGGAGTGGGCGGGTGACCTCGGTGCTCGACGTGGACGGCAGGCAGGCGCGCGTCCCGGCGGGTGGCATCGCCAGGATCACCGGACTGCCGGACCTGCGCGTCGGCGATCGGCTCGGCACCACGTCGGCCGCCCCGGAACCGACGCGGTTTCGCTTGCCCAGCCTGGAAACCGTGATGACCCCGGCGCCCGGGAGCACGGCGGCCGCGTTGTTCACCGCCCTCGAACGGCTCGCCGACCAGGATCCGCTGATCGGCCTGCGCCGCGGTCCGGACGAGGGCAGCCTGGTCGTTTCGCTGTACGGCGAGGTCCAGCGCGAGGTGATCGCGGCGCGGTTGACCGAGGAATTCGGCGTGACGGCGGAGTTCTCGCCGTCCCGGGTGGTCCGCGTGAAGCGGCTCACCGGCACCGGCGCCGCGGTGACCCGGATCGGCGACACCGAACCGGTGGTGCACTGGGCCACGATCGGGTTCCGTGTGGAGCCGGGCGAGCCGGATTCGGGCGTGCGGTTCGCCTTGTCCGCCGAACGCGGTTCGCTACCCGCCGCGTTCATCACGGCGATCGAGGAAACCACCCGCGCCACCCTGCGCGACCGGTCGGTGGTGGACTGCTCGGTCACCCTGACGCACACCGGCTACGCGAGCCCGATCAGCACGGCGGCCGACTTCCGGAACCTCACGCCGCTGGTGCTCGCCGAAGCGGTGTCGCGGGCGGGGACCGTGGTGTGTGAACCGTGGGAGCACGTCGACCTGGACCTGCCGGAGGACGCGCTGAGCCCGGTGCTGGCCCTGCTGGTCCGCCTCGGCGGCACGCCGGGAATCCCGTCGGTGTCAGGCGATTCCGCCATCCTCGACGCGGAGATCCCGTCGGCCCGCCTGCGGGAACTCGAACAAACCCTACCCGGCCTGACCGGCGGCGCGGGTGTGCTGACCGCCCGCCCCGCCGGTCACCGCTAGCTGACCATGAGAAGCCGGCCCGTCAGGGCGACAGCCGTGGTGAGCGCTGTTCTCACCACGGCCGCCGGATCCAGGAGGTTGGTGGCTGTCTCCGGCGCGAAGGCTCCTTCGGCCACGTCGAAGACCGTCCCCGCCGGTTGACGAGCGAGTGCATCGAGAGTGTCTTGCTCGTCGAGGTCGGCGTTGCGGACGATCTGGCGGAAGGGAGCCGCGAGCGCGTCCCGCAGGATGTGGGCCGCCATCCTGTCGGTTTCCTCGGTCAACTCTGGGTGGTCGAGCCGGGCGCGCAGCTCGAGGAGTGTGACACCGCCTCCGGGCACCATGCCCTCCTCCACGAGAACGCGAGCCACGCGGATGGCTCGTTCGACGCGACCTTTGCGTTCTCGAAGTTCTTTCTCGGTTTGGGCCCCAACCCTGACAATCGCCACGCCGCCGGCCAACTTGGCCAGCCGCTCCCGCAGTTTCTCGCGGTCGTAGTCCGAGTCGCAGCTGTCGATTTCCCGGCGGAGCTGGTCCACGCGATTCTGGATCTGCTCGTAGTCACCGGCCCCATCGATGATCGTGGTGTCGCTGCTGGTGACGACGACCCGACGGGCCCGGCCCAACGACGAGACGTCGGCTCCGGCCAGCGTGGATTTCCCGTCCTTGCCCAACACCGTGCCACCGGTGACGATCGCGATGTCCTGCAGTAGGGCCTTGCGGCGCTCACCGAAGCCGGGAGCCTTCACCGCCACCGACTTGAACGTGTCGTGCACCTTGTTGACCACCAGCGTCGCCAGCGCTGAACCGTCGACGTCATCGGCGATGACCAGCAACGGTTTCGACGCTTGCATGACCTTCTCCAGCATCGGCACCATCTCCTCGGCGACGAGGAGCTCCGAGCTGCACAGCAGGATGTACGGGTCCTCGAGCACCGCCTCGGCGCGGTCCGGGTCGGTGACGAAGCTACCGGAGAGATAGCCCCTGTCGAAGCGCGTTCCTTCGGTCAGTTCGAGTGCGAAGCTGAGGGCGCTGCTCTCCTCGACGGTGACCACGCCCTCCTTGCCCACTTTGTCGAGTGCTTCGGCGAGCAGATCACCGATGACCGCATCTCCCGCGGACCGGGCGATGGTCGAGGAAATCTGCTCCTTGTAGTGCACTTCGGTGCTGATGGCGGGGAGCTCGGCAAGGAGCACTTCGAGTGCTCTTTCCAAGCTGCGTTTCAGCCTGGCCGGGCTGGCGCCCCGCCGGAGCGCGTCGAGTGCGCCCGTCGTCATCGATTCGGTCAGAACGGTCGCCGTCGTGGCCCCGTCACCGACGTCGCAGTGGACCTTGTGAACGAGTTCGCGGATGTAACCGACACCCAGGTCATCCCGCGGGTCGTCTGCTTTGAAGGAAGCGGCGATCGATGCCGAGTCCCGAGCTTCGAGGTAGCTGTCGTTGTCACCGCGGATCAGGACGTGACGGCCCAGTGGACCGAGGGTCCGGCCGATCACCTCCGCGATCACCCTGATGCCCCTGGCGACGATCTGGTGGGATTGCGTATAGGTGGCGATACGGGGTGGGCCTGGCGAAATCGCTGATTCGGTGTTGTCTTCGAGTGACGGTGCCACCCGCGCGTGGCGCGCCCGAGCCACCTGGATCAAATTCGGTTCGGCCGCATGGGCGAACAGCTTGGGTTTCTGATCGGGACGGCGTCGGGCCACGCCGTCCCGGACATAACTGAAGAGCTCATCGAGACTGATCCAGCCATCGGCGTCGAGATCCGCGCCGCCGCTCGTCAGCGCTTCGAGCAACACATCGGTGAAGACGGACGACCGCGATGCGTCGAGGGCCAGCGTATCGCCCTCGAACGAATGCTCGAACGCGTCGCTCGCGGTGACGACCACGTACCCTTCACCGACTTGACCGGCCAGTGCGCTCGACGGCGCGGACTTCAGTCCCTCACCGAAAGCACCGCTGAAGCAGCAGTCCAAGAACAGGACCCGGCCGCCCGCGTGGCAGTCTTCGAACTGTTCATTGATGAAAGAACGCGACACCGCGGAGCCCGCGGGGCGCTCGTACCGCGTGTTGGCTGTCGCGAAGTAGAGCCGACTTTGCGCACTTCGAAAGCCGTGGCACGAGAAGTACAGGAGTACCAGATCCTCACGCCTGCGATCGCTGAGCAACCCCTCGACCGCGAGGCGCACTTCGAAGTCGGTCGCGTCGCGAAGAACGTTCACTTCGTCGAAGCCGCCCACGTCGGAATCCTCCAGGACGGCCGCCAACCGGCTCACATCCTGATCGGGGGCCCGAAGCCGGCTGAACCGGGGATCGGCGTATTGACCAGTGGCAACCAGCAACGCGTAGCGGCCCATTACGATCCCGAAGGTGCGTCGCGGCTTTCGATCCAGTTGTCGATGAGTGCCTGTTGCGCCTTGCCCGACAACCCGTCGATGACGATTTCACGGTCGCCGTCGGTGATCTTGATCTTCCTTGCGCTGCCCCGCTGGATGTACGCGGTGACGATCCTGGTCAACTGCCGCAGCGCCGCGGCCGAAAACACGCCACTCACCGCAATCGAGCCGATGGTCACGGCGGTCGCGCTCTTGGAACCAGCGGGCGCGTCGCCGCTGCCTTGATCGAGGGCAGCGGCAAACCGTGCCTGGGTGAGTTCTCGGGCGAGGTTCGCGGTGGCCATCGCGAGCCGCCGTTTGTCCGAGTCGTCGTCTGTCGTCACGAGAACGTGCAGAGCCTCCGCGGTGCCCGCCATCATGTCTCCTTGTCGTATCGCAGGAGATATCGGACGAGCGGTACCCGGGGTTACAAGATTCCACGCTGGGGGCCGCGGCCGTTGACCGCGTGCCGCTACCCTGCGATCAAAGAAGTCTAAGCCGTGGCGCGCAGGGCGGTGACGGCCGTGGCGTACATGGTGGATTTGATCGCGCCCAGTGTGCCCCGGTCCTTGCCTGCCAGGCCGCGCACCACTTCGTCGGCCTGTTCGAGGAGTTTCGACTCGGCGGCGACGGCGTCGACGAGGCCGAGTTCCCGCGCGTCCGGACCGCCGAAGCGGCGGCCGGTGGTCATCGAGGCGACCGCCGCCGACGGGGTCAGCTTGCCCTGGATGAGCGCGGCCATGCCCGGCGTGAACGGGATGTTGATGTCCGCCTCCGGGAAGCAGAAGTACCCCCGGTCCTCCCGCATCACACGGAAGTCGTGCGCCATCGCGAGCATGGCGCCGGCCCCGAAGGCGTGGCCGTTGAGCGCGGCGACCGTGGGCACCGGCAGGGTGAGCACCCTGGCGAACAACTCCTGCACGTCGGCGACGTACTCCCCGGCCCGCTCGCCGTTGGCGGTCAGCCAGGCCAGGTCGAGGCCGTTCGAATAGAACTTGCCGCCGCCGATGGTGACCAGCGCGGCCGGGGCGGCCCCGGCGGTGACGGTGTCCAGCGCGGAGTTGACGCTTTCCAGCCATTCCGGCGAAAACCGGTTCTCGTCGGCGCCGAAATCGAGTACGTAGACGGGGTCGTGGTGCTTGAGCTCGGGCATGTTCAGTCCTTTGTGGATCGTTGACGGGCGGGTGGGTCGATGGCGAGCACCGCGCGCACGGCGGCGTCGAGGCGCAGCCGCGCGTCCTCGCCGGCGCCTTCGCCCGGCGGGCCGCTGAGCGCACGGCGGAACAACGCGGTCGGCAGGTCGACCACGCAGGTGGTGAGCACTTCGACGGCGGCGGCGTCGCGGCGTCCCCACAGGCGGTGGGTGAGCCGGACCAGCAGGGCCACCAGCCGCTTGTCCAGCGCGAGCAGGTCGTCGGCGAGTTCGGCGGGCAGGCCGGGGCCGAGCAGGTGGTCCCGTTTGACGGTCATCAGCATGCGCGCCGCCGCCGGGCGCCGCTGCGCGAAGACCGCGGGCGCGCCTGCCGCGCCCACCACCGCGTCGACCGGATCGGGCCGGTCGGCGAGTTCGGTCTGCAGGTCGAGGAAGTCGTTCGCGGCACGCAGCCACACCCGCCCGAGCAGCGCGCTGATCGAGCCGAAGGCGTGGTAGATCGTGCCGTTCGGCACACCGGCGGCCGCGGCCAGCGTGCGCACGGTGACGCCGGACGCGCCGACCTCGGCGACGAGCCGCTCGGCGGTGTCGAGCAGTTCGCCGAGGTCGTGGAGCCGTGGACGAGCCATGACGGCACTGTAACAGAACACGTGCTCCAAAACTTGACCGGCTGGCTAAGCTGGGCGGACCAGGTTGGTGGAGGCGAGGAGCGGCCTTGGAAATCCCCACCCCGCTGATCGGCTGCGAGGTCCGGCGCACCGCGTTCGATTACCAGGTACGGCTGATGTTGAGCGCGTGGACCGCGGAGGAGGGTTACCGCGTCCAGGCCGAACTGGAGGTGGAGACCGAAATCCGCTTCCGCGACGCGGCCGGGGACTGGCACGAACTCACCCCCGGCGCCGGTGCCGCGCTCGCCCCGATCCTCGACCTCTTCATGAAGAAGATCACCGCGGTCGAGGTCCGGGATCGCGGCACCCTGCACCTCGCCTTCGACAACGGCGCTGAACTGATCGTCGGCCCGCACCCGGAGTTCGAGTCCTGGCACCTCTCCGGCCACGGCGTCGACGGCATCACCGTCGGCCCCGGCGGCGAAGACGGCTGGACCTAGCCCACCCGTCTTGACGCCCGGACCGTCCAGCCGTCACCGGCTGCCTCGGCGTGCAGTGTCCCGGCTCCACCCGACGGCGTGATCTCGAACCGGTGGGTCCGGTCCGTGCCCGCCCGCAGCGGTGCCGAGGGCTGGGTGGCCGGGATCGCGGTCCAGCCGGCGGGCAGCGTCAGCCGGACGTCGCCGCGTGGCAGGGTGCCGCCGGTCGCCGCGACGGTGACCTGCGTGGTGAACGGCGTGCCGGGCTCGACCTCGTCCGGCATCACGATGGACACCGAAGCCAGTGCCTTGACCTCGTAGCGGTGCCCCTGCTCGGCCTTCAGCGTGATCCGGTTGCCGTCCCTGGCCACCTCGACGAGTTGCCCGGTGGTGGTGTCCCGAACCTCGAACGGCCCCTCGAAGAGTCCACTTCGGACATCGATGGCGCCGGTCCGGCCCGCGGTCAGCACGATCCGGTTCGCCACGCCGACGGCCCAGTCCACGTCCACGGTCAAGTCGCCACGCGCCCGCAGCCCGCGCACCGAGCCGCTGTCCCAGGCACCCGGCAGCGCGGGCAGCACGTCCACCGCCCCGGAATGGCTCTGCAGCAGCATTTCCGCGACTCCGGCGGTGGCGCCGAAGTTGCCGTCGATCTGGAACGGCGGATGGGTGTCCCACAGATTGGTCAGCGTGCTGGTCTTCAGCAGCTCGGACAGCATGGTGTGCGCGTGGTCGCCGTCCAGCAGCCGCGCCCAGAAATTGATCTTCCACGCCTTGCTCCAGCCGGTCCCGCCGTCCCCGCGCGCGGTCAGCGAAACCTTGGCGGCCTCGGCGAACTCCCGGGTTTCGGCCGGAGTGACTTGCCTGCCGGGATGCAGCGCGAACAGGTGCGAGACGTGCCGGTGCTGGTTGTTCGGGTCGTCCTGGTCGGTCTTCCACTCCTGCAGCTGACCCCAGGAACCGATACGCAGGCCCGGGTCCAAACGGGACAGAACGTCGGCGGCCTCCGCGGCGAACCCGTTGTCGCCCAGTGACTTCGCCGCTTCGACCGTATTGGTCAGCAGATCACCGACGATCTGCTGCGACATCGAAGCCCCCGCGGTGAACGGCCCCTGTTCGGGCGAGTAGCTCGGCGTGACCACCAGTTTCCCGTCACGCGGATCGGCGACCAGTTCGTCGATCCAGAACTGGGACAGCGACTTCATCATCGGATACGCGCGCTCGCGCAGGAACGCCTCGTCGCGGGTGAACAGGTAGTGCTCGTAGTAGTGCTGCGCCAGCCAGGCCCCGGATTCGGGGAACCAGAACGCGGTCGCCCAGTCGTGTACTCCGGTGAAGCCGAACGGGTTGGTTTCGTTGTGCACCACCCAGCCGCGGTTGCCGAACATCTCCCGCGCGGTCACCTCACCCGGCGGCACCATCGAATCCACGTAGTCGAACAGCGGCGCCGTCGTCTCCGAGAGATTGGTGGTCTCGGCTGGCCAGTAGTTCATCTGCAGGTTGATGTTCACGTGGTAGTCGGCACTCCACGGCGGTGACGTGGAGTTGTTCCAGACGCCCTGGAGGTTCGCGGGCAGCGAGCCGGGCCGCGACGAAGCGATCAGCAGGTATCGCCCGTACTGGAAGTACAGCACCTCCAACGCTTTCCGCGCGGCCGGAGTGGCCGAACCGTCCTGGTACCCGCGCAGCAGGTCGTCGGTCGGGATCGCCGGGAGCTGCTGGCCGAGCTGGAGGTCCACCCGGTTGAACAACGCCTGGTGATCGGCCACGTGCGCGTTCCGCAGCGCGGTCAGCCCCTTGGCCGCTGCCTGGCCGACCCGCTGCGCGACCCCGGTGATCGGGTCGGTGCCGGTCCGGTAGGCCGGATGTGCGGGGGAGTAGTCGGTCCCGGCGGCGAGGATGAGGGTGACCGCGTCCGCGCCTTGGACGGTGACCGAGCCGTCCGCGTTGTCGGTCCGGCTGCCGCCCTCGTTGAGCACCTGTACCTGCGAGGCGAACCGCATGCCGTTGTCGTTCAGCCGGCCGGAAAACGTGAGACGGCCGTCTCTGGCTTCCGCCGATTTCGACCGGTTGTCCGGCGCGGTGATGGCGGCGGTGAAGCCGAGCCGCCCCGGCTGGTCGGCGGACAGCCGCGCGACGATCACCTGATCGGCGGCGGAGGCGAAGTACTCGCGGGTGAACTCGGCGCCGCCGGAGGAATAGCGCACGCCCGCGGTGGCCGTCGAGAGGTCGAGGTGGCGGCGGTAACCGGTCACTTCGGGTGGCGCCTGCGGCTGCGTCAGCCGGAGATCGCCGAAGGTCTGGTACGCGCCGAATCCGTGCTTCGGCTGGCCGAGCTGGTCGGCCACCCACTCCGGATCGGCCTGCCCTTCGGCGTCGATCCGCTGCTGGACGGCTTCGAGCGCGCCTGGTCGTGGCGAGGTCCAGTTGCCGAAGTCGTAACCGGGTGAGCCGGGGCCGCCGGTCCACAACGTCTTCTCGTTGAACTGGAGCTGCTCGGCCTGGACCCCGCCGAACACGCTGGCGCCCAGCGCTCCGCTGCCGATCGGCAGCGACTGGGACTCCCAGTCGGTGGCCGGTTCGTCGTACCAGAGCGTCATGCCGTTCTCCTGGCGTGGCGGCTCGGCGGCCGCGCTCGGCCCGGCGGCGCCCAGCGGCGGGATCGCGGCGGTCAGCACGGTCACGGCTCCGGCGGCGAACACGGCGAACCAGCCGCGCGCTCTTGTCCTGCTCATTCGGCTCCCTCGGCAAAGATCGGATGCATCTGCGGTGATGGCCGGTCGTTCGTCGGGAAAAGCTGGGTGGTACGCCAAAGTCATCGGATGTCCCGGCGTTCTGACGATAGGGGCAGGCCGGGGTACGGTCAATCGGGGTTCCGCGGACCGACAAGCGAGGGAGCACGAAGGCGTGGCTTCAGCCGACTACGAGTCGATCTTCACCTACGGCGCTCCGGCGCTGAAGTACGGAAGCGGCTCGAGCGACGAGATCGGATACGACCTGACGCAGTACGGCGCGCGGCGCGTGCTCGTGCTGACCGACCCGGACGTGGCCGCGACCGGCTGGCCGCGCCGCATCGCCGACGGCATCGCCGGTTACGGCGTCGAGGCCGAGGTTTTCGACGGCGTGCACGTCGAACCGACCGACGTGAGCATGGACAAGGCGGTCGACTACGCGCGCGGGCACGGCCCGTGGGACGCCTTCGTCGCCGTCGGTGGCGGGTCGAGCATCGACACCGCGAAGGCGGTCAACCTGCTGACCAGCAACGACGGTGAGCTGATGGACTACGTCAACGCGCCGGTCGGCGGCGGCCGTGCCCCGGCCAAGCCGCTGAAGCCGCTGGTGGCGGTGCCGACCACCACCGGGACCGGCGCGGAGAGCACCACGGTGTGCGTGCTGGACGTGCTGTCGCTGAAGGTGAAGAGCGGGATCAGCCACCTGCGGCTGCGGCCCACGCTGGCGGTGGTGGACCCGCGGCTGACGGTCAGCCAGCCCGCCGCGGTGACCGCGGCGAGCGGGATGGACATCCTGTGCCACGCCGCCGAAAGCTACACCGCGAAGCCGTACACCTCGTTCGCGCGCAAGCGGCCGGAAGAGCGCGTGCCGTACTGCGGTTCGAACCCGCTGGCGGACATGTTCGCCGAGGAGTCGATGCGGTTGCTGGCGCGTTCCTTCGTGGCGGCGGTCTCGGACGGGTCGGACTTGCAGGCGCGTGAGGACATGGCGCTGGCGGCCACATTCGCCGGGCTCGGTTTCGGGAACGCGGGCGTGCACATCCCGCACGCGAACGCGTACCCGGTGGCCGGGCAGGTGCGCGAGTTCCACCCGGACGGCTATCCGGGCGACGAGGCGATGGTGCCGCACGGAATGGCGGTTTCGCTGACCGCGCCGGCGGCCTTCAAGTTCACCTTCCCGGCGGCGCCGGAGCGGCACCTGCGGGTGGCACGGCTGCTGGCGCCGGAGTTCGAGTGGTCCGGGGACGCCGCCGACCACCTGCCCGCGGTGCTGCGCGACCTGATGCGGCGCATCGGGATCCCGAACGGCATCGGCGCGGTGGGCTTCGGTGAGTCCGATGTGGACTCGCTGGTGTCCGGTTCGCTGAAGCAGCAGCGACTGCTGGCGACGGCTCCGCGTGAACCCTCGGCGGACGACCTGGCCGCCATCCTGCGGGACTCGGTGGAGCTGTGGTGAACGACTACCCGCACGTGCGGACGGTTCCGTTGCGCTGGAAGGACAACGACGTCTACGGGCACGTCAACAACGTGGTGCACTATTCGCTGATGGACACGGTGATCAACACCTGGCTGATCGAGGAGGGCGGACTCGACATCGAGTCGGGGGAGGTGATCGGGCTGTGCGTGGAGTCGCACTGCAACTACCGGGGTTCGGTGTCCTTCCCGGGATCGCTCGAGGTGGGACTGCGGGTCGGGCACCTGGGGCGGTCGAGCGTGCGGTACGAGATCGGAATGTTCTCGGCGTCGGGTGAACTGATCGCCGAGGGGCATTTTGTGCACGTTTTCGTGGACCGTGAATCGCGGCGTCCGGTAGAGGTTGGCGGGACGTTGCGCAAGTCGCTCGAGGCACTGGCGGGATGAGTTTCTCGGTGGTTCCCGGTGCCGCGGAATCACCGGTGATCCTGCACGTGCCGCACGGTTCCCGCGCGCTGACCCCCGGTTCCCGGTCTCGCATCCTGCTGGACGATGACGCGTTGTCGGCGGAGCTGGATCTGATGACGGATGCCCATACGGGACTCATCGCGTCGCGGGCGGCCGAGGCTTCGCCGGTGAGCCCGTGGATCTTCCGGAACGAACTTTCGCGATTGGTGATCGATCCGGAACGTTTCCCGGATGCGCGGGAGGAAATGCGGTCGGTGGGCATGGGCGCGGTCTACCTGCGCACTTCGCACGGCGCGGTCCTGCGTGATGATGACCCCGCGCACGTCGAAGAACTCCTGACGCGGCACTACCACCCATACGCGGCGGCGATGACGGACCTGGTCGATGCCCGGCTGGCGGCCGTGGGGCGGGTGGTCATCCTGGATATCCACTCGTACCCGAGCCAGGCCCTGCCCTATGAACTTCACCGCGACGGCAATCGGCCGCCGGTTTGCTTGGGCGTGGATTCCTTCCACACGCCTTCGTGGCTGGTTTCCGCGGCTACTTCGATTTTTGGTGACGTAGACGTGAACACGCCTTTCGGTGGTGCTTATGTGCCGCTGAAGCACTATCGGCGGGTGGCGGAGGTGACCGCGCTGATGATCGAGATCCGGCGGGACCGGTACATGGTGGAGCCGGGTGGTCCGGTGCTCAGCGGGGTGGAGGTACTGGTGGACGCGCTGACCGAATTGATCAGCAGCCCCGCTGGCCCGTGACGTTCAGCCAGGTTCGGCGGCGAGTGGGGTCTGTTCTACGGGCGCCAGGTGTCGTTCAATGCCAGCGTGCACCCGGAAGCGGTGGCCGAGCGGTTCGCGCCCGACTCCCAGGTGACCGTGCCACCCTCCTTGCGCAGGTACTTGTACTGGAAGGCGGTGCCCTTCGGCAGCCCGACGCTGCCCGTCCACAGTGGATAGTTCGCCGACGACAGCGGGACGGCCTTCGCCGGGTTCCACGAACCCAGTTCCGGCCGGTCACCGGCAACAAAGACGTTCTGCCCCCACGTGGTGCTCGCGTTGACCGAGAACTGCGCCGAAACGCTCGCGCAACCGTTTGCGTACCGCTGCTTGACCACCGACGGTGTCTCCACCGGCGCGCCCGCGTCGATCGAGTGCGCGAGCCGGACGAACTGCGCCATCGACCACGCCAGCGGCGTCGCCGAGCCGGTGCCCTCGCCGAAGGTGAAGCCGCCGGCGCTCGCCCGGTCCCAGACCTGTTCCGGGATCAGGTGACCCGGGTTCGCGCTGGCCGCCATGGTGGCCAGGTGGGACGAGGCCGAGCGCCCGTTGGCGAGTTCGTACTCCCCGCGTTCCCCGGTGAGCAGCGGCCACAACCGCCCGGTCCCGGCGCCGGTGTACGGGCCGCCGGACGCGGTTTCGCCGTAGCCGTCGTGGTTGTAGCGGTACCACATCGGGCCGTTCGGGGTGTTCACCTTCAGCGTGGAGTCCACTTCGGACAGCGAAGCCGCGACGTCCGGATCGGCGGCCGGTTTCACGCCCAGCCGCACCAGCTCCAGGAATCCGGGGTCGATGATGGCGCGCTCGTCGTGGTTGCCACCGCCGTTCTGCAGGAAGATGTTCTGGCCGTCGTTGGGATTGCCGTTGCCGTCGATGCGTTCGAAGTACCGGCCGTCACCGAGCGGTCCGGAGGTGGTGAACGTCCAGCCGGTCACCTGCGCCTGCCACTGGTCGGCGGTGGTGCGGTAGGTGTTCGCGCTCGCCGTGTCGCCGTTGCGCTCGGCGATGTCGGCGGCGCAGATCAGCCCGGCGATCTCCGCGGCGATGGTGGACGGCGAGTAGCCGCCGTTCTCCTCCCAGCGCTCCTGCGGCGTGGACGGCCCGCGTGAGACCAGGAAGTCCGCCGACTTCTTCACCTTCGCCCACATCGCCGCGTCGAACCGGTTCAGCTGCCACACCAGCACGATCGGGAACGCGACCTCGTCGAGCTGCAGGCTGGTCCAGCAGTTGGTCCCGTCGAGGCGGGTGTTCTGCGGGAACGAGCCGTCCGGGCGTTGCTGCACGGTGAACAGGTAGTCGGCGGAGCGGTTCGCCGCCGCGGTGTCGCCGGCGGCGATCTGCGCGGTCGAGACCTGGTAGAGGTCGCGGGACCAGACGGCGTGGTAACCGCAGTCGCCGGTGCCGTTCGCGTCCTTCGCCTCACCCCAGGGGTTGGTCAGCGACGCGACGTTCGCGCCGAGATAGGTCTTGTCCTCGTGTGCCTTGAGCGTCATCAGCGCGACGTCGTACTGCGTGGTCAGCCCGGCGCCGGTGATCGAACCGGGCACCGCGGCCAGTGAATCCAGGTAGCCGTCCCAGCCGGACCGGTACGCCGTGTCGGCGGCCGCGAAACCACCGGCGAGGGAAGCCGAAGCGGTCGCCGACGCGGCCGCGCGATCACCGCCGAAGCCCAGTGCCAGCGTGAACGTCGTGTCGGTGCCGACCGGAATCTGGCCCAGCTGCACCAGATTCCCCGCGGCCGAGGCGGAGTCGTACTGCGCGTCGAGCACGTGGTTGCCGCTCAGGTCCACGTAACCGTCGCTCGCGCTGCCGCTGTAACCGCTGGTCAGCTTGGTGAAGCCGGTGGAAGCGGCCAGCGCGCTGGACACCGGGCCGTCGGAGGCGACCAGCTGCCCGCCCGCGCTCGCGCCGGTGTCGCCCATGCCGCTGTTGTTCAGCGACGGGTTGTACAGCGCGTACAACTGGAGCGGGCCGCCGCCGAGCACCTCGAACCGGGTCTGGATCAGCACGGTCGCCCTGGCCGGGTCGGTGGTGTGCGTTTTGGTGATCCGGTAGCGGCCGTTGGTGGCGGTGTTGATCTGGCGGTAGCTCAGCGACCGCGGATCGGTCAGCACCACCTGCTTGGTCGTGTGGTCGCGTTCCAGCTGGGTGAACCCGGTACCGTCGGAGACCACGTACTGCAGGTCCTGGACGTTCGCCACGTCCACGGTCGGGTAGTAGACCTCGTGGCTGATGCCCTGGCCGAGGGTGAACCAGACCTTCGAGGCGGTCCCGGCCGAGGTGCCGAAACCCTCCTTGCCGCCGGTGGTCCACGCCGAACCGGTGCCCGGCGCGCCGGGGGCTTCGGCGGGCGCGGCGCTGGCCGGTGCGGGGAGCGCGAGCACGGCGAGGGACAGCAGAGCGGCGCAGACACGCGACCGCTTCGGAGACTTCATGACAGGGGTCCTTCCCACAGACGTCGTCGGCGGCAGGAATTTGTTGTTCGTCGCAACATATTCGGCGACGAGGCCGGGCGACAGGGCCGATCGGGCTAACCCGGACCAGTGCGCCCAGTGGTCCGGTCGGTGCGTGTTCCACTGGGTGGATCACCGGATAGCGGCAGGGATCAGCCCCGATCGGCGGTATGAAAGGGGAGCGGAACTGTCAACGCATACCCGTTTTCCGATCGTGACAAATGCTCTCTATATTGATTGCTCCTACTCGACGAACAAAGGGCGAAGATGCCTAGTGAGCCGACCCGGCTGGCCGGATTGCGGCCCGTCACCGTGGGGCTCGCCGAAAAGTGCCTCGCCCGCCCGGGCGGGCAGAGTTGGGGTGCGCCGCTGGTGGTCGCGCTCGGCGCGCGGGGCACCGGCAAGACGGCGCTGCTGCGGGAATTGGCCGATCGGTGCGCCGATCTGCCGCACGCGCAGGTCGATTTCGAGAAAGAGGACTGGTCGAACATCGAGCCGCGAGAACTGCTCGGTCACCTCGCGTTCGACCTGAGCCGTCATTGGCGGCAGTTCGGCCGGATCGCATTTCCACGACTGTGGCTGTGCATGCTCGTGGTCGGCTCTCCGGTGGAAATCGGGGACCGGCGCCTCGCCCTGCGGAAATTGCGCGAGGTGCTGGCGCAGAACCAGCCGCTCGAGCAGAACCGCGACGCCGTGGTCGACGTGGTCCGGCTGGCCGGCGGCATCGGCGGGCAGAGCACGCCCGGCTGGCCAGAGGCCACCGACCTGCTGCTGCGCGGGCTGAGCTGGTACGACCGCAGGCGGCTGCTCGGCAAGATCAAGAGCCTGCCCGCCAGCTCCGGCAAACGCGAGGACTTCCTGATCGAGATCGCCCGCTGGGCACAGGGCGACGAGGACGACCGCGCATCGGCCGACGCCACCTTCTGCGACGCCTTCCTGGCCGACTTGCGCCGCGC
Source organism: Amycolatopsis sp. YIM 10 (assembly GCF_009429145.1). Lineage (GTDB taxonomy): Bacteria > Actinomycetota > Actinomycetes > Mycobacteriales > Pseudonocardiaceae > Amycolatopsis. Next base: position 7,853,959 of record NZ_CP045480.1, on the reverse strand, counting down.
CTACTCCGGGGTCAACCGCGCCCGCCGCACGCTGAACGCCGCCGTGCTGCTCGACAACACGCACACGCCCGGCGGCCAGGCCTTTCTCCGGGTGCTCGCCGAAGCGCGCCGCCGCGCCGGTCCGGAAACCGATCCGCTCGCCGTGTTCGCCACCAGCCGCGGCTGGAACCCGGACTGGAACACCGGATGGCACCCGCCCACCGCCTCCGGGGTGGACGAGCCCGAGCGCCGCCGCCCCTCGGCCGAGCGCACCGGCGGGCTGTCCTGGCCGCGCCCGCGCACACCGTCCGAAGTGGACGAAGACTGGGCGGTGCCGGTCGAGCGGGCGCACGGGCAGTGGTGGCCGTGGTACCTGATCGAACTGGGCACGCTCTCCGCCGACGACACGGTGGACCTCGCGGTGGCCTACGACATCCACCCGACTTCGCGGCTGCCCGGGTTCGTGCACCGGCTGACCGACGGCCATCCCGGCGCGACCACCGACGTGCTGGACACCATCGCGACCACCTACGACCGGTCGAACCCGACCACCCTGCGCTCGGTCTTCCACGCCGAGTTCCCGCGGCTGCGCGAGTACCTGCTCCAGGACTTCCCGGCGGCCGGCCGTGAGGACCTGATCACCGCGAGCGCGGCGCAGGACGTGGAAATCCTGTTCCACCGCGAAATCCTCTCGATGCACCTGCCCGCCGGCGAGGGCGTGCTGTTCAAAACGCTCAGCGACACGCTGTGGCTGCGCGCGGAACCCGGCGAACTCCCGCGCTACGTCCTGCACCCGCTGCTGCGCCGGGTGCTGCTCGGCGAACTGGCCGAACGCGACGACGAGCACGAGCTGAACTGGGACAGGGTGCACACGCTGTGCCGCGACTTCTACGACAGAGGCGGGCGCGGCGTCTCCGCGCGGTACCACGATCTGGCGCTGGGCAACGTCGCCGAAGCCGTGGCGCACCTGCGGAAGCCGTTCGACGGGGAGCTGGACCTGAAGCAGGCACAGGCGTGGCTGGCCGAACTGGACCAGATCACCGCCGCGCCGAACCGGCTGGACAAGACCGCCGAGCCCTACGACCAGGTGCGGGAGCACGCCGGGCAGTGGGCCGACGAACTGGACAGCACGCTCGCCTGGCTGCTGGTGTCGCTGTGGATCGCCGGTGATCCGCTCGGCGATCCCGGCGGCACGCTGGACAGCACCATCGAAAGCAGTTTCCACCACCTGGCGCAGGGCAGGGGCCGCGGCTCGATGCTGCTGCACGAACGCGCGGAGAGGTATCGATGAGCACGGGAACCGACCGGATCACCCCGCCGAAGCCCGCGTGGTGGAAGTGGCTGTGGGTGGGCGGCGTGGTGGTGCTGGTGGCCGTCGTGCTGGTCGCGGTGACCGTGGTGGTCCCCGCGATCAACCAGGCCGCGCGCACCTGCGGTGAGGGGGTGGAGCAGCGCGGCGAGCTGTCCGAGTGCACCGGCGTCACCGACGGGCGGTACGTGTTCAGCCCGGACCTGGCCGACGTCCAGGGCCGGATCCTGGCCGAGAACGAGAAGGTCGCCGGCTCCGGCAAGCCCTACGTCACCGTCGCGGTGTTCCTGCCGATGACACTGGCCGAAGTGGACATCCTGTCGCCGGAATGGGTTCGCCACCAGTTGCAGGGCGCCTACCTGGCGCAGCGGCGGGCGAACGGCGGGGCGTGGGGCAGCCCCACCCCGCAGATCCGGCTGCTGCTGGCGAATCCGGGCAGCAAGCTGGCCCAGTGGGAGCCGGTGGTCGCCGAGCTGGAGCGGCGGATCGAGGCCGAGCACCTGGTCGCGGTTTCCGGGATCGGGCTGAGCCTGGACGACGCGCGGCGCGCGATGACCCGGCTGTCCGAACTGCGGATCCCGATCATCGGCTCGCACCTGGCCGCCGACGAGCTGTCGCAGATCCCCGGTTTCCTGCGGGTTTCCCCGACCAGTTCCACCTACGCGCAGGCGGCGGCGAACTACATCCGCCCGACCGCGCGCACGGCCACCCTGGTGCAGGACCGCAATCCCGGTGACCTCTACCCGAAAACCCTGGCCGACGCGTTCACCGCGCGGTTCACCGACGAGCAGCACCAGATCGTCGGGCAGGTCGAGTGGTTCGACTCGACGCTGCCCGGGGTGGAGAACACCTTCCTGCAGATGATGCCGAACCTGTGCGGCAACAAGCCGGACATCGTCTACTTCGCCGGACGCGAGCACCACCTGACCGCGTTCATCGCGGAACTGGCCAACCGCCGGTGCCGCGACCAGCCGGTCACCGTGCTGACCGGCGACCTCGCGCTGGTCGAGGCCCCCGACGCGGCGATGCGGCGTGGACTGGAGTCGAACGTGACCGTGCTCGCGCCCGGACTGGCGCATCCGCAGGCGTGGACCACGACGCCGGACCAGTTCGACCGCGTCTCGGTGGCGAACTTCCGCGAGCCGGGCTGCGAGGAGTGCTTCGAAGCCCTGTTCCCCGGCGACCGGCTCGACGACGGTGTCGCGATCCTGGCCCACGACGCGGTGCTGACGGTGGCGTGGGCGATCCGGCACTCGGGGGCGAACCCGTCGGTCACGGTGACCGCGCGGGACCTGCTCCAGATGCGCAACCGCCTGCACGACGAGGGGGCCGTCCCCGGCGCCAGCGGCCGCATCTCCTTCGACGACCGGGGCGACCCGGTGAACAAGGCGGTGCCGATCCTGCGGGTGCGCGTGGACGACACTCCGGAGTTCGTCGCCCTTTCCTCCCCGGCCGGTTAGGCGCTGCCCGGCGAGTCTGGTCGACCGCGAGCGTGGCTTGCCGGACAGCGCCTTGAGCCATCTGCTTGACTGCCTTGCGTGCCGTCCGATCGTGACACCTCCGTCGAAGCGGAGTCGCTCGCGGTGGTCGGCCGGTTCGCGGGCGTGGCCAGGGGAACCGGGCTGGTGGTGATCAGCGCGTTCGGCGTGCTCGCCACCCCGGCGGACGCACTGCCGCTGGCCTTCGGCCTGCTCGCGCTGGCGGTGGTCGCCGCGCTCGCCGAGTTCCACGGCGGCCGCACCGGCCGGGGCAGGCGGCTCACCTTCGGGCTCACGCTCGTCCGGACAGCGGCGATCTGCGCGGCACAGGTCCAGACCGCGCCCGATCCCGGCGAACTGAACCAGTGGGCGCTGAACGTGCTCACCATCACCGTGATCACCCTTCAGTGGGAGTGGCCGCCGCGGGTGACCGTGCCCGCGGTGGCCTGCCTGCTGGTGGTCCAGCTCGCCCCGCTCCCGCCGGAGGACGCCGTGAGCACGGTCGTGCGGGTGCTGATCGAAGGCGTGCTCGCGCGGCTGGCCTTCCTCCTGTTGCTGCGATCGACCCGGCGCATCGACCGGCTGCGCGAGCGGCGCGCCCGCCTCCAGCGCGAGGAATCCCTCGCACTGGAACGAAAGCGGCGGGAACGCGAGTACCTGGCGGTGCTGCACGACACCGCGTCGGCCACCTTTCTCATGGTGGCCCAGCGCGGCGAGACCGCGGACCCGGCGGAGGTCGCCGAGTACGCCCGCCGCGACCTGTCCATTCTCACCGGCGCCACCGGCCGCGACAGCATGGTCGAGCTGGAGGCGTCCCTGCGGGGAGTGCTGGAGCAGAGCCCGGTGGTGGTCGACGCGCGGTGGTCGCCGGTGCCGCTGCTGCCCGCGTCGGCCGCGCTGGCGCTGGTGCGGGCGGTCCGGGAGGCGCTGGTGAACGTCGAGCGCCACGCCGGGGTGAACGAGGCCGTGCTCACCGTGGAACCGGGGGTGCGAGTGTCCATTCGCGACACTGGACGCGGGTTCGACCCGGCCGCCGTGCCCGCCCACCGGCGCGGTATCCGGGGTTCGCTGGTCGAGCGCATGGCCTCGGTGGGTGGCCGTGCGACGGTGACCTCCGCGCCCGGCGACGGCACCACGGTGGAACTGGTGTGGCCCGATGGCTGAGTGGCACCGATCGGAAGACGGACTTCCGATCGCCACCACTGAGGAAACCGACCGCGTGCTCGGCATCGTCCGGCTCGCGGTGTTCGTGGTGCTCGTGGCGATCCAGCCGGCGCTCAGCCTGCCGGTGGTCACCGGGACCACCGGCTGGGCCGCGTTCCTCACCCTCGAGGCGGTGACCGTGGTGGCCGCGGTCTGGGTGCTCCGCGGGCGCGCGGTCCCGCTGCCGGTGGCGCTGCCGCTCGCGGTGGTGGCGCTGGCCGCGTCCGCCGCGGCGACCTGGGCGCTGCCGCCGGAGGAGCTGGTCGGCGACCGGCACTGGTCCTTCGGCCTGGCCGGCTGGCACCTGCTGGTGCTGCTGCTGGACCGGGCGGCGCTGGCCGTGGCCGCGCTCGGTGCGCACGTCGTGCCCTACCTGGCGCGACTGGTCACCACCGCGCCCACCGATCGCGGGGAGATCGGCGAGGTGGCGATCGCGGTGCTCAGCGTGATCAGCTTCCAGCTGGCCACGCTGGCACTGGCGCGGCTGGTGCACCGGCGGGCGCGGCAGGCCGCCGAGGCCGCCGCGGAACGCGACCGGCAGGCACACCGCAAGGTGCTCGCCGAGCAGGAGGAGGCCGATCAGCGGAACCGGTTCGCCGGGCAGCTCGGTGCCACGCTGCCGCTGCTGGCCGCGATGGCCGATCGCACGCTGGACCCGCGCACGGCCCGGACCCGGCAGCGGTGCGTGCTGGCGGCCACCCAGCTGCGGCGGTTGTTCGCCGAGAACGACGACGTGCCCGACCCGCTGGTGCACGAGGTCTCCGCCTGCGTGGACCTCGCCGAGCGGCGCGGGCTGACCGTCGTGCTGGCGGTCAGCGGCGAGCCGGTCCCGGTGCCGACCGAGATCCGCCGCGAGCTGACCGCGCCGCTGGTGACCGCGCTGGTCGGGGCCCGGTCGCAGGCGCGGGTGAGCGTGCTCCGGGCGGCTGACGAGGTCCGGGTGGCGGTGATCACCGACGGCGAGCCAGGCGAATCACCGGCGGGCTCTGCCCGCGTCGGAGTCGAGTGCCACACACTGGGGGAGCGGCAGTGGATGGAGGCGAAATGGCGGACGGAACCGAGTTGACCGCGGTGGTCATCGACGACCACCCGGCCGTGCGGGCGGGGGTGGTGCACTGGCTGTCCTCGGGCAGTCCGCCGATCCGGGTGCTCGCCGATGGCGAGGACGTGCGCGCGGCCTGGATCGGCGACGGCGCGCGGGCCGACGTGGTCATTCTCGACCTGCACCTGAACAGCACCACCCCGGCGATGGGCGATCTGCGGCGGCTCACCGAGGCGGGCAGGCGGGTGGTGGTCTACTCGATGCGCGCCGACGACGACATCGCGCTGCAGTGCCTCGAACTCGGCGCGCTCTGCTACCTGACCAAGGCCGAAGGCGACAAGCACCTGGTCGAGGCGGTCCGCGCGGCCGCTGGTGACCGGGCGTACACACCGCCGTCGCTGGCCGGCGCACTGGCCGGTGACCGTTCGGAGCGGCGGCCCGCGCTCTCGGCGCGGGAGACCGAGGTGCTCATCGAGTGGTTCCAGTCGGAGTCGAAGGACTTTGTCGCGCACCGGCTGGGTATCTCGCCGAATACGGTGAACTCCCACCTGGAGCGCATCCGGATCAAGTACGCGCAGATCGGCAGGGAGGCGCCGACCAAGGCGGCGCTGGTGGCCCGCGCCATCCAGGATGGGCTGATCGGCGTAGGCGATTTGTGATCGCTTGTGGTGCGATCGGGCCACACCGGTTGGCCCTGTCGGCGGCTACGTTGCGTGGCGAGCACGCCGGAGCCGATTCGGCGGGGGAGTCCGAGGAGATCCATGAAGTACAACCGCACCGCGGTGTTCGCTGCCGGTTTTGCCGCACTGACCCTGCTGACCGCCTGCGGTGGGCAGGAGAAGTCGGCCGCGCCCGCGCCGGAGCCCGCTCCGGCGGAGTCCACCGCACCGGCCGCCGAGTCCAGCGCCGCACCGGCCGGTTCGACCGATTCGGCCGAGATCACCAAGCCCGGCACCGAACTGAAGGTCGGCGACCGCGCGGTGGTGCCGTTCAAGTACGGCACGAAGCAGACCGGCACCATCGCGATCACCGTCGACTCGATCGACTTGGGCCCGGCCGCGGATCTGGCGGCCGTCGGCGAGAAGGCCAAGGGCCTGGTGCCGGTGTACATCCGGTTGACCGTGGAGAACGTCGGCGGCACCGATCTCGCCCACAGCACGGTACGGCTGCGCGCGCAGGGCCCGGACGGCCGCAGCACCGGCGTGGTCGTCACCGGCGACATCCCGAAGTGCAAGTCCGAGGCCGCGCCGAAGGACTTCACCACCGCCGGGGCCAAGTACGAGACCTGTGAACTGCAGGCCGTCCGCGAAGGCAGCAGTGTCGGCGCCGCGACCTACACCGACCAGGAGAAGGTCAAGGACGCTCCGATCGTCTGGAAGAAGTAAGCCCGAGCCCGGCCAGGCGGGCCGCGTCGGCGGGATCGAAAAGCCCGTTCCGCACATCCAGTTCGGTGTGCAGGTGGAACGCGCTGAGTGATTTCCGCGGCGGCTCGTCCAGCCGGGTGAGAAGAGGCTCCGTCACTTCGGTTGCCGGTTTGGCCCGCGCTTTCTGCTGTTCGATGAACGCGGCCGTCGCCGGGTCGTAGTCACCGGCGAAACCGGTCGCCGTGGTGCCGGGGTGGAACAGCACGTACGCGATTCCGGGGTGTTTCGCGGCGAAGTCGACGCCGAGCAGGTCGTTGAGCCGCCCCGCCTGGAACATCGCGCGCACGCCGTCGTAGTCGCGGGTGCTTTGCAGGTCCTCCCAGTCGATCGGGGTGTCGTGCCCCGGCCCGGCCACGTTGACGACCACGGCTCTTTCCGCCCGGCCGAGCGGCCCGGCGAGCCCTTCCCCGAGCACGGCGCGACTCAGGTAGAACAACGCGAAGTTGTGCTCCAGCCCTTCCTCGGTGACGGTCCTGCGCGTTTGGAAAAACCGCGCGCAGAGCACCAGCCCGTCGATCTCCTGGTGTGTGGCCGCGATTTCCTCGGCCGCCTCCCGCGTGTTCGACATGAGGCTGAGATCGGTTTCGAGAAAGCTGATCAGCCCGTTGCCCTCGGCGACGAGCCGCGCGCCCCGTTCCCGATCGCGTCCGAGCACCACCGCCCGATCCCCGCGCGCGGCGAGTGCCCGCGCGAGCGCGGCCCCGATCCCGTCCGTGCCGCCGGTGATCACCACTGTCTTCGCCATGGCCTGACCGTACCAGCTGGATCACTAAATTGAACCCTTGAGTTCAATCCGGGGCCGGGTGCGGTCGCCGCGGGTCTGCTCACACGGCCGGCCGCCGCGATCGGCGTCCCGGTGATTTCCCCGCAGGAAACCCCGGTGAACACGGCGAATGCCACCGCGGTACCGGGTCGGCGCCATACCAAGCGCTGCGTCGCCGCGCGAATGCTTGTACGGTCGGAGTGTCTCGGTTCAGACAGCAGCCGTCACCCACTCCGGTTTGATCAACCGCATCCGGGGGCGGCGTGCACCCCGCGGCGTCCCTCGGTTTGTGAGGAGGCCGCATGCCCTACCCCAACGCTCGCGCGACCATGACCGTCTCGGCCACCGCGGAGGCGACCGTCATCAAGGTCGGTGGCGAGGTCGACGCACTGTTCACCCCCCGCCTGCGCGACCAGCTCGCCGTCGAAATCAGCCTGACCCCCCGCGCGCTCGTGGTGGACTTCTGCGACGTCCGGTTCTGCTCGTCGGCCGGCCTGGCCACACTGGTCAGGGCCTGCGGGGACGCCCGCGCCGAGGGCGTCCCCTTCGCACTGGCCACCCGCCAGCACGCGGTCGTCCGGCCGATCGACCTGATGAACCTGCGTGAACTGCTGGCGGTGCGGCCCACCGTGGCCGACGCGCTCGAGTGGGCCGCCCGCCCGCTCACCACGCCTAGCTGAGCCGGAACGTCCCCAGGGACACCGGACCGCCGAAGACGAGGTACAGGTCTCCGCGTCCCTTGGCCCCGCTCAACGGGGCCGACACGGTTGTGTAGTCGTACTTCCCGCCCGTGCCCGGCACGGTCAGCGAACCGAGCGGCGGACCGTCCGGCCCGCCCGTCCGGACGGTGATCGTCGCCGGGCCCGGAGCGGACACCAGTGCGGTGATCTGCTTCGCGTGCAGGTCGGCGTCGCGGAAGGCGATCCAGCCCCCGGTCGGCGACACCGAGGTCACCGAGGTGCCGCGTTCCTTCGTGCGGTCGGTGAGCGTGATGCCGTCGTAGTCGTCGAAGTTCTCGGCCTCGGTGTCGCGGCGCAGGTCGCGCGGCGGAACGGCCTCACCCCGGACGCGCAGCGTGCCGCGCACCCGGATGTCCGCGCTGGACGCGCCGACGAGCACGTCGTGCGTGGCCGTTTCGACCACCCAGCGGTCGCGGGTGACGTCCCAGTGCGCGAGATCCGCCGCGCGCAGTGAGAGCGTCACGGTCTTGGATTCGCCCGGCGCGAGGCGCACGCGTTTGAACGCCCGCAAGCGCAGCTTCGGCTGCGTGACGCGGGAGGTCCGCTGGTGTGTGTAGAGCTGCACGACCTCGTCGCCGGCCCGCGTGCCCGTGTTCGTCACGACGACGTTCACGCCGATCTCGCCCTGCGCCGACATCGACGGCGCGCTCAGCCTCAGGTTCCGGTAGTCGAAGGTGGTGTAGGACAGCCCGAAACCGAAGGGGTACAACGGATCGCCGGTGAAGTACTGGTAGGTCCGGCCGGCCTTGATGATGTCGTAGTCGAGCAGGTCCGGCAGGTCGTCCGCCGAGCGGTACCAGGTCTGGGTGAGCCGCCCGGCCGGGTTGACCTGGCCGTAGAGCACGTCGGCGAGCGCGTGCCCGGTCTCCGCGCCCGCGTGCGACGTCCAGACGATCGACCGTACGTTCTGCTGTGCCCAGCCGATCGTGGTCGGATAGCTGTTCTCCAGCACCAGCACGGTGTCCGGATTCGCCTGCCGCACCGCTTCGAGCACGGCCTGCTGCGCGGGCGCGAGGTTCAGGTCCTGCCGGTCGTCGTCCTCACGGCCGCTGATGAACGGCATGCTGCCCGCCACCACCACGGCGACGTCGGCCCCGCTCGCCGCTTCGACGGCGCTTTCGATCCCGCTGCGCACCACTTCCTTGGTGAACACGGTGGCTTCGGCGGGCGACTTCGCGGTGATGGTCAGCCGTCCGTCCGCGCCGACGGCCACGTACTTCTGGTCGCCGAACCACGAATCGTCCGTTTCGTTGCCCGCGTACTCGAGCACGTGCCCGCCGCCGTGCGCGACCAGCTTGAACTGCTGCTGCACGTACCAGCCGTTCGGCTGCGCGGCGTTGTTGACCACCGTGCGGTCGGGGCCGAAGGAGAGGAACTTCCCGTTCGACAGCGCGCGCAGCGTGACGATGCCCTCGCCCCAGTCGTAGACGTCGAACCGCGTGTCGTCACCGGTGGAGGTGGAGACGGCCAGCGGGGTGGCGGCCGCGGTCGCCGTGACGTACCCGGCCGGCGTGCGCAAGGCGATCCGGTCCACGCCTTCGGTGGTGGTCACCGCCGCGCCCGCGGCCTCGGTGATCCCGCCGAACGGGGTGATCCGGTAGGGCAGCGCGCCGGAGTACCAGTCGGTGTAGAGCGTGTCCGCCAGCTGGCCGATCACCGCCACCGTGCGGCCGCGTGCCAGCGGCAGCAGGCCGTCGTTCTTCAGCAGCACGATCGCCCGCGCGGCGGTTTCCCTTGCCAGCGCCCGGTGTTCCGGGGTGTCGACGACCTCCTTGCCGATGTGGCCGTACGGACCGCCGCCCGGGTCGAACTCGCCGAGCCGCACCCGGAGGCTGAGGATGTGCCGGACCGCGTTGTCCACATCGGACACCTGCAGCAGTCCCTGCGCCAGCGCGGCGTGCACGGCCTCGATGGTCTTCGCCGAGTTGGTGTCGTCGACGGTGAAGCTGTCCAGCCCGGCCCTGATCACCGCGGCGTCGGCTTCGGGCTGCGTGGCGTAGTAGGCCTGGCTGCCGGTCAGGTTGTTCGGCCCGCCGGCGTCGGTGACGTTGAACAGGGGCCGCTTCGTCCACGTGCGCACCACGTCGTTGTGGTCGAAGTGCGCGGTCATCGGCCTGCCGTTGACCAGGTTGTACGCCGACATCACGCCGGTGGCGGCGTCGGCGGCCAGCGCGGGCCGGAACGCGGACTCGTAGTACTCGCGCTTGACCCGCGGCCGCAGCACCGAGGAGGCGGTGTCGCGCCGGACCTCGTTGTTGTTGGCCAGGTAGTGCTTGAGCACCGGCGCGGCCCGCAGGTGGTCCGGGTCCTCGCCCTGGATGCCGTGGCCGTAGGCGGTGGAAATCGCCCCGGTCAGGTACGGGTCCTCGGAGTAGCCCTCCTCGTTGCGGCCCCAGCGCGGGTCCCGCAGCAGGTTGACCACCGGGGCCCACAACTGCAGGCCCCACACCCCGGGGTTCTCCGCGTGGAACCCGCGGGCCTCGGTGCCCACGGCCGTGCCGACCCGCTCGATCAGCTCCGGGTCCCAGGTGCTCGCCAGCCCGATGGCCTGCGGGAACACCGTCGCGGTCGCGGTCACCACGGCACCGCCCGCGGACTTGTCGGTGGACCAGCCGACCCCGTGCAGTGCCTCGGTGCCGGTCTTGAACGCCGCCACGCCGAGCCGCGGCACGGGGGCCTGGTACTGGTGCAGCAGCGCGACCTTCTCGTCGAGGGTGAGCCTGCCGAGCAGGTCGGCCACCCTGGCTTCGAGGCCGAGCGTCGGATCGCGGAACGGGAAGTCTGGCACCTGCGCGCGGGCCTGCACGGCCCGCGGCAGGGTGGCCGCCAGCAGCGGCGCCGCGGCGGCGATCGCCAGCACCTTGCGGCGGGAGAGCGGGTTCGAGGACGGGGACACAGCCACCTCCGGACGAACACTGTCGAAGCGATTCGACAGTCATCGATGATCTGTCGGTCTGTAGTGGTGCGCGGTGCCGGGACTATGTCATCGGAACAGCCCCGGGGTCAACGCTCCTTGTGTTCTTCGGCGGACTGGCCTAACCTCACCCCGCCGGTACAGATCGTCGATGCGCTTCGACAGGCGGGAAGGGGCGAGATGATCACCATCGCGGATGTCGCCCGTGACGCCGGGGTCGCCCCGAGCACGGTGTCCTACGTGCTCTCCGGCAAGCGCTCGATCTCACCGGAGACGCGGCGCCGGGTCGAGGCCAGCGTCCGCAAGCTCGGCTTCCACCCGCACGCCGGCGCCCGCGCGCTGGCCAGCAGCCGCACCCAGGTGCTGGCGCTGGTGGTGCCGCTGCGCACGGACATCAACCTCCCGGTGGTGATGCGGTTCGTCACCCCGGTGGTCACCTCGGCGCGCAAGTACGACCACGACGTGCTGCTGCTGACCGCCGACGAGGGACCGGACGGCCTGCGCCGGGTGGCCGGTTCGGCCAGCGCCGACGCCATCCTGGTGATGGACGTGGAGGCCGACGAGCCACGCGTGCCGGTGCTGCAGTCGCTGATGCGCCCGGTGGTGCTGATCGGCGTGCCGGACGACCCGGCCGATCTGTCCTGTGTGGACCTGGACTTCACCGCCGCGGCGGCCAGGTCGGTGCAGCACCTGGCCGATCTCGGGCACACCGAAATCGCGCTGATCGGTCCCTCGCCGAACGTCTACGAACGCGGAACCAGTTTCGCGGGCCGGTTCCTGCGCGGTTTCGCCGCCAGCGCGCAGGAACGCGGCCTGCGATCGACGAGCCACGCCTGCGCGCCCTCCTACGCCGCGGTGAGCGAGTGCGTGGACAAGGTACTGGCCGGGCAGCCGGAGCTGACCGGGCTGGTGGTGCACAACGAGGCTGTGCTCGGCGGCGTGCTGGCCGAGTTGCAGCGGCGTGGGAAGCGGGTGCCGGAGGACCTGTCGGTGGTGGCGATCTGCCCGGAGGACATGGCGGCGCAGTACTCCATCCCGCTGACCACGGTGGCGATCCCCTCGGAAGAGGTCGGGCGGATCGCGGTGGAGATGGCGATGCGGCAGCTCGCCGGATCCGGCTCGCCCGAGGTCCGGCTGCTGTCCCCGAAACTGACGCAGGGAGGCAGTACGGCCCGCCGGCCGTGACGGCCGGCGCGGCCGGTCCCGCTCGCCGTATTTCGAAGCGCTTCGACAGTCCCAAGGTTCGGAGGACCAGATGAGCAGTGCCGCTCGAACAGCTCGGAATCTCGTGATCACCGGTGTCACCGCGAGCGCGCTGGTGCTCGCCGGCTGCGGCCCCAGTGCCACTGACTCAGGCCAGGCGGCGGGCGAGATCACCGCCCTGGACTACTACGCCGACCAGCAGGGCAGCAAAGCCTGGCAGCAGGTGCTGGACACCTGCGCGGCCGAAACCGGGATCAAGGTCGACCGGCAGACCGTGCCGACCGACCAGCTGCTGCCCAAGGTCCTCAAGGACGCCAGCTCGCGCACCCTGCCGGATCTGCTCTTCACGGACAACCCGTCGCTGCAGCAGATCGCCGCCACCGGCGCGCTCACCCCGCTGACCGACTACGGCATCTCGACCGACGGCTACTACCCGGGCATCGTGAAGGCCGGGACCTACCAGGACAAGGTGTACGGGCTGGCGCCGGGGGTGAACGGCCTCGCCCTGATCTACAACAAGAAACTGTTGCAGGAAAAGGGAATCGAGCCGCCGCAGACCTGGGAGCAGCTCAAGGCCGCGGCCACCGCGCTGACCGCGGATGGCAAGTACGGCCTCGCCTTCTCCGCGCTGGCCACCGAAGAGGGTGCCTGGCAGTTCCTGCCGTTCTTCTGGAGCAACGGCGCCGATCTGGCCAAACTGGACTCACCGCAGGGCGTGGAGGCGATGCGCTTCGTCAACGACCTGGTGACCTCGGGCTCGGCCTCGAAGTCGGTGCTCAACTGGAACCAGAACGACGTGGCCGACCAGTTCGTCGCGGGCAACGCGGCGATGATGATCAACGGCTCGTGGAACCTGGCGCGGCTGGACGAGACGGCCGGGCTGGACTACGGCGTGGTGCCGATCCCGACCCCGCGGCCGGGCACCGCGCCGGTGGTGGCGCTCGGCGGTGAGGTCGGCGCGATCCCGGCCACCGGCCCGGACCGCCAGCAGGCCGCGGCCAAGGTGCTCGGCTGCATCCTGAGCGAGCCGAACATGGTCGCCTGGGACAAGGCACACGCCTACGTACCGTCCAAGATGGACGTGGCGAAGAAGTTCGGCCAGGAGAACCCGGCCATGCAGCCGTTCGTCAGCGAGGTGGAGACGGCGCGCTCGCGGACCGCCGAGCTGGGGGAGAAGTACTCGACGGTGTCGCAGGCACTCGGAGCGGCTCTGCAGTCGGTGCTGGCCGGGCAGCAGTCTCCGGAGGACGCGCTGCGGGCCGCGCAGGAACAGGCGGGCCGTCCGTGAGCTTGACGGCCACGCGGGCACCCGTGCGGCCGAAGGCCGCGCGGGTGGGCCGGGGCGGGCAGCGGCTGGCCGCCTGGGCCTTCCTGCTGCCCGCACTGGCCTACATCGTGCTGTTCTTCGGGTATCCGCTGGTCAACAACGTCTCGATGAGCCTGCGCGAGTACTCGGTCCGCTCGTTCTACACCGGCGAGGCGCCGTTCGTCGGGCTGGACAACTACGTGGCGGTGCTCGGTGACCCGCTGTTCGGCACGGCCGTGCTGAACACCGCGGTGTTCACCGTCGCGTCGATCTTCTTCCAGTTCACCATCGGGCTGGCGCTGGCGGTGTTCTTCAACGACCGGTTCCCGCTGAGCGGGCTGCTGCGCTCGCTGCTGTTGCTGCCGTGGCTGCTGCCGCTGGTGGTCAGCGGCGCGGTGTGGCGGTGGATGCTGGACCAGGACCACGGCGTGATCAACGCGGCGCTGCGGGCGGTCGGCCTCGCCGACGGCCCGACGCCGTGGCTGACCGATCCCGGCTGGGCCCTGCCCGCGGTGATCATCGTGAACATCTGGATCGGCATCCCGTTCAACCTGGTCATCCTGCACGGCGGGCTGCGGGCCATACCGTCCACTTTGTACGAAGCGGCGGAGCTGGACGGGGCGAGCGCCTGGCAGCGGTTCCGGCACGTCACCTGGCCGCTGCTGCGCCCGGTCACCGCCGTGGTGCTGATGCTGGGGCTGGTCTACACGATCAAGGTGTTCGACGTGATCATGGTGGTCACCGGCGGTGGCCCGGCGAACGCCACGCAGACCCTGACCACCTGGGCCTACCAGCTTTCCTTCGACGGCGACTTCGCCTTCGGGCAGGGAGCCGCGGTCGGCAACCTGCTGGTGCTCGTCGCCACCGTGTTCGGTCTGCTGTACCTGCGATCGGCGCGGGCTTCCATGCGGGAGGAACAGCGGTGACCCGGTATCTGCGCACCGCGGCCGGGATCGCGGTGGTGATCGTGCTGCTGTTCCCGTTGTACTGGATGGTCAACGCCTCGTTGCAGCCCGCGGGCTCGTTGCTGAAACCGAACCCGGACTGGCTGCCGGTGGACGGCACACTCGACGGCTACCGCAGCGCACTGTCCACTCAGGGCGGTCACCTGATGGCCAGCCTGGCGGTGGCGGCCGGCACCGTGGTGGTTTCGCTGGCGATCGCCATGCCCGCCGCCTACGCGCTGGCGCAGCTGAGGATCCGCGGTGTGCAGGCGTTCGTCTTCGCGCTGCTGATCGTGCAGATGGTGCCCGGCCCGGTGATGGCGAACTCGCTGTACACGCTGTTCAGCGAGTTCTCGCTGATCGACAGCTACCTGGGGCTGGTGCTGGCCGACTCGACCGCGACCATTCCGTTCGCCGTGCTGGTGCTGCGGGCGTTCATGCTGTCGATCCCGCGCGAACTGCCGGAAGCGGCCAGAGTGGACGGTGCCGGGTACTGGCGGGTGTTCGCCTCGATCGTGGTGCCGATCAGCCGCAACGCCATGGTCACCGCCGGGCTGTTCTCGTTCCTGTTCGCCTGGGCGGACTTCCTGTTCGCGGTCACGCTCACCACGGGACGCGGGATAGAACCGATCACGGTCGGCATCTACCGGTTCATCGGCAACCAGAGCGCCGACTGGAACGCGGTGCTGGCCACCGCGGTGATGGCCTCGATCCCGGCGGCGGTGTTGCTGGTGATCGCACAGCGGTACGTGGTCGCCGGGGTCACCGGCGGCGCGCTCAAGGACTAGAGAGTGGTTGACGGTCCACGGCAAGCGGCTCCGCCGCTGGTGAAACACGACCTAGGAGTGGGAATGATCGAAGTGCGGGTCCGCCACGAGGTGATCCGGATCGAGCCGTGGGGCCCGGACAGCCTGCGGGTGCGCGTGGGTCGGCACGGGATCACCGAGGACCTTCCCGGCGCGCTCGTCGCGCCCAAACCGTCCGAAGTGGAGGAAACCGAACACCGGGTGGTCAACGGTTCCCTGACCGCGACGGTGGAGCTGGTCGACACCGACACCGGTGTGGTGCCGGTGCTGTCCTTCACCCGCACGGACACCGGTGCGGAGTTGCTCACCGAGCAGCGCGCGCACTTCTGGTGGCCCGGCCCGCGCCTGCGCGAGGAACGCGGCGGTGGATACGCGCGGCTGGAGCAGCGTTTCCACGCCTATCAGGGGGAGCGGCTCTACGGCCTCGGCCAGCACACGCACGGACGGCTGGACCAGAAGGGCATGGTGCTCGATCTGGTGCAGCGCAACGGCGAGGTGTCCGTGCCGTTCCTGCTGTCCAGCCGTGGTTACGGCCTACTGTGGAATTCCCCGGCGGTCGGCCGCGTCGAACTGGCGGAGAACGGCACCCGCTGGGTCGCCGACTCCGCGCGGCAGATCGACTACTGGATCACCGCCGGTTCGCCGTCGCAGATCATGTCGCGCTACGCCGACGCGACCGGGCACGCGCCGATGCTGCCGGAGTGGGCGAGCGGGTTCTGGCAGTCGAAGCTGCGTTACCGCAGCCAGGCGGAACTGCTCGACGTGGCAAGGGAACACCACCGGCGCGGCCTGCCGATGTCGGTGCTGGTGGCGGACTTCTTCCACTGGACGCACCTGGGCGACTGGCGGTTCGACCCGGCCGAGTGGCCGGACCCGGACGCGATGATCGCCGAACTGGAGTCGCTGGGCATCCGGCTGATGGTTTCGATCTGGCCGTCGGTGAGCCCGCTGAGCGAGAACTTCCCCGCGATGCGCGACCGCGGGCTGCTGGTGGGCACCGAACACGGCCTTCCGGCACACGCTCCCTGGCACGACAAGGGATTCGACGTCGAAATGCCGGTTGCCTTCTACGACCCGACGAACCCGGAAGCGCGGGAGTTCGTCTGGGAGACGGTCAAGCGGAACTACTACGACCGCGGCGTGCGCGCGTTCTGGCTGGACGCCTGCGAACCCGAGCTGCAGCCGGGGCACCCGCACAACCTGAGCTACCACAGTGGACCGGGTAGCGAGGTGTCGAACATGTACCCGCTGGCGAGCGCGCAGACCTTCCACGAGGGTGCGCGCGGTGCCGGTTCCGATGACGTGGTGCTGCTGTGCCGGTCGGCGTGGGCGGGCAGCCAGCGCTACGGCGCCGCGCTGTGGTCGGGCGACATCGCGGCGACGTGGGATTCGCTGCGGACGCAGGTGCGGGCGGGGCTGAACGTGGCCCTTTCCGGAATTCCCTGGTGGACCACGGACATCGGTGGTTTCCACGGTGGTGACCCGGATTCGCCGGAGTACCGCGAGCTGATCGTGCGATGGTTCCAGTACGGGGTGTTCTGCCCGCTGTTCCGGTTGCACGGGGTGCGTGACCCGCGGGTGCCGTTCGGGCCGGAGATGACCGGCGGGCCGAACGAGGTGTGGAGCTACGGCGAGGAGGCGGGCGAGCTGATCGCGGCGTCGCTGTGGTTGCGGGAGCGGATCCGGCCCTACCTGATGGAGCAGATGCGGGCCGCGCACGAACACGGCACGCCGCCGATGCGCCCGCTCTTCGTGGAGTTCCCGGACGACGCCGCTTCCTGGGAAGTGGACGACGAGTTCATGCTCGGCCCCGACCTGCTGGTCGCACCGGTGCTGCACGCCGGCGCCACCTCGCGTGAGGTCTACCTGCCCCCGGGCGCGACGTGGACCGACGCGTGGACGGGCGAGGTCTTTACCGGCGGTTCGGTGGAGGCGCCGCTTGATCGCATCCCGTTGTTCCTGCGTGACGGAGCGAAGTTGCCGATCTCGGGGTGAGCCGCGGGCGTTCCGGGCGCGTATGAGTGGGTATGGCGTGGCGAGTGGCGAACGCACTGGACAAACTGCTGGCACAACTGGACGCGCTGGCCCCGAACCGCAACCGGGCCAGCGACGGCTCGATCGGGGACACTTCGCACCAGAACCGGGACAGCGACCACAACCCGTGGTATGGCCCCGGAATCGTGACCGCCCGCGACTTCACGCACGACCCGGGTGGCGGTCTCGACTGCCACTGGCTGGCCGCGCGGCTGGTCGAGGTGCGTGACTGGCGGATCAAGTACATCGTCTGGGACCGCCGGATCGTGGACTCGCGGACCAGCCCGTGGCAGTGGCGGTCGTATCATGGCGAGAACCCGCATACCAGCCACCTGCACCTTTCGGTACTGCCCAACCCTTCCTGCGACGACGTCACCCCCTGGGACCTCGGCGTCGCCGCGGTGTTCGACAGCGAGGAGCACAGCGTGGAACTGACTCCGGGGACCTTCGTGTCCAAGACCCTGGTGTGCCCGTCGGTGGCCGCGGACCTGGTGATCAGCCTGGGGTTCGTGACGTTCACCGTGCACCACATCAAGTTCTTCGGGCCGACGCCGGAAACGGGCGCGGCGGAACTGGCGTCCTACGGGGAACAGTTCGTCGACCCGGCGCGACCGTATGTCACGCCGGCCCCGGCGGGCGCGGTCACCGCGGAAATCCTCTACACCCTCGCGCCCGGCACACCACAACATACGGCGGTGGCCGCTTTCCGCGCTCGTTGAACGGGATCGAAAGGCCCTATTTCCGGGTGAGAACGACCAGCGGTATTTCCCGGTCCGCCTTTGTCCGGTACGAGCGGTAGGTGGGAAAGAGTTCCACCATCTTTTCCCACAGCCGGTCCCATTCCGCGCCCTTGGCGGGCTCCGCGACGGCTTCGAAGGTCTCCGCCCCGACCTGCACGGTGACCACCGGCTCGGCGGTCAGGTTCAGGTACCAGGCGGGATGCTTGGCCGCGCCCCCGTTGGAGGCCACCACCACGTACCGGCCGTCGTCCTCGCCGTAGTAGAGGGCCGTCCGCCGCAGTTGGCCGGTCTTGCGGCCACGCGTGGTGAGCAGCAGCGCGGGCACACCGTGGAAGACGCCGCCCTGCTCGCCGCCGGTTTCGAGGTAACGCCGCACGTGCTGGGCGACCCACTTGGTGGGGCTGTCCGTCGGTTCTGCCATCCGCTCACCCTATCGGTGGCCCCCGTCACCGATGAGGTAAGTTCGACCAGCGACCTCGCGGGGGCTTCGTCGCGCCCGCCCGCTCGCACGGGGCCGGTAGCTCAGTTGGTCAGAGCAGGGGACTCATAATCCCTTGGCCGCGGGTTCGAGCCCCGCCCGGCCCACTCTCATATTTGACCTCTGACCTGCTGGTTCTTTGCTAATCGGGATTAACTTGTCTTGTCCGGTTGAGCGCTGCGGGCTCCGTGGGGGCTCCGTTCTCACTGCCGTGCTGGTGCGCGCGGTCGAGGCTGCGGCCTGTCGTTCGAAGGCTGGATCCCCTGCGTAGTGGACTGGCCAGCGATGGTGGCGTGTCCGCTGTCGGTGCCTGCGGGCTGAGGCAAGGGATCCTCGTAGTTCCGCGTCATCGTGCATGAGATCGGCAACCGCGATTCTTCTCGTGCCGAGGAAGAAGAAAGGTGATGACTCGAATTCCTCGCAAGAATAGTGCTTTCGTTTAGCTGAGTTCCGTATCGGACAACAGAACCGCTACGCGCATGTCGAGTACTGTCGGTACCCCAACCCGCTGGTTAAGAGCCGTGTCGGATGGTGTCGAGTGATGTCGAACAAGACCTCTTCGGCCGCTCGGCGGTGGCGCGGCCTGTCCGTTGATGTTGACAAGTGTCGACCGCTGTCGTCCTGTCCAAGCCCTCTCGGGCTCCCCTCGGGCTCGCAGATGCCGGGGCATGCCAGCGCTTTCGGAGCGGTTACGGTGCCGTCACTGACGAAAAAGCGCGGGACGTCTTCGGCGAACGGACACCGCGCGTCTGGCACTCAGTCCGCGTGGCAGGTGATATCGGTGCCGGGCAGGGTGCCGTCGTGGAGGTAGGTGTTCACCGCGTTCTGCACGCAGGTGTTGGGCAACCGGCCGAAGATGCCGTGCATGCGCACATCCTGGAGGGTGACCAGGCGGGAACCGGACATCGCCCGGTGGAGGTGCACACCTTCGTGGTAGACGGTGCGGGTGTCGCGGGTGGCTTGGAGGATGAGGGCGGGGACCTGGTTCCGCACGATTGTCCGTGGTTCACGGGGCGATGGCCAGAACGCGCACGCGGTGATGTTGTTCGCGTACGGCCCGAACACCGGCTGATCGGCACGGCTGCGCTGGATGTTGCGCCAGTACCATTCCGGATCCCGCGGCACGGCGGCGTCACCGCAGATCACGGCCGTCTGGCTGGACAGATCCTGCGGCTTGCCTGTCAGCATGAAGCGCAGTTCGTCGTCGAAGTCCTTGCTCGGCTGGACCGGTTTGCCCGCGGCCGCGTCAGCGATCTGCCGCACCCGTTGGGCCAGATGCGCGTTGTAGCGGGCGTCGAACAGCAGCGTGAACAGCGTCATGGGCAGGAAACGTTCGTCGAGGAGGTGGTCACCGATGCGGATCGGCGACCTGGCTGCCTGGCTGATCAGGCGCTCGACCAGGGCCCGCACCTGCTGCCCGGTGGCACCGAGGTGGTATTCGGTGTCGCGGGCCGCGGTCCAGCTCGCCCACTCGTCCAGCGCGGCCTCGTTCAGCGGCGCACTGTTCCTGATCGACCCGGCCATGTACGAGGTCGGGTCGATCGCGCTGTCCAGCACGATCCGGTCGCCGCGGTGCGGGAACAGCTGGGTGAAGACCGAGCCGAGGTAGGTGCCGTAGGAGAAGCCGAGGTAGGACAGCTTCGTCTCGCCCAGGGCGCCGCGGATGACGTCCATGTCCCGTGCGGTGTTGCGGGTGGTGATGTGGGCGATCCTGTCGCCTTCCTTCCGTGCACACCGCCCGGCGAGATCGGCCTGGGTCCGTACCGCCCGGTCGAATTCCTCCCTGTCGAGTCCGGCCGACCAGAGCATGTGCCCGATGGGCCAGGCGCAGTCGATCGCCGCACTCCGCCCGACGCCCCTCGGATCCATGCCGATCAGGTCGTAGCGCGAGGAGACCTCAGCCGTCATCGCCCCCTTGATGTGGAGCATGAACTGCAGGCCCGCGCCGCCGGGACCGCCGGGGTTGGAGAGCATGATCCCGCGCCGGTTCTCGGTGTCGGTCGCCTTGAGTCGTGAGATCGCCACCTGGATCGTGCGCCCCCGCGGCATCGAGTAGTCCAACGGCACCGTGACCTCGGCACACTGGGCGCCTGCCTGGTCCAGTGCCACATCCCCGCAGGCCGCCCACTCGACGTCCTGCTCGTAGAAGCGAGCTAAACCGTTGGTGTCGGCGACCGCGGTCCCGGTCAGCAGCCCGGCTTCCAGCGCCAGTGCAGTGAGCACGGCAATTACCCGTCGCATTTCGTCATCCTCATTCTTTCGCTGATTCTGCGCCGTTATCTCATTTGCGCAAAGCGGTTACCCGACTCGCTGCAGGGCTTTGTCGCGGCGTTCGGCGACGGTGGAGCCGGATTCGCGGCGTGCCATTCGACGCAGCACGATCGGTGCCACGATCAGGCCGAGCACGGCCCACGCTCCCAGCGCGCCGATGGTTTCCAGGTGCCGCCAGGATTCGCCGATCTCGACGACGGCGGCGCTGTCCGGCAGCAGGGCTGAGCGCATGCCGAGGCCGAGCCAGTAGATCGGGAACACCTGCGGGAGCCAGTGCAGCCACTCCGGCAGCACGGTGATCGGGTAGAAGACTCCGGAGATCGCGATCATGCCGAGTATCGGCAGCGTGAGCAGACCTTGGCTGCGTGCGCTGGTGAACATCGCGCCCAGCGCGGCACCGATCGGCAGGGTGGCCACCAGTCCCAGTGCCAGCACCCAGCCCAGGGTCAGCCAGGAGCCCACGCTGCCGACGGCGAGGCCGGGAATGATGAGCAGGGCGGGAATCAGGAAGATCGCGAGGTCGAGCACCAGACCGCCGGACACCGAAATGATTTTGCCGACCAGGTAGGTGAGCATTCCGTTCGGTGTCGCCTTCGCCCGTAGCAGGGTGCCGTCTTCGCGGTCGGCGGTGAGCAGTTGGCTCATCATGACCATGGCCATCGCCGCGTTCATCCCGAGGATGCCGGGTAGTACGAGGGTGCCGAGCTGGAATCCGCTGTCACCGAAGGACACGTCGCGCAGGAAGAACAGGGTGACCAGCATCAGCGTCGGCCAGAAGAAATGGTTGAGCACGTCACCGGTATTGGTGACCGACTGCCGCAGTTCGATCAGGCCGCGGGACCAGCCGGCGCGCAGCGCTGTCGTGGTCGGATTCATCGGGCCACCTCTTCCGCGGTGGGCGCCGGACTGTGCTGCCGTCCGGCTTCGGCTTGCCGTACCAGAGCGAGATAGGTGTCTTCCAGTGAGGAGCGGCGGATTTGGAGTTCGGCGATCGCCGGGCCGTGCTGTTTGAACAGTTCGAAGGCGAATTTGGTGGACTCGGCGGTGAAATGCTCGAAATGCCGCCCGTCGCGGATCCAGCGCACCTGGTCCTCGCCCGCCATTCGCCGGGCGAGTTCCTCGGCGATGCCGTCCGCGACGATCCGCCCGTGGTTGAGAATCATGATGCGGCCGGCGAGTTTCTCGGCCTCATCCAGGTCGTGCGTGGTGAGCACGATCGTGGTCTCGCCCTGCTCGGCGAGCCGCTGGACTAGATCGTGGAACTCGCGCCTGGCCTGCGGGTCGAACCCGACGGTGGGCTCGTCGAGGAACAGCAGTTCGGGTCGGCCGACGATGCCGACCGCCACATCCAACCGGCGCCGCTGCCCGCCGGAGAGCATCCTGATCTTCTTGTCCGCGTGTGCGGTCAGGCCGACCGCCGCGACAAGCTCGTCGACGTCCCATGGCCGCCTGATCAGTTCGGTGGAGTAGCAGGCGTAACAGGATCCCAGATGCGCGAGCAATTCACGCACCCGCCATTTGCCGTGGTCCCGCCAGGACTGCAGCACCACACCCACCCGCGCCCGCCAGCGTTCATCACCGTGCGCGGGATCGGCGCCGAGAACCGAGACCCGGCCCGCCGACCGCATCCGGAAACCTTCCAGGATCTCGATCGTAGTGGTCTTTCCCGCCCCGTTCGGCCCCAGCAGTGCCACCACTTCACCTTGGCGCACCTGGAAATTCACGTCGTGCAGGACATCGGTGGTGCCGTAGCGCATGCGCAGGCCATCGACGTCGAGCACGACCTTTTCGTTGGTCGTCATCATTTCGCTTTCGTGTGTGGTGACACTTCGAACGAAGCACACCGGTTCCCTGCCGGGTAACGGAGAAACGCGATGGCGCTACTCGCCCTCGCTGGTGAGTGCGCGCAGCACGCGCTCCCTCAGCGCGACCTGGTCGATACCTGCCATCGCGAGCGCCCGGGGTACGGTGCCCACCTCGGCCCGTAGCACCCCGAGCAGCAGGTGCGCCGGCCGCAGATCTTTCTTGTGAGCCACCGACGCGACGCTTCGTTCCAGCGCGAGCTTGGCCGACGCGCCCATCTTCGGCTGCCCCGAGTCAGCCGTTGGCCGTGGGAAGTCAAAGGCGGCACGCGACACACCGACCGTGCTCAGGCTGTAATCGAACTCCCGGTCCAGCGCGTCGCGAATCGCTCGATAGTCGACCCCGGCCGAGGTAAGGATTTCGTGCGTGCCGGCTTCCCGATCGACGGCGATCGCCAGCAAGAGATGCTGTGCCTCGATCGTCGACGCCCCGTCGTCGCGGGCCTCGTGCTCGGCCCGCGCGATGATCGCGTGAAGGTAGGTGTCAAACGCGGTCATCATTGCGTCTCCTCAGCTTCACCCCGGCAGCGATGAGTCGCTTGGCATGTTTCTTGTGCACCGCTTGGCGGGTCAGCCCGAGCGCCTCCGCGACCTGCGGCCAGCTCCAGCCGGCACGCATGGCCTGCTCGACCGCCGCGTCCTCCAGCCGATCGGCCAACCTCCGCAACGCCACCACGGCCGCCAGTCCGTCCCCGGGCTCCTGGGGCACGGGAACCTCATCAGTCATGCAAGCAACTCTAGTTGACTAATCCGACTTTAGTCAACCAGAGTTGCTAACTTCCCCCTGTCGCGTCGACTCGATCGCCCGGCTGCTGATGGGCATGCTCTTCCTCGCGGTGATGCCCCTGCTGCGGCGGTCGCTGCTGCTGCTCGACCTCGGCCCGCAGGCCGTGCGGTTCGCCGTGATCGACCTGGTCGTGTTCTCCGGCTTCCCGTTCCGCAAGCGTCTGACCGCTGGGAGGCAGAAGATGCGTGCCCGGCTCAATTCCGGTCTTCGGCGCGCCGGTCAGCGGGGTCAGGCTCCCAAGCCGCTGCCGATCGTGCCGCCCCGCCCCGGTGACCACTGTGGACAGAGAGGAAGCGGAGGAAATGGCCCCAGAAAACACAAAACTCCAGGTCATGGCTGTGCCTGACCTGGAGTGAGAGGGTGCGCCATCAGGGACTGAACCCCGAACCCGCTGGTTAAGAGTCCGAACCCCGCTGTGTCGGATGGTGTCGAGTGATGTCGGACAAGACCTTTTCGGCCACCCGGCGACGTCGCTGGTTGCCCGTTGGTGTCGACAAGTGCCGACCGGTGCCGTCCTGTCCGAGCGCTCTCGGGCTCCCCTCGGGCTCGCAACTGCCAAGTTCTGCCGAAGCATCACAGCATGTCGGAGCGGTCGTCGGACCAGGACGCGGCTTTGGACTCGCTCTCGGCGACCCCGGTGGAGGTGCCTGATGGCCGTCGCCGATTTCGCTCGGCCCGAGCCGCTTCGTGACCCGGGCCCCATCCTCCGAGCGGTCACGGTGATCATGGGCACGGTGGTCGGGCTGACGTTCCTCTTCGGCTTCGGGTGCGCCACGAGGCGCTGTTGTTTGCGGATGGAGGTGGGAGACCGTCCATCGCTTCGTCGTCGTAGCGGCGGGGTGAAGCTGGAGGCAGCCTGATCCAGGGGTCGCTGGGGGGGTGGGAGCAGCCTCGACAAAGTCGCGTCGGCCGGGTACTGCCGGACGGGCCGGGCGCGGTGAGCGAGACGGGAAGGTGTACGCGAGGAACCGGTTTCGTTACGCCTCTTCACGAATAGCCAGCTCTAACCCGGTGGATTTGGGCTGGTGGGCGGTGCGCACCCATTCCGGCAACGGGGTGGGAAACTTCAGGTCGGGTCTCCGAAGTCTGGGCCTGGAGGCCACGGTGAAGGTCTACGGCGTAGCCGTGGCGATGCCGCAGGGGTATAGCCGGGCGCCTCACCCGTCGACCGGACAACAGTGAACGTGGGAACCACCCCGGTCGCGTTCCCCGTCGCGCTGCGCAACCAGCGCAGTGGGCGGGGATAGACGCGACGCCTGTCGAAGGGCCGGGGTGGGGCGGAGTCGCCGTAGTACTCCGAGCCGGGGAAAGCCCGTGCGCATGGGGAAGGGCGACAGTGCGTCAGATAGAGAGGGAATGCAATGTCCGAAGACGCGCCGGTGAATACCGGCGCCGTGGTCTGGCCGGATGCGGAATCCGCGGCGATCACGGTACGGAGGATGCAGACCAAACTACATCGCTGGGCGACCGAGCAACCGGGTCGCCGGTTTGGTGATCTGTTCAACCTCGTTGCTGATCCGGCGTTCCTGGTGTGCGCGTGGGAACGCGTCACGACCAACCAGGGCGCGCGGACCCCGGGCATCGACAAGGTCAGCGCTGGCTTGGTCGAGACCTGGGTGGGGGCCGAGGCTTTCCTGGGCCAGATCCGGGACGCGCTCAAGTCGAGCGGGTTCCGTCCGGTCGCGGTACGGCGGGTGATGATCCCCAAGGGGAGCATGGGGAAGTTCCGGAAGCTCGGGATTCCCACCATCACCGACCGGGTGGTGCAGGCGAGCCTGAAGCTGGTGCTCGAACCCATCTTCGAAGCAGACTTCAAACCCTGCTCGTATGGGTTTCGCCCGAACCGGCGGGCGCAGGACGCGGTGGCCGAGTTTCATTACTACGCCTCGAAGCCCCGGAGCTATCACTGGGTGCTGGAGGCGGACATCGAAGCCTGTTTCGATGAGATATCGCATCGGGCGTTGATGGACCGTCTGCGGGCGAGAATCGCGGACAAGCGGATGTGTGCGCTGGTGAAGGCGTTCCTGAAAGCCGGTGTTCTGACCGAACTCGGGAAGAAGGAAGAGACCCTGACCGGAACACCACAGGGCGGGATCTTGTCGCCGCTGCTGGCCAACATCGCCTTGTCCGCGCTGGACGATCATTTCGACCAGCGGTGGCGGGCGATGGGCAGTAGATATCAGCGGGCCAAACGCAAAGCATCTGGGCACGGTGTGTGCCGGCTCATCCGCTATGCGGATGATTTCGTCCTGATGGTCTGGGGCGAGCGGCATCATGCCGAGGCGTTGCAGGCGGAGGTGTCGGCCGTGCTGGCCCCGTTGGGGTTGCGGCTGTCGCCGGACAAGACCCGGGTGGTCCACATCGACGAGGGCTTCGATTTCCTCGGGTTCACCCTGCGCCGTCAGTGGAACCGGGGGACTCGTAAGTATTGCGTCTACACCAGGCCGTCCAAGAAGGCGATTCAGTCGGTCAAGGACAAGGTGAAGGCGCGAACATACAGATCAACCCGATACCAGGACCTGGATGTGGTGCTGAGAAGCATCAACCGGGTCTTGGTGGGGTGGGCGAACTATTTCCGGCACGCGGTGGCCAAGGCGGTGTTCAGCGCGATCGACAACCATGCGTGGGGTCGGTTGATGCGCTGGATACGTGCCAAATATGGCGGCCAGCATCGGATCGGCATGCCCGAACTCCGGCGTCGCTTCTGCGACAAGGGATGGCGGTTCGCCTGCAACGGGGTCGTGTTCACCGGCGCAGCCAGCGTCGCCGTGACCCGCTACCGCTACCGCGGCAGCACCATCCCGACCCCGTGGACACCCAGAACAGCAGCCGCCACCAGCGGCTGACCAGCGGGTAAGACGCATGGAGCGCCCGGTGCGGTGAAAGCCGCACGCCGGGTGCGGGAGGGGGCCTGCGGGAAACGACCGGTGGCAACACCGACACCGCGCCCGCAGGCCTACCTCACCAAGGGGAGGGAGAACAGGTCGACCAACTTCCGATCGCGGTCGCGCGCGAAGCCGTGCGCGGTGGAACACCCAAGGTGAACACCTGTGACTGCTGCGCGCACACCGCCCTGATCAACTGGTCGACGATGCCGGCTGCTCGGTGGAACTCATGTACGTCGAAGTGGACAAAAGATTGACAATATGATCCCGATTTATTTGTCCAAACCCTACCTTGGTTTTCTCGGCCCCGCTTAATTCGTCCTTTACGCTGGGCGAACGGCATTGACACAGCTGGACGTGACGTCGAGATCCGCGAAATGGTTTAGGCCAATCTTGACTGGTGGTTCGTGTCCGCTTGACGAGGCGGTCACTCGATCGAGTACCTTTTGCGCACAACCCATCGAGCTGCTGGAGCGTCTCAAGGTCATGCGCATCGCCCGTTTTGTGGTCAAGAACTTTCGGAATTTGGCTGATATCGAGTTGGAGCTTTGCCCGGGCACGGTGATCGTTGGGGAGAACAGGTCAGGCAAGAGCAACTTGGTGCACGCGTTGCGTCTGATCCTTGACGGCCGCCTGTCCTACGCGGACCGTCAGCTGGGTGCCGAGGACTTTTGGGACGGGTTGTCCACCGGTGAGCCGGACTGGGATCCGATGTCCGAAGGAGATGTGATTGAGGCGTCGATCGAGGTGACCGACTTCCTCAACGACAAGGGAATTCTTGCCGCTCTTGGCCACGCCAACGCGCTCGTTACGGAGCATCTCGCCCGGCTCACTTACCGGTTTGCGCCCGTTGAGACTGGGAACCAGAGCGGACGGCCGCGCTACAGGGGCGCGGTGTACGGCGGTACAAACATCGAGCAGCCGGTCAGGATCGACACCCTGGCCAACCTGCACCTGGTCTTCCTCCACGCACTGCGCGACGTCGAGGCTGACATTCGCAACTGGCGGCGTTCACCGCTGCGGGATCTGCTCGTGGCTGCTGCTGCCGCCGCGGCCGACGGC
This sequence comes from Amycolatopsis sp. YIM 10, assembly GCF_009429145.1. Taxonomy (GTDB): domain Bacteria; phylum Actinomycetota; class Actinomycetes; order Mycobacteriales; family Pseudonocardiaceae; genus Amycolatopsis. The sequence continues at coordinate 7,826,729 of NZ_CP045480.1, read as the reverse complement.
AATGGACTACAGGAAGTGAAGGCGGCGATGAAGCTGGCGAACGACAAGATCAACGATCTAGACGTGATCAGGGATCTTGGCAGTAGCATCGCTAGTCGTCTCGTCGAGATGGTCGGGAACGCTCAAGCTGTCGACACGAAGCTCGCGGCAGCACCTGATGAGTCGGCGAAGCTGATCCGCGCGATGAGGCTTTTCGTCGACGGCGACGCCAATCGGCCGTTGAGTAGTGCCAGCCTGGGCACGCTCAACATGCTCTATCTCGCTCTGCAGGAGCTTGGCTTGGACGCCCGAATGGCTGACGACCCGGACATCGCGCACGTGGTGATGGCCATCGAAGAGCCTGAAGCCCATTTGCACCCACACTTGCAGCGGCTGGCGTTCCGGCGATTGCTGACAGATCGCGACGGCACGTACACCACTGTGGTGACGACCCAATCTCCGTACATCGCCAGTGTCACCGATCCGCGATGCCTGGTAGTGCTGCGCAGCGTGGGCGGCAAGACAGTGGCTGCACAGGCCCGCGATGCCGACCTGACCACGGAGGAGTGGGATGACATCGCGCGCTACCTCGACGCGACGCGCGCAGAACTTGTCTTCGCGCGAAAGGTGCTGCTCGTCGAAGGCTTCGCTGAGCAGGTGCTGATGCCGAAGCTCGCGAGCGCACTGGGCATCGACCTGGACAAGGAAGGGGTCACGGTGTGCGCGGTCCACGGCACCCACTTCTCCTCGTACGTGCGCTTTTGCGCAGCTCTTGGACTGCCGTGGGCACTGATCACCGATGGGGACCCAGATGACGAGGGGGCCTCGGCCGGTGTCAAACGAGCCACCACGCTCCTTGCTGCCCTGAGCTTGTCGGGCACACCCGGCGAACACGGCATCTTCGTCGGCGACACCACTTTCGAATACGACCTCATCGCCACGAAGGCGGAGAACCTGGAACCGTCGCTTGCCGCGATGGAGGAGCTGTGCACGGAGCAGTCGGTGAACACGATCAAGTCATGGGGTGACGAAGACCCTGGTCACGACGAGTTCATGAAGATGGTGAAGAACGCGGGTGGCAAGGGCCGATACGCTCAGCGTCTCTCGCTCCATAACGCTGTTCCAGCGCGTCACGTTGAGGAAGCACTCCGTTACCTGGTGTCTCGTTGAGCAAGCTTTCGGCGTCGATCGACGACCTCAAGACCAATGACCGTCAGTGGGACGCGTTCACGACCGAAGACCACTGTGTCGTGCTGGCCCCGCCCGGCAGCGGCAAGACGAAGCTGCTAACGACACGGATGGCCTCCGACCTCGCCCACAAGATCAGGAAACCGCAGGGCGCCGCATGCATCACCCTGACCAACGCGGCTGCCGACGAACTGCGGCGGAGGATCGACGAACTCGGCGTCGAGGACCGGCCCAACCTGGTCATTGGCACCGTGCACAGCTTTTTGCTGCGCAAGGTCGTGGAGCCGTTCGCAGCCGTGGTCGACCGCCCGGAGCTCGCCTCGATCACGATCGCAAGCAAGGATGAGCGCAACGAACTGCTACGGGAGGCGATCGCGGAAGCCTTCCCGAACGGTGACACGTGGCTGGTGACATCCACGATCGACAAACTTCGTCAACGCCTGGCCTCTGACGAGGACTGGGCGAAGAGCGGCGACGGCGTGACCAGGGCGGCGCGGTTGTACGAAGCGAAACTCCTCGAGCGAAGGCTGCACGACTTCAGTGGCCTGGTCGCCACTGCGGTGGACCTGGTGGAGAACCACCACGTAGTGCGGCAGACGCTGACCGCCCAGTTCCCGCACCTCTACGTCGACGAATACCAGGACCTCGCGCCTGGGCTGGACCGAGTGGTGAAGGCGCTATGCTTTGACCACTACACGAATGCGGAACTGTTCGCGGTCGGGGATCCGGACCAGGCGCTGTTCGCGTTCACCGGTACGCGGCCCGAATTGCTCGACGACCTTGCCGCGCGGCACGACGTCAAGACGGTTGAACTCACTCGAAACTACCGCTGTGGCGCGGAGATCATCAAAGTCGCGAATCGGATGAGGGGTGATCGTCCGCCGATCGTCGGTGACCGTCCAGGCGGTGTAGTGTCGGCCGTCTACTGCCCTGGCGGTCTGCCTGACCAGTACGCGCGAGTTGTCGCCGCGGTGCGAGAGGCCTGTGCGTCCGGAGTAGTTCTGCACGAGATCGCGGTTCTATGTCCGACCCGGCAGATCTGCGTGGACGTGAGGACGGCACTGCGCGAGGCCGAGATCCCGGCATTCTTCCGCGATACGAACGAGTACGGCGTCAGCCAGGTGACGCTGTTCGTTGAGGCTGCAGCAGCTTGGGCTGCAGCAGGGCGGGAAGAGAGCGGCCATCGGCTCGGAGATCTGCTGAACCGATGGCGGTACCTGCTGGGGCCGTTGTGGACAAACCAACACGATCGCGACCTGGTCGCGATGCTGATCATGTGGGCCGACCGACGAGATGAACAGGCGACCACATTCCTGGACGAACTCGAGGGTGTTGGCCTCGGTCAGGCGTTGAGCCAGGTCGCAATGGCAGTGGACGCACTCGAAGCGAAGCGGATGGCAGTGGCGATGCGACTGCTGACTCTGGGCCGGCTGGCAATGCGTGCCCTGCCGCGCGATCGAGTGGAGGTGACCACCACGACGTCGAGCAAAGGGCTCGAGTTCGATGTCGTGCTCATCGTCGGCGCGGACGAGAGCCTGATGCCGAGCTACCGGTCGAAGACGCCGGAAGACCTTGCTGAGGATCGTCGTCGATTCTACGTCTCGATCACCCGTGCACGCAAAGAACTCCGGATTTTCTACTCGGGCTTTGTCGTAACCAAGTTCAACCGCAGGATACGCGCCGGAGTTAGCCGGTACGTCAAGGAAGTCGGCCTCGCCGATCCAGCTGGTGCTCCGTCTACTCGGAACGTTTGACTGCGGTACCGCAGATAGTTGGTGCTCACCGAGTCGAGTAGTTGGCCGAGCTGACCCTGTTCCTCGAACCGCAGCTCGCCTTTCGGTGGTTTCTCGAGCGTGGTTGTCACCTGATAGGAAGTCGCTACTGCGATCAATGGCGGCCTTCAGAGCTCTGCGTGGCAGATGAGAGTGGTGGGTCGGGGGCAGAATGGTGACCAGCACATTGGTCGTGATCTCAGGGGTTGGGTGATCACCACTCCGTACGGTCGCCCTGGGCCTTCGAACCCGAAGCCGCGGCGGTTCGGGAGGTGTTGATGAAGCAGACCCCGCGAGGAGTCTTGCCGGAGATGTAACGGGCCGCGGAGCTCTCTACAGCAGCCCGACCTCGTGCAAGCGCGTTACGGCCGTGGCCGTTCCGGTGAGCACGGTGGTGCCGAGTGCGATGCGCAGCACCCGGAGAGCGTCGCGTCGGCGCAGTGGATCGGCCTGGAACAGTGCAACCCCGGTTGCGGCGGCGATGGCGGTCAGCAGTACGCCGCCGGTGGTGATCGTCAAAACCGTCATCATCGTGATGTCCTCGGTCTTCAGCTCGGGCGCCAAGCGCCTTGCGCGGCATGGAGAACCCACTTTGAACTGGAAAAACGACGTTGTCACGCCGAGATCAAATACGGATTGACCGCCCCATAGAGCGCTACACCGGTACGAAATTCGTTGGAGCGGTCTATCCGTTGCAGACCATCAGTGCGAATTAGTTTGTGATCATGGAGGGTTGTGGCCGATGATCGTGGTGGGAGGTGGCGGATGGAACCTGTCTCCAGGGCGATTCCGGACCGAGTCGGCAAGCGGATCACACGACTGGAGAGTCTGCTGGACGTGCCGGCGCGCGACAGCGCGAGTGCCTTCGACGCTGGCGTCGACGCCCGGCGAGACTTGCTGGCTGCGCGCCCAAACGACGACCCGTTGCGCATGGTCAAAGTGCGTTCGGGCCTGTTCTGCCGGAACGCCGACGAGGTCGGCCCCACGCGGATTCAGAAGGTCAGCACCTCCAAAGGCGCCGCGTTGAAGGTGCTGCTGCTGGTGTTGTTCGAGTTGCAAGCCCGTCCGTCGAGCCGATCAGATGCACCGGTGGCGGCCAGGACCATGTTGCCGTTAGAGACGAAGCCCTCTGCGTCCGGCGGCGCTGAAGTGCCGAGCTGGGTCACCTTCTCGGCGTTGCCGACTGCTGACTCGACGCGCCGGGCGGCCTTCGCGGGTAGCAGACGACGCAACCGGCTTCGTCAGCTGTGTTCCGCGCTTGAGCGCCTGCACCAGCTCGGGCGCATCGAGCTGCGGAAGCCGCCGGGTCAGCACGGCCGGTATGAGTCGTTCCGAATCCTGGACGAGGGGCGGGTCAACGACGGCGCCACCGGGCGGGCCAAATACACCGTCCCGGTGTTCGAGACCGGCCGCGCTCGCCGGAAAATCACGACCATCCCGTCGGGATTTTTCCTCAACGGTTGGATCGACGCCCTCAGCGACAACGAGATCATCACCTATCTAGTCCTGCGCTTCTGCGCGCAGGCATACCCCAACGAGCACGCAACCAAGGGAGTTTTCCTTAGCAGTGGCTTCCGCGACGAAATGTTCAACCTCGACCGTGGATTTGAGGCCCATCGCATGCTGGCTCGATACGGCTTGATCAAGACCATCCGAGACCCTCGCCGCTCGCCGCTCGGCACCATCCATCAACAGGGAACTGACGGCAAAGGAGAGCTGCATCGATTCCAGCTCGCCGACGACGCATTGAGCCAGAACGCTCCGGCTCGCGTCATCACATGCCTGCAGCGCTATGCCAACCACGAGAGCCTCGATGACTCCCTGAGCCAGGACCGGGCCGACGCCAAGCGAGCATCGCCGTTGGCCGGCGCGGCAGGTGGCGCGACGGGCTCCTTCTTCGGAGACTGATCCGCGGGACGTCGGTATGGCAGGCGAGCTGACCACAAGCCACGCCCTCGTCGCGTGGCGTCTTTGGTCAGCAGCCGCTTTCCTGCCACTCACCTCGGTACCGTGCCTCTTACCTGGCACAACCACCCCTGTCGATGACTCCGCCTCACGTCCGGATGTTTGCCCGCTCCGCTGTCCTGCGTTTCGCGCTGCCCAGGGGCACGTCTTGCGCCAACACCACCTGTCGCGAGCTGTGACACCCGACCCAGACCGGCGGTTCGGCGAGGTCGCGATCTCCGCGCCGCCCACGGACGATCCTTCGCCACCCTCGGCATGGAATGGCTGGTGATCACGCCGATCGGCACGACCGTGCTCAAGGGCTTGCGCTTGTCGCTGGGACGGCCGCCGCCCGCGAGCTACCCTGCGGACGGGATGGTCGCGGCGCTGCACAAGATGATCATCTGATGTCGTCTCCCTGCCGACAGTGCTAACAGGGCGCTGGCCGCAAGGGTTGGCGCTACACCTCCGCCGAGGTAACACGCTGGCGGCCAGCCAGTGACCTGGCGTGACGGCCCAACTCGCACATGCTTCACACCAATTTCCCTGGAGCGAACCTGGAGCACGGGTGCGTGTCCAACGGCGCGCAATGGAATCGAAGCGTATCCAACGGTAGCGAACGAACCAGGGTATTCTCTGTTTGTGCTGGTAGAGGGTTTACGTGATCCTTACTGGCAGTGAGGGGGTCAGGGGTTCGAGTCCCCTTAGCTCCACAGTTCCCAAGATCGCCTGACCTGTCCATTTATGCAGGTCAGGCGATTTTTTCGCTGTGGTGAAGTTCTGGTTTCGGCGCAGCGTCCTTCAGTTACTGTTCAGTAGGTGGAGCAGCCCTGGGCTGGCGGTCGAAATGGGGTCATAGAGGTTGCTCCAGGCGGGCTGCCTATCTAGGTGATTTCCTGCGGCCTGGAACACTTTGGTCCGATTCGGATGGGCCGGTGGCTGTGCGGGAGGCGAGGCGGATGGTTCTCAGAACCACGACCTGCGGGATCTCATCTAAGCGCCTAACGTGGTGGCGCTCGCCGAACCCTGCGGATTAAAAGACCGCGGGTCAGCCCGTGATGGTCTTGAAACAAGTCGCAGTTGCCTGGCTTCTACCTGCGGATTTGCCGACTTAAAGATCATGTTTGCAGTTGCTGGTGGCCAGTGTGGGCTCCGATATGTCTCCGTTCTTCCTGCTGTGCTGAAACTGGCTCGCGATACCCCGGCTGGCATGCCGTCGCCTGCGGGGTGAGCTACCGGTGAACACTGTCTCTTGCTGGGGCCTACGGGTTACCGCAAGGAAACCGCAAGGCGGACTGTTCATCCTGGCTTGGCGCGGCGATCGCCGCATCGAAAAGGGGAGTAGGCCATGTTCAGGAGAATCTTCGCGACGCTCGGAGTGGCGAGCGCAGCTTTGCTGGGTGCGGTGGTGCCCGCTTCGGCGCAACCGGATGCGGCTCCGCACTGCCAGTACGGCAGCAGCTACGGCACCATCGTGAAAACCGCGCCCGTGTCGGCGACGACCGGTGGCGCCAGGGTCGGCACCGTCGAACTGTGCCGCGACAGCGCGTACAACTACTGGGGTTTCGTGATCTACGACAACGAGATGACGGCCAGCCAGTACGCGCAGGTCATCCTGCAGATCTACCGGGACGGATCCTGGACCTCGGAGGTCACGTGCGACAGCCCGAATGGCAACGACCACGTGGAGCCGGGCCAGACACGGTGCTGGACCCCGAAGGTCGGCGGGGTCAGCGGCCGGTACACCTTCCGTGCCTGGTCGGAGAAGTACAGCAGTCACACCGGCGCGTTGCTGGCCTGGGGTCACACCGTCATCGCCCGCTGACGAAGGTGCCGGCGGATCGCCGCGGCGTCGGTGTCCAGACCTCGCTCAGCGTAGATCGCGGCGGCTTCCCGCCAGCAGGCCAGTGGTTCGTGGATTCGGCCGAGGTGGTGCAGGGAAACGGCCAGGACCGCAAGGGGAGGTGCCAGGTCGTCCTGGTTGCCGAGTGAGGCACGGCCGAGGGCGATCGCCTGCCAGCAGTGGGCGATTGCCCGGTCGTGCTCGCCCAGGCCCTGCCAGCAGTGGGCGAGTGCGGTCAGCGCGTACGCTTCGCCGTCGGAATCGCCGATCCAGTGACGCAGGCGCGCGCTGCTTTCGCCGTGCTCGATGGCCTTGCCGTGGTCGCCCGAATCGGCGTAGACCTTGGCGAACATGCCATCGACGATCGCTTCCCAGCGGCCGGTGTCCACGCCCGGCTGAGCACGAGCGCGGTGTCGAGGAAGCACAGTGCGTCGGCGCGCCGTCCTTGGCCGGGCGACAGGTGGCCGAGGTCTTTCGGGGCCGCAATGCGGAGGGGTGTCCCTATGGGTTTGTCAAGCGGCTGCTGGTACGCGGTGTCGGTAGTGGTTCGGTTGCGGAGCATGGCGTAGAGGACGTCGCAGCGTCGGCGAGCGAGGCAGGTGAGGGCGGCGTTGTGTTTCTTGCCTTCGGCTCTTTGCGGTAGTAGTAGGTGTGGCTGGCTGGGTCGTGCAGGGCAGCGAAGGCGGCGAGGAAGACGCGCGTTTGAGTTTTGCGGTTGCCGGTGCGGGCGGGGTGTTCGCCTTTGATGCCGGTGCCCGAGGCGCGGGTGACCGGTGCGAGGTGGGCGAAGCTGGCGAAGTTCGAGGCGTTACCGATATCGAGCAGGATGCGGGCGGCGGCCCCGACCCCGATGCTAGGCATGGAGACCCCCGATCTCGCCGCCGGTCGTAGTGGTCTTTTGCTGGGCCTGGGCGGGGCATTGCGGCGAAGACCCAGAGGAAGCCGACGGCGTGAGGCGATCGTTTTGACAAGGCGGCGGGTGATGGCGATCCTCCTGCCGGAGGCCCTGGTCACTAGTGCTGAGCCGGCGTATGCCTTGAGCGCCCGGGCGTCGGCGAAACGACTACGACTCGGTGCCGGGCAAGGTGTCCATCCCGGACCTGATCCGCCGTCGCGACACCGATGGACTCACCCGCGGCGAACAGGCTCTGCTCAGCCTCCTCACCATGGTCGGCACGCGCCCGGAAGAGTTCCAGAACGCTAGCGAGCATGAGCGCCTCATCCGCGAGCTGGAGAACTCCAGCCCGGTTATCTCCGACGAGGTGTTCGAGTACTGGTCGCAGAACACCGAGCTGGCCGTCAGGCTTGAGTCCCTGCAGGCGGAGACCGGCGCGACCCCACCAAGGAACGAGCCGCCGATCCTGCAGATCCGGGGCAACAACAGCCGGCATCGGGCGTCGGTCCCGTTCGACGACCGCTCCCGCGGGTTCGTCTGGTTCTTCTCGTTCCTGGCCTACTTCAACGAGCTCGAAGCTGACGCCGACCAGGACCTCATCCTCCTGCTGGACGAGCCGGGCCTGTCCCTGCACGGCCGCGCGCAGGAAGATCTCCTCCGGCTCATCGACGAGCGACTGGCCCCGACAACGAAGTGCCCGCCGACCTGGCCGCGCACCTGGTGATGGACAACGTCTCGACCCATAAGCCCCCGGCGATCAAACGCTGGCTGGCCGCTCATCCGCGCTTCACCGCGCACTTCACCCCGACCTCGAGTTCCTGGCTCAACCTCGTCGAACGCTGGTTCTCCGAGCTCACGACCAGGAAACTCCAACGAGGAAGCCACACCAGCGTCCGCTCCTTCAACCGCGACATCCGCGCCTGGATCGAAACCTGGAACGACGAACCACGACCCTACGTCTGGACCAAGACCGCCGCCCAGATCCTCGACTCCATCGCACGCTACTGCACACGAACTAACAACTCAGGACACTAGGACCGCACGAGCACCGTGTGCGCGCTGCCGCTGTCCCCGACGTAATCGTAGACCAACTGGTCGCCGGACAGCGTGAGCGTGACCGTGCCCTTGTCCGGGCAGTTTTCGTACACGTCGTCGTCCTCGGTCTCCGCGAACACGAGCTTGTCAGCGCTCGCCTCGACGAGATCCAGGTCATTAGAGCACGCCAGAGCGCCGATCCCGGGTGTGGCGTTGAAGTCCTCGCTGTACGAGCTGAGACCCTCGAAACCGTCCGCACCGGGCACGTCCTCACCCCACAGTTGCAACCGCACGTAGTAGGGCCACGGCGGCCCTGGCCTGCTCATCGGCTCCGGCGCATACCACTGGTCGAGGAACGCATCGGGGATCGTGGGGCCGGCCGGCTCGTCCTGCGGCACGGACTGGTCGGGCTCGGTGCAGTGGTGCTCGGTCCAGGCATCAGTAGGTTCGCGGTTGGGATGAGGTCCGGCCGGGCCTGTGCGGTGGTTGGCCCAAGGCCCGGGAGTTCCAACCGAGCCCCATGCGCCCCAATAGCCATACCAAGGTTCGTCGGCGATCGGCCGCACCCGCTGCCAGGTCTCCCAGGGTGTGCCGGCCGAGGTACGGTCCACGCCGTGGCGGTGGACACCGTCGTCGGCGTATGAGGCGTGGGTGCCCTTCGCGGAATACACCATTGGGTGGTCATTGACCCACTCCAGCTGGTCGTCGCGCAGATAGCAGCTTTTGCCGTGCCCCCACAACGTCACGCCGACCCGGGCACCCTCGCCGTCGGTGCGTACGGCAATCCGTTCCCAGTCGCCCTCGTGGTCGAACATGTTGACCGCAGCCGGCCCGGCCGGGATGGAGGGCGCGTCGTTGTACGGGTAGAAGAACCAGTAGATGTAGGCGCCCTTGTAGTACTGCCAGTACGTCGGCGCCGCGGTTCCGGTGCCACCACGCACACCCTCGTCGGCCTTGAGGTAAAAGCCCTCCGCACCCAGTTCGGCTGGACCGCGCGGCCGGGTGTTCTCGTCACTGCGATAGGTCCGGCCGCCGTGCTCGCACCCGGGCGGCCCGCCCTTGCCCTGATGGGTGTACCCACCGGTGGCAAGCAGGCGCGAGTCCATCGGATCGGCGATCGAATCGTCGCCGCAGCCCTCGTCGTGCGCCCAACGCAGTTCCGCCTGCTCGATGAACAACTGGGCCTCCCCAGGCCCGTACTCGTCCTCGTCGGCCAGCCATACCTTCGGCGCGAACCGCTCGGCCTCCCGAGCTCGCTCCGCATTGTCCCTCGATCCGGACGGTGGCGCCGTCTGCGGCGCCGGCAACGGTCCCTTCGGATCGTCACAGGCGCACAAAACCATGACCCCGGCCGCTATCAGGCCAACCACTCCTACAGCGCGCACTCTCATCCCCCTCCAGAGACGTAGCAGGGCCCACAGTGCCACGTCGACCCGACGACTGCTGAGTTTGGCCCTGAGTTCAGCTGGACTGTCCGCCCGGCTCCACCGCTAGATGCGGAGGCTCCGCCACCTCACCCGCCGGAGGAGGCAGCGACTCAAATCGTTCCAACGCCGGACGATCAGTTCGTGAATCTGGTCAACGGGTGCTCGCGTCATAAGGCTGCACTGCCCGCGTGGATCTGTCATGTCCACCTGGCCAGTATGATCACCGCCCCCGTTCAGCCACCATCTCGCGCACCTGGGCAATACGTCAGCGGAAGAACACCTCAAGATCCGAATGGTGCGCAGCGGCGGGACGACAACGGTCTTCAAACGCGCCGCGAGCAATGCCTCGGGTGTCTTCGCCACTGACGTCGACCCTGACCGCCTCCGGCGGGCAGCCGATCCGCAGTCCTCTTCGAGGCCACTGACGCGGACACCACCAGTCGCATCGATGCCGCCGACGAAATCTCGAAATCATCCGAAGGTAAGTGGACCCTGACCGGCATAGGCCGCAACCTACATTGCACCAGCGCGGCACACGCATCGTGACTTCGGCGACCACGATCAACCATGAGCAGGCATCTGGGCAGGATCTGGGTGCCTTCTGGGCGCACCACACGGCAAGGTGGGTCCGGACCCGCAGAAGGATCCTCGGCTGAAACAGCTGTGAGCCGATTGGCCGTCCTGGGTCGGCAGACGATATGAGTAACATTTTCAAACATTTAAGGGGAACCATGAGGCCGGGGATATTGGCTCTCTGCACGGCGGCCGCCGCGCTGCTCACGGCGTGTTCCGGCACTGGCGGCACGACAGGAAACGGCAGTCCCGCACCGGATCACATGCCGGATTCGACGAGCGTCGCGGCCGCCAGACCACCTTCCTTCGAGGACTTCCCGGGTGAGGGCATCGTGTACACCGACACAGGGATGAGGCTCGGTGTGAAAGTCAAAGCGATTGACTCCACCTGGGCCCCGGAGGTGATGGATAAGCCTGCGAGCCCAGGCAGGCACTACTTGGCGGTCTGGATCGCGGCCACTCCGGAACTGCCGGACCGCGGGACAAACGATGTCAGCATAGAGCAGAAGCTCTACGTCCGCTACAAGCCGGCTGACGGCACCTGCGGCAGTGGCACCTCGGACACCCCGGATTCGTCGGGCTACTGCTTTGCCTCGGGCTGGCCCGGGAGCGGACTCGTGGTCTTGGAGGACGATAACTGGCGCGAGCACCGATGGGAACAGCAAACCTACACCAGTTCCGACATCGGGCGCGGTGAGACACGCATCGGCCAGATCGGCTTCGAAATCGACGAGACAGTCCAGGCGACCGATTTTGGCCTCTGCGCACCGACTAGGGAAGAATTCTACTCCCCCTCGTTTTTCCCGTGCACTGCGTTCAAGGCTCCAGACGGCCCCGCTTAGCGATGCGTCAAGTGTGCGGCGGCAATGCTCCCGTGTCAGCACCAGTCGGTCTCGATGAGCGAACCAAGCTCTGCTCCGTTCGACGCCGCTTATGCGATGGGTGACATCACGAAGGAGAAAGTGTTGACGGGTCGGAGATTGAGTCGCCGAGCCAGGGTGTTGACCATTGCTGGAATCGTGTTGATCGTATTTGCGACCGTGGTCGTACTCATCCTATTAAACAGAAACGAGAAAGACTCTGTGCAGTCACAGCATCGGTCGCAGCAGTCTGGCAGTAGCTACGCCCCGCAGGATCCAGACTCTGAGTCCGCCCGCTTGACGCTCAATTACCTCAGCAGTAGTGAGGGGGCCCAGATTTTGCATATGCACCGCACGGCGGCTGGCCTGTTCAGGCTGCCGTCAGCCGATGAATGCCGCCGGGTGGTAGCAGACCTCGACCAGAACGCACCACCCGGACCCCTGGCGATGATCATAGGCCGGGTGCCGGACGCAGAACTGCGGGATGCGCTACTTGCTGAACGGCTTTCGGTGAGCGACACGCTGACGGCATGTATCGAAGGTCAGGCACCCTCCGGTGGTCAGGTACATCCGCTGGCCGATATTGTCGCCTTTGTGCAGCAGCGCCTCTCGGCTTTGGAGGCGGCAAAATGATCCGCAGGGTTTTCGCCGTTGGCATACTGCTGGCCGTCGGCCTGACGATTCCGGGTCCTTTCATCGCGGACGCCCAGCGGGAACTGAGCTGGCTTGCCCTTGGTGACTCTTACTCATCCGGTGAGGGCATCAAAGAGACAACGGCGACTCCAAGCCCAATACTAGGGGGACGGGGGTGCCGGCGGGCAGACGGCGAGGCCTCGCAGGCCACTGCGTGGGCGGTCGAAGCTCAGCGGCTATCAAGCGACACAGGCGTGAATTGGCGGAAGCCGGATTTCGTTGCCTGCACCGGTGCCATTACCGATGAGGCGCCATGGCAGGTCCGCGAGGCACGCTCGAAGGCGGGCAGTCAGGAGCGATGGGATCTGGTTACCTTCAGCTTCGGTGGCAACAATATCAACTTCAGCGAATTCATACTTGGATGTCTTGGCTTTCGATTAGCCTCTTATTACACAGTCGGCGGCGCTTGCCCCGAGAGCGCAGAGCAGTTGCGCAGCAGAGTCGACATGTTGACAGGTAAGGAAAAGATCAACGAAGATGAGTATGTTGGCCAGATCACGATGCCAATCCTATTGGACTACGTCGCCAGCTTGGTGAAACCTGGAGGTCACGTCGTTGTCGCAGGCTATCCCAATTTGATTGAAGACCCCGATCGATGGAGCTGGAAAGAGCAGACTCGTAACAAATTTTGGGGTCATTGCAATGGAATTCTAGAGTCCGATGTACGTAAGCTTAGGGAAGTTTCGAGTTATCTAAACGAGCAACTCGAGAAAACTGTTATCGAAGCTCGTAGTCGGCACACCGAAAACTACATCGGTTTTCATTTTCTCGATATCGAACGAAATCCTTACGAATCAAGCGATTCCTCGGATGATCGACACGGCGGGTGCACTCGAAACCCTTGGATCAACGGTTTGGCATTCGGCAACCCCGAGGGCGACTGGGCCTATAAGGCTCGCTCTTTCCATCCAAACCAGGAAGGGCACAAGGCAACCGGACGGGTCCTCGCGGACCTTCTGCGTAACAATATCCAGTTTGCCGACCTGGAACCGGGCGGGTCCACATCGCCATCCGACGGCTCCGGTACGCCTGCCGAGCCGGCCGGCCCCACGATCCCCGATGCGTTCCTCGACCGATGGCAGGCGCCGGAGCCGATGAGCAGGCCAGGGCTGCCGCGGCCCTACTATGTACAGTTGCAACTGTGGGGTGAGGACGTGCCCGGTGCGGACGGTTTCGAGGGTCTCAGCTCGTACAGCGAGGACTTCGGCGCTACGCCCGGGATCGGCGATCTGGTGTGCTCGAATGACCTGGACCTCGCGGAGGCGAGCACTGAAAAGCTCGTGTTCACGGAGATCGAGGATGTCGACCTATACGACAACTGCTCGGACAAGGGCACGGTCACGGTCACGCTGTCCGGCGACCAACTGGTCTACGACTATGTCGGAGATGGCGGCAGTGCGCACACGGTGCTCGTGCGGCTTTAGCCGACTGGTCTGCACCTTTCCACCCAACCGCAAGAACGTTTTCTGTACGTCGCTGGTAGCACTCGCTTCGTCAACGGTAAACTCGTCGAACGCTCCGACGTACACGCGCTCCCGCCCTCAGGCGCCCAATTGCCGGCGCGACATGGTGAGGTGCTCCAAGGGCTCTTGCATTGCCGGGTCAGCTCGGCAACGAGGATGTCTGCGTGAACGGGAGGAGTCCGCACAAACTGCGAGGGGTATACGGATGACAAGCGATCTGAACACCATGCATGGCTGATCTTTGTGAGGATGGTCATGAGGTTTCGTCAGTACCGTGGACTATCGTGCCGAGTATCGCTGCCCAGTCGATCTCTCGGGCGGTGGATCGTGGTTGCACTCGGGCTGGCTGTGCTCGTGGCGGCGCTCGTCGCCGCAGCTGAACCGTACCGGCAGACCCAGGAATTCCGCGCGGCTGTTGCGTGCGAGCAAGGCGACGGCTGTTTTGGCGGCGAGGCGGGCTCGATTGTCGGCCGAGACAGATATACGAGGACACACAGCGACTCCGACGGCCACACGAGGACGACCACCCATTACGAGATCACCTGGCAGCGGGCCGACGGTTCCCGGCAGACCCGCGACGTGTCGTCGAGCTTCTACGGCCAAGCCCAGAACGGAGACCCGGCCACGCTTCGGCTCTGGCGAGACGAGGTCGTCGGCGTGGAAGTGATGGGTGGCGCGGAGTGGTTCCTGCCGGAGTCCGGTGAAACGCTCAGCTACTGGCTGTACCTGGCCTTCTTCGGCCTCGGCGTCCTGTTGTGGGGGCTGCTGTTCGGTTGGTGGGACGGGTTCTTCATGCTCGCCTTCCGCGCGTTCTGCTGGATGTTCATGAGTTTCGTGCCGGTGCAGATGGCGACGGATGCATTGGCCCATGGCCTGGACACCGGGACTGATCTCGTCATACCGATCGTGTCTAGCGTCTTCTTCCTCGGGATCGCCGGTGGGATGCTATTCGGCACGCTTGATGTTTGGTCGCGGCGACGGGCGCGATCAGTCGATCCAACGTACGACCGGCTTAAAAGATCTTGATCCCATAGCCCGGGACAACGCGCTGGTCCGGGCTGTCGGCACGGAGCCGACTTGGAACTGCAACCGTGGCGTTCACCGACGTGCGCGGACTCCAGGCCCTGGTCGTGACGGCCCGTCAACTCCGACCGGCGCGATAGTCGACGATCTCGAGTGCCTCTCCATGCCGGCGTGAAAGGTGCGGTGACCGCAGCGGCATTCGCTACTGTGGTCCCGCTTCGCGAGGCGATAGCGGCTGCTGTCGTCGCGTCGGCGGCAGTAGCCGTATGCTACGGCTCAATCCTTTCTTCACTTGGCAAGATATCAATTCGCACACGACTTTCAGGAACGACACTAGTGGGCGCCTGGCATCGAGGGAGGCATCGATGCGACTCGTTCCAGGGCAAGGCGGGCCCGCGTCGTCCATCGGTTGTTGTGGTGAGCCTTCACTACGGCTAGGCCAGTGCGGAGCAGTTCTTGAGCAATGGTGTAGCTACCTCGGTGGATGTGAATTTCACCGAGGACGATCTCGGTGCAAGCCTTGCCGACACGATCCAAGGTCTGGGTGTAGAGGTCTCGGCTGCGAGTGGCATGGCTGAGCGCGGTATCCCCGTCGCCGCTTCGCAGGTGCAGAAGTGCGAGGCTGCGCCAGGCTCCAGCTTCACGACGTCGGTCTCCGAGCTCAGCGAACTTGGCGCAGCTGTTCCACAGCAGAGTCGCCGCAGCAGGTAGATCGCCGAGTTCGCGGAGCACGATGCCGAGTTCACGCATCGAGGCGGCATGCCAGCGGTGATCGCCAAGTTGCTCGAAAATATCGACGGCTACTCGAAGGTGTCGTTCGGCGCTCACCCAATCGCCGGTGTATCGGTCCAGCACACCAAGCTCACGCAGGGTATAGGCGTGCCAAGCGGGAAGGTCAAGCGACGCCAGGCGTGTCAGACAGTCAGAGAAACATTCTCTGGCAGCGGTCAGCTTGCCCTGTAATCGCAATCCCACACCGACCGCCAATCGGACCAGTATGTCAAGGCGAGCGTCGTCGGCCATGGGCAACAGCTTTACGCAGTCGGCGAATAACCTCTCGCATAGCTCGAGATCTCGTCGTTCCCGGGCGGCAAGACCTGAGGCGAAGAACGAGGATGCTATCCAGTACGGATCACCGATGCGTTGGGCGGCCACCCTGGACAGGTCGCTGACTCTTTGGAGGTGGTCCCATTGCGAGCGCAGTTCCAAATAGGCCACGAGAAAGCCCGTCAGCTGGCAGACTAGTTCATTCTGCCCGGTGTGTGCGGCGTGCTCCTGCATGGCGAGCAGAACGGGCAGTTCCTCGTCGAACCATCCGGGAGCGTCGGCGGTGAGTTCGTTCAGCAGATCGGGCGCGCCGAGGTCCGCTGTTGGGGGTTTGTCGCGCGACATACCACCGAACTCCAACCGAGCGTCGGCATGGTGGGCGACGTAAAGGTAGGCGGCACTGACGCGCCGGAAAGCTTCGGCGCGTTCGTCCGGGGTGTCGTCTGCTGCGGCTCGTTCGCGAGCGAAAAGCCGTAGTAGATCGTGAAAGTGGTACCGCACACGGCCGCCGGTCCATGAGCACTCGAGCAGGTTCGCCTCGACCAAGTGATCGAGGAGGTGCTCGGCGGTGCGCAGGTCGCTGTCGCAGACCGCGCCCGCGGCCCACGCTGGGAAGTTCGGTCCCGGGATCAACGACAGCAGCCGGAAGGCGCGTTGCCCAGCTGCGGGCAGGGCGGTGTAGCTCAGATGGAAGCTTGCCCGTAACTCGCGGTCACCGCTGACGATCTCGTCCAGGCGATGTCGTTCTTGGGCCAGGCGGCGCTCCATGCTCGCGATACTCAGGTGAGGCAACGAGCGCAGCTTTGTTCCGACGATGCGCAAGGCGAGCGGTAATCCGCCGCACAGCTGCGCCACCCGCATCAACGCGTCCCTGTCCTGATCGGGTGTTCCGGCTGGGTGGTCGAGCAATCGGACCCCGGTCGCTGGCCCGAGGGCACCCAATCGTATGCGCGCAGTGGTGTCCAGCCCTGTCAGCCGGCTCCTGCTGGTCACTAGCGCCGCACAGCCTGGCCGATCCGGCAACAGCGGCCGAACCTGCTCCTCGTTGTTCGCATTGTCCAGAACCAGCAGCACTCGGCGCTCGGCCAGGTAGTCACGGAACAGCGCAGAGCGTTCGCGGATACCGTGAGGCACTTCCGTTCCTGCGACACCGAGGTCTCGGAGGAACCGCGCCAGGACGGCGGCCGGGTCCTGTGGCTCGGGGTCCGCCCCGCGCAGGTTCACCCATAGTTGCCCATCCGGGAATTCGGTGATCATCCGGTGTCCGGCCTGGACGGCGAAAGCGGTCTTGCCAACCCCGGGTGGCCCGCTCACGGTGACCACGGCCTGAGTCCGCAGCAGCGCCGCGGCCTCGGTGAGCTCGGCCGCCCGGCCAACATAAGGTTGCACCGGCGTGGGAAGCTGCCGCGGTTGACGGACGCCCACCTGGACCGTGTCGTCACTGAGGATCGTGGCATGCTGCTCGCGCAATGCTTGACCGGGCTTAAAGGCGAGTTCGGTGTCCAGCAGTCGGCGAACCTGTTGGTAGGCCTGCAACGCGTCCGCTCGCCGGCCGCTGCTGTGTAGCGCTCGCAGTAGGTAGACCCACAGCTGCTCACGCAGCGGATATTCCGTGACCAGGGATCGCAACTCGCCAACCAGGTCGGCGTGCTGGCCAAGTAGTAGCCGGACCTCGATGTGCCGTTCCACCACACTCAACCGGAGTTCGTTGAGTCGGGTGACGTCGGCGGCCATGGCCGAGCTGCCGGTCACGTTCTCCAGCGGCTGGCCGCGCCACAAGTGCAGGGCGCATTGGTACTCCTCGGCGGCACGCTCGAGTTGTCCAGCCTGCCGAGCGGTATCGCCCGCGAGGTGGTGCCGCTGAAAGGCAGCCAGATCCAGTTCCCCTTCATTGACGACGAGCAGGTAGCCACGCTCCCGAGTCAGGATCCGATCAGCCCCGTCAGGCAAGCACTGCCGAAGCCCGGCGATATAGGTTCGGACGTTGGACACTGGCGAGGCAGGTGCTGTCTCCCAGGCCATGTCTGCGAGGTAATCCACACTGGCGACATCGTTGGCACGCAGCAGCAACGCCGCGAGAACGGCCCGCTGTCGCGCGCCACCCAGTGAACAGGCAAGCCCCGCATGCTCGGCCACCAGCGGACCCAGAATCCGAAACTCCATCTACCCATTGTGCCCGCTTGATCACCCGCAGGTGAGGGAGGTCCCCCACTCGAAGCGGCACGATTGCCCAGCCTCACCTTCAGAGTGTGTTCCCCCGAGACGGACCGACGCCGCCTGAACTAGACAAATCTCCCGAAAGGGATCTAGTTCGACACCGCCAAGGCAAGGTTTGCCGGTCCGCGGGAACTTTCGGCAGCTCGATCCGACCGACGAACCCGATGACAGGTTCCGGGATTCCCAGGCGCTGGTGGGCTGGCTGATCACCACCGCCCGCCGAAACGCGGCGCGTGTCGTCCGAGGCGAGATGCGGACCACGCAGCTGTCGGAAGAGATGGCCAGCAGGGTGGAAAGCACCCTGCCCGCTCCAGAAGCAGAAGTGCTGCGCAGCGATCACGGTCGACAGATGTGGCGCGCCTTCGGCAGGTTGTCCCACCGGGACCAGAAACTGTTGTGGCTACCGGTGATCGACCAGGAATCGCATCAGGACGTGGCGCGGGAGCTGGGCCTATCTGCTGGGTCGGTCGGGCCCCTCGGTGGGCGGGCGCTGCGCCGCCTGCGGGAACTGCTCAAGAACGAGGAGTAGGAGGCGGCCCCTGGCTTCGGCGCGCAAGAGGCAGGCCCGGCCGACCTGGCCCGGCTGTTCGGTGGCGAGAACCTCGGCCTGCCGTCCAGCTCCCGCGACGTGATCAAGCACGGGCCGGACGCCGCGTCGGTCCGCTTAGCCGCACTGCGCGTGCGCGACGAGTTGGTGGGCTGACTCAGAACTTGCGGTTGGCCTTGGTGGCGATGCCGAAGCCGTGGCCGGACTTGTCGTGGACACCGGATGCCGGGGCCTTCGCCCGCGCAGGTGAAGCCGTAGGCGCTGAGCGACCGGCCGGGATCGAGGACGTCCTGCTCGTCGGGATTGCCGTCGCTCGGCCCGTACATGAGGCCGCCCGCGCAGAGGAAGTCCACTTTGCCCGCAGGGTCGACGTACATGCCGTAGCCCCAGCTGGGGCCGCTCGGGTTGTCGCACACCCCCGGTGGTGGCGACGGTACCGGCTCGGTCGGTCCCTGGCAGACGACCTGGTCCTTGGCGATCCCGCAGAGGTGGTGCTTGCCGCAGAACTTTGAGGTAGAACCACCGGCCGCCGCCGAAAGGCTTGTCGGAGTAGCAGTACAGGTCCAGCGTCGTTGCCTGCGGGAGCACAACCGTTCCTCCGCCGGAGTTCTTCGAGACATGCATGATCGCACCGAGGTTGCCCTTGATTGACGGCGGAGCTGCGGCAGTGGCGATTGACGGCGCCGCGAAAGCAAGGGAACAACCAGAGCCGATACCCCCACCAGCGAGGCAATTGCTTTTCGCATATCTGTCCCTTCGGAACCCTAGAGTTACGACATGTGCAGGGCGACCCTGCACATGTTCCGGTGGCCGCGGCAAGGTGGTGCGCCTCTATCGCACCTGGTGGAGGTAAGTCCGTACGATCTCGTACGGCTGAGCCAGGACTTGACCGCCTCCCTGTTTCCGGCGCTCTAAAAGGAGCCGAAGTCCCTGGCCGGGCTCGGCTACCGGCTGGTGGTCGAACCGGCACAGCTCGACCTGCACCGGTACCGGGCGGCGGTGGTGGCCGGGGCGCACGAGAATGCGTTCGAGCTGTGGCGCGGCGAGCCGTTCGCCGGGCTGCACACGGACTGGCTCGACGACGTGCGCCGGGCGCTGGTGGACGAGCACTTCGCGGCCCGGCTCGACCACCACGACGCCCAGCTGGACCTCGGCAGCTACGCCGCCGTCCTGCCCGGGATCGCCGAGCTGGGCCAGGAGCACCCGTTCAACGAACGGCTGCACGGGCAGTACCTGCTCGCGCTCGCGCGCGGTGGCCGCCAGGCCGAGGCGCTCGACCACTACGAAACCGTCCGGCGACGGCTCGCCGACGCGCTGGGTGCCGACCCCGGGCCGGAGTTGCGCGGCATCCACCACGACATCCTGGCCGGCACGGTCACGGGGGCGCTGCGGCAGACGGCCCCGCGGCAGCTGCCGCCGGACATCCGCGGGTTCGTCGGCCGCGAAGCGTCGCTGGCGTCGCTGAGCGCCCTGCTCGACGACCTCGACGTCACCGGCGCCGGGCCCATCGTGATCTCCGCCATCGACGGCGCCGGCGGGATCGGCAAGCACAAACCCCTAAACAGCACACGTCACTCTGTTGGGTCATGGTTGGGGGTTGCCCAGGTCAAAAGGGTGGGCTGCCCTTCAGCGGTCGTTGATCGGGAACGTGCGCACGCGAATCTTTTTCGCCAGGTCACCGAAGCTCTAGTCTGAACCGGCTGTGGTCCGGGCGGCTTAGAGGTGGGCATGCGATTGGTGCTGGTGATGCTTCTCGTCCTTGCGTCCGTGATGCTCGTCCCGTTCGGCGTCATATCCGTGCTGATCGGCACTGCCGAGCAGCATCACATCGACAACGCTTACGTTGTTGGGTTCGTGCCCGGTGCTGCCTGCGACGACGACCACGAGCTTTACCTCCTTGTCGAGGACGGCGAACTGGTGGACTGCGTGCCCGCAGGGCAGTTCGCTTCCGGTCGCATAAACCTGCCTGGCTTCACCGATACGCAGGAGGACCAGGTGGGCGGCCTGGTCGACACACTCGGCAGCGACGGGTTGTCGGCGACCGACCAGCGCGAGATTCAAAACCTCGTGGACGAGCTCGCGGCGGCGGTGCCGCCGGAGGCAAGGCTCTACCACGACGAGGTGGTGTCGGGCAGCGACCGCGTCTGGTTGGGCATCGGCATGACCGCTATCGGCATCCTCGGCGTTGTCGGTGGTTTCTGGATGGGTAAAACGTGGGCACAACAACATCGTCCTGTTGACCGGCAAGGGCGAACGGAGCGGTGATCGTGCCGGAGCCTCGTTCCCAGGTGGAAGACTTTGGGCCTTTGTCCAGTTAGGTCATTGCACCCTGCCGGGGGTTCCCTGGTGTGACCCGGACCAAGAGCTGGAAGGAGGCTCAACGTGGGCTCATGGCAATCACGTGGCTGAAGCGCTCCCGCGAACAGGTGCGGGATCCGCGGCGAAGGTGACGCGGTGAACAAGCATGGCCGGCCCGAGCGGTCCCGCGTTGTCCTGACCAAGGGGCACTGTCCAACATGGACTGGCTGATACCGGTCGCCGAGGAGGAGCTGCACTCGTTTCGGGCAGAGCTGATCATCGATGAAGGGAATCTGAGGCGCTGGCAACGTAGGTGCCGTCCGCAGGTGGTCACAAGTCGGTGCTGGTCAGCCACGTCCAGTCGCCTTGGCTCCAGTCTTCGTCGGGTGGCGGCTGGCTGCTGTTTCGCGCCTGTTCTTCCTCCGCGTGCCGGATCTCGCCGAGCGCGCGCTGGTCGTCTTCTGCGTCGTAGCGTGCCTCGGTGAGCCACTGTTCGGCGACGCTGCTGGGTATCCGGTCCAGGGTGTGCAGTAGTTCGCCGAGCGTTTCGTCGATGTGCGCTCGATCCGCGGCTGCCCCCAGGCGGTGCAGGTCACACATGGTGAGCGGGCCGTCGGCCAGCACTTCGGCGACGGCGTCTGGCCGGCGTCGTCCGGTTCGGCCTCGCCAGGCTCAGGCTCAGGTGTGAGGCCGTGCGGTTCGCGGCTCGGGTCGGTGTCGTCATTCACGAGTAGCCCCGTGTCGGCGGGCGGACCTCGGCGCCGCGGATCGGCGTCTGAGTGTTGATTTCATCGAGTAGATTGCCTGCCACCTGCAGCAGCTTCGCGATCGTGTTGACCACGAGGAGCTTTTTCGCCAGGACCTTGGCCGCCTTTGACACTGTCCGCCAGACGATCGCGTTCGGTGTCAATCCTTCCGCAAAGCCGAGCGTGAAGTCCTTGATCAGATCCGCGAGTACGTCCTTGTAGTCGTCGATCTCGTCCGCGGCGCGAGCGGCGTTGCGATACAGCCCCTCGGCCGCGGCCTCGTAGCGCCCGCCGACGAAGTCCATTCCATGGGCGATGTCTCTGCGAATCCAGCCCAGCACCACCAGGAAATAGTCGGCGGCAAGTTCGGCGGTGTCGCCGGTCCAGCCGTGTTTGAGCTGGGAGCCGATGTGCTCGAACTGATTGCTCAGGTCGAAGTACGCCCGGCCGAGTTGGCTGTAGCCGTTGCCGACTTTGGAGATGGGGCCGTACTGGCCCATCGCCGCCCTCGCCCAGTCGTCGTTCTCGGGTTTCTCGCCGGGTGAGACGATCATCAGGAACTTGAAGTAGATCTCGATGAAGTCGGCGACCTCGGTCGGGATGTCGGAGACGAGGGCGACGAGATCGAGCACCTGGTTCGGCAGCAGACTCGGCGCGACGAGTTCGACCGGGTCCGTCAGCTTCTTCGACGGCTCCTCGAAGTCCAGTTTCTCGAGCCTCGGGAAGTCACCGGGGTCGCTGGGTTTGCGCGCTGGCGACTCCCCAAGGTCGTCCCAGAACTGGTTGACCTTGACGACGTTCTCGGCCTCGCCCCGCTCGTAGGCATCGGCGGTGTCGCGCAGGTTCTGCGCCAGCGTGGTCAGCTGTCGATCGATCTCGAGCACGAGGTCCTGGGTGTAGGTGATCACCTCCGGCCGGCACGACAGCGCCTTCTCCGCGGCCGATCCCGCCGCCGGCAAGGGCAACGTCGCCACGGTCGCCACATAGGCATTCATCTTGATCTGGTCGCGCCCCAGCCGGCTGACCGCCTCGGCGGCGTCGCGCAGAATTGCGAGATCGTAGGAAACCATCGTCCCCTCCTGACGTTGGTGAGCCAAGCCACGGTCAGACTCACTTCCGCACCGTGGCGTTCCAGGTTCTTGCTGTTGCCGGGAGTTCGATGCATCGCTCGCCGGCGTGCCTGAGTTCCCGCAGTGCGTCGGTCACGGTCACCGCGGCCGGGAGAGCCTGCGCCGCGGTCAACTCCCCTCGCGACCAGGTCGATCAGCACGTCTGCCGCAGCACTGGCCGTGCTCGCTCGCTGCGCCGCCCGGTCATAGGTAGCCGGCGACGTCCGCCCGAGCGCGGGCCCGCCCGCGCTCGTCGGCCCCCTGTCACCCATGCACCTTCCCCCACTCCTGGCAGCTTCGGCGCCGATCAGCCACCAGATCCGTGACACTCAGGTCTCGAATGTCACCCTAACCCGTCGTCGTTCGCGTCGCGGCTCATTCGGCACGGATTCCCGCGAACGAGGAACGCGGGTGGAGATCTTCTCGGAGAACACGCGGGTGCCTCCGCCTCGGCGAGCGAGTCGAGCTGGGTGTCCAGCGACTGGCAGATGGTGGACGCGCGGGCGTAGTCGATCCGCACGCGCCCGGCCAGTTCGGCGCCGACCATCGCGGGCCGGGGCACCTCGACCAAGGCCGAGCCCGGCGGAGTCCGGAGTCGGCGACCGGGCCGGGGAACCGCGGGTGGAGCAGCGCCGTCTGATCCAGAGTAACTGTTACATTGCGGGACGAGGAGTCACACGGTGTGCGCCTCGGTATCGGGCGGATAGCGGGGTTATGCAGTCATCGAGGGCAAACCGGGGACAGCGTCCTGACAGCGGGGTGATCGGGCACTACCGGCTGCTCGGCTCGCTCGGTGCTGGGGGCATGGGAAGGGTGTCGCTGGCCCGGTCGCCGGATGGGCGGCTGGCGGCGGTCAAGCAGATCCATCCGGCTCTCGCGCACGATCCTGGTTTCCGGGAACGGTTCCGGCACGAGGTGCAGGCCTCTCGCCGGGTGTCCGGGGCGTACACGGCTCCTGTGCTCGACGCGGATCCCGACGCGCCCGCGCCGTGGCTGGCGTCGTTGTACATCGCGGGGCCGACGTTGCAGGACGCGGTGAAGTCGGCGGGGCCGTTGCCGGAGGACGTCGTGCGCAGGCTCGCGGTCGGGCTGGTCACAGCGCTGGCCGATATCCACCGCGCGGGGCTCATCCACCGCGATCTCAAGCCCGGCAACGTGTTGCTCGCCGCCGACGGGCCCCGGGTGATCGACTTCGGCATCGCCAGGGCCAGCGAGGGCGACTCGGAGCTGACCCGCAGCGGCGCGATCATCGGCTCGCCGGCCTACATGTCGCCCGAGCAGGCGCAAGGGGAACGGCTGACACCGGCGAGCGACGTGTTCTCCCTCGGTGGGCTGCTCGTGCTGGCGGCGACGGGACACGCTCCCTTCGCCGGCCGGTCGACGCCGCAGACCCTGTACAACGTCGTGCACCTCGACCCGGACCTGTCCGCGGTGCCGCCCGCGATCCGGTACCTGGCCGAACCGTGCCTGGCCAAGGATCCGCTGCGCAGGCCGACACCGCGGCACCTCCTCGACGCGCTCGGCGCGCTCACACCGAGCCCGCAACCGTGGCCGGTGGCCGTGCACGCGCTGATCACCGAGCGGGAGAAAGCGGCGGCGAAGGCGCTGCGAGGACCAGTGCGGCGCCGGAACAGGATCACCGCCGCCGCGGTCGGTGCCGCTGTGGTCGTCGCCGGTGCGGTGACGATTCCCGTTCTGCTCGACCGGTCGACGCCGGAGGCGGCCCCGGCGGCCGCGACGCAATCCACGCAGTCCACGACAGAGCCGTCGCTCCCACCCGCGCCGCTGAGCCCGGCCGGTCTCCGCCAGATCGACCCGTGCAAGGTGCTGTCCGGCCTGCAGGTCACCACCCGCACGGGGTTCTTCGCGTGCGGGTTCACCGGTGCCGGGCAGCGCGAGATCTCTGTGGGCGTGCCGACCGGCCCGATCCCGCTGGCGGAGGCGACGGAGACCGCCACCGTCGAGGGCATGGCCGCCGTCGTCCGGGCCGAGACGGACAAGGTCCGGGACAGCTGCCGCGCCACGGTCACCCTGCCCGACGATCCGGAGAGCGCGCTCGGCGTGACCGTCGCCCGTGATGACCAGGCGGGCGCGACCGCCGAACTCTGCGAAGACGCCAAAGCCAGGTTGGGCGAGGTCGTGCGGAACATCAGCGACGGCAGCGCCCGGCGGCCGGACGAGGACACCACGCTGGGCAAGCTCGATCCCTGCGCGTTGCTCACCGACGACGAAGTGCAGCCGATCTTCGGGGTCCTGCCCACAAAACGGCCCGGCACGGTGCACAGCTGCGGCTGGGACGCCGCCGACTCGGCCTCCCTCTCCCTCCAGCTCGACTACTACGACTCGCCACCCTTCGAGGACGAGACCCGCGGTGAGCGGGTCACGATCGGCGGGCTGACCGTCTACCAGCGGCCTTTCACCGAGTCCGAGCCGAGCGTTTGCGAACTGCGCTGGCTCCAGCACGGTGCCGAAGGGCAGGCGAGGGAAGTCGTGAGCATCCGCGTGCGCCCGCCGGCCGAGGGCAACGCGGTCGACACGTGCCGGCAGGCCAGGGACGTTGCGGCGAAGGTCGTGCCGAGGTTGCCGCGATGAAGCCGCTCGACCCCGCCGAACCGCGTACCGCGGGCCGCTACCGGCTGCTCGCGGTGCTCGGCGAGGGCGCCATGGGACGGGTGCTGCTCGCGCTGTCGCCGGATGGGCGGCTGGCCGCGCTCAAGCAGATCCACCCGGAACTCGCCCATGACGACGGGTTCCGCGACCGGTTCCGGCACGAGGTGGAGGCGTCGCGCCGGGTTTCTGGTGCCTACACCGCCGCGGTGCTCGACGCCGACGCTGACGCCGAAGTTCCCTGGCTCGCCTCGGTGCACGTGCCGGGGCCGAATCTGCGCGAGGCTGTGGACGCGGCGGGGCCGCTGCCGCCCGACGCGGTCCGCTACCTCGCCGTGGGGCTGACGACCGCGCTGGCCGACATTCACCGCGCGGGGCTCATCCACCGCGATCTCAAGCCCGGCAACGTGCTGCTCGCCGCCGACGGGCCCCGCGTCATCGACTTCGGCATCGCCCGTGCCGCCGAGGGTTCGGACCTGACGGGGACCGGCGCCATCATCGGCTCACCCGCGTTCATGTCCCCGGAACAAGCCACCAGCGGCGTGCTCACCCCGGCCAGCGACGTGTTCTCCTTCGGCGCACTGCTGGTGATGGCGGCGACCGGACGGGCGCCGTTCACCGGCAACACCACCGCCCAGACCCTGTACAACATCGCCCACACGCGACCGGACCTGAGTGGACTGGCACCCGAGGTCGCGGCGCTCGTCGAGCCCTGTCTGGCCAAGGACCCGGCGGCGCGCCCGACCCCGCACCAACTGCTCGGCCTGCTCGGTCCGCTCCCTACCGGCGAGGGGTGGCCCGACGGCGTACGGAACCTCGTCGTGGCGCAGGACGCGCGGGTCCGCGAAGTGCTGTCATGGCCATTGCCCGAACCGCCGTCGCCGAAACGCCCGTGGGGCAAGGCCACCGCTGTGGTGGCCGGGGCGCTGTGCGCGGTCACGGTGGCGTCGTTCGCGGTGGTGCGGTTGGGTGGTTTCGAGGACGTGGTCGACGGCCGGGCCACCGGACAGCCGCTGCCGGTGCGCGAGGCGCTGGCCGACGCTCGACTCCGCCTGGTGGATCCGTGCCGGGTCCTGGACGGGGTCGAAGTGGACCCGGTCGGCGAGTTCACCCGGTTTCGCTCCGAAGAGCCCGGCGGATGCACCTACGAGACCTCCGAGGACGACCTCAGCGTCTGGCTGACCATCG
This sequence comes from Amycolatopsis sp. YIM 10, assembly GCF_009429145.1. Lineage (GTDB taxonomy): Bacteria > Actinomycetota > Actinomycetes > Mycobacteriales > Pseudonocardiaceae > Amycolatopsis. The sequence goes on along the minus strand of NZ_CP045480.1, from coordinate 7,800,275 downwards.
GGATGGACAGCGACGCCGGCACCGATTCGGGCCGGGGCGCCGGGGTGGACATCGACGGCTTGCCTGTGCGGCTGACGGACGCGAACACCGGCTGCGGCGCCCTGGTCCAGACCCCGGCGCGACCCGAACTGAGCATCGCGGTCGAGTTTCCCACCGGGACGGCCGACTCCTGCGGCCCGGCGATGACCGTGCTGCGCACCGTCATCGACCGGCTGCGAACCGACGTGTTCCGGTGGGAAGTTCCCGCGGACAGCGCCTTCCCTCTTGATCCGTGCTCCCTGGTGGACGGTGAGACGGCGCGATCGGCCGTGGGCGGTGGTTTCAAGGCTTCCCCGTACCTGCTGCGCGCGTGCACGTGGGCAGGGCAGGTCGCCAGCATGAGCCTCGCGGTGAAGCAAGGAGAACCAGGCAAACCGCCTCGCAATGCCGGAGAGCCCACGAAGATCGACGGCGTGGACGCGTATCTGTCGCAGGAGGACACCGAGTACTGCACCCTCACCTGGACACACCGGCAGGTCGACGACGAACGCACGGAAGTCCTCGAAGTGACGTCGAGCCGAACCGGCGACCCGTGCGGCACCGCGACCGCGTACGCCAGGGCAGTCGTGGCGAAGCTGTCCAGTTGAACCCAAAGCGGGCACGGGCAGCGCCCGACAGCCGGCCGCCATTGCGCCCTGGCGAACCGGTCACCACCTCAGCCGCCGACGAAGCGGGCCACCTCCCTGCCGAGCTGCAGGATCACCAGGACGAACTGCGCCGAGATGAGCGCCCGCCCGGCCGACGAAGCCCGGCCCGGCTCAATCCGGGGCTGCTTCGGCTTCCTCTTCCACCAGCGGTGAACCACGTTGTGCTCCTTTCCGGATTTCCGAGTGCCGGGAAGCTAGGCCCACCTCGCGCACCAGCGGAAACCCGACATGGTGTGACCGGCGTCTCAGTAACACCTGGCCTTCGGCGGCCGAAGGTGCCGGGATAAGTCCAGGTCGACCGGTCACTATCGGGTCGTTTCCGCAACGCCGCGGACCACGTCCGGCGAGTAGCCTGAGTCAAAAGTTCCTGTCTGGATGGTGAGGACGCGAGATGCCGGGACCGGCAGCCGCCGCGCTGGTGCTGACCCGCGCGGAGCGCGCGCAGCTGGTCGCGGCATCACACCAGGCGGGCAGGGTGGCTGTCCGGGCGCGGATCGTGCTGGCAGCCGCGGCGGGAGCGGGCAACGCCGCGATCGCGGCCGATCTCGGCGTCGCGGTCGGCACCGTGCGCACCTGGCGGTCGCGTTTCCTCGCGCAGCGGCTGCACGGATTGGCCGACCACCCGCGCCCGGGGCGCCCGCCCGCGGCTTCCGACGAGCAAATCGGCGCCGTGGTCACCCTCACCCTGGAGAGCGCGCCTGCCGAAGACACGCACTGGTCGAGCCGGGCACTGGCCAGCCACCTGGGATTGAGCCAGTCCGCGGTGTCGCGGATCTGGCGGAAGTTCGGCGTCCAGCCCGATCGCCGCGTGGTGTGCGAGCTGGGGAAGGAACCCTGCTTCTCCACCAAGATCCGCCACAAGGTCCGCGATGCGGTCGGCCTCTACCTCGATCCGTTCCAGCGGGCCGTGGTGCTGGCGGTGAATCCGCGCCGGCGGCATATCGAGCCCCCGCCCACACCGCCGGAATTGCCGGTGCGTCCCGGTGCACTGGCGGAGAACCGGGCAATGCCGCTGGACTACACCACCGTCGAAGCCGGTGACCAACGGGAAGTACGCCATTGGGCGGCCGAGTTCCGGAAATTCCTCGCGAGACTTGACCAGGAACTGCCCTGGCGCTTCGACGTGCACGTCGTCCTAGACGACCCCGCGCTCTGCCACGACCCGCTGATCCGCCACGCTCTCCGTGCTCACCCGCGCATCGGCCTGCACGCCACGCCGACCGGCGCGGCCTGGCTCAACCTGGCCGGCTACTGGCTGAGTCAGCCCTGGCTCCGGGAAACGACGACCAGGAAGTTCGACCGGGACAGACAGCGTCACCTCCGGGAACTCGACGTCGAAATCCGCGACTGGCTGGTGGTCCGCAACCACCATCCACGCCCGTGGACCTGGATCAAGAGCAACACCCGGATCGTCGATTCGCTCCATTTCGCCTTCCGGTTCCGGCTCCCATTGGACGAGCCGTGGCCGCCGTACTGAACACCGTGACGCACTGAGGGCCCAACGCCGGCGAGCACGCTCGCGCCCGGGCAGAGCGCAACTGGTGCGCCTGCGAAGAAGGCCTCGATCTACCCGGGTTGGTACTGGGTTCTCCGTATCCGTGTGGGAGCACCGGGGTTGAGCCTTACCGGATCACGTGACGGCTCCGTCGTGCTTGATGCAGGACGCGCTTTTCCTGCTGTGCTGGGAAGAATGCAGCAGGAGCTCAGCGGTGTCGCGGTCGCCGGCGATCGTCACCTCGCCTGACCGTTCGGCGGCGGCCACTGTGCGAATGGCTCTCCGCGGCCGACGCCCAAGAACACCGGCGATTCCCGTCGCCGGACTGACGTTGAGGTCGCGTTCCAGGAGGTCGTCGACACCGACGCGGACCGCCTCGGGCGTTGTCGTCGACGTCGGCAACGACCAGTGACCCGACCAGCAAATTGTCCATCGGACTGGTGAGGGTTAGCCGGGCATGGACCTCCTCGTCGTGACTCGTACCGGCAAGGCTCAGGCCACCAGCCGCTCAGCCGTCCGACAGTCCCCCAAACTGACTACCTCTCATCTAGAACTCAGCAATTTCTGATAGCCGGGATTACCGATATCGATCTCGTCGATCAGTCCGCGTTCGAGGAGTTGGCGGCCGACGCTGGCGGAAAGGACCTCGACGTTGGCAGAGGTTGCACTCAGGCGGTTCCACGCCTGACCAGCGACATGCTGATGATCGAGGGCAAGTTCGTCGGTGGCGAACTCGGCGGAGGCGCCTGATGGTATTCGCCGTTTCGCTCAGGCCGAGTTGCTTCCTGGTCCAGGTCCAATCGAATTGTGTGGTCAGGCGGTTGATTCGCGCTCGAACAGGAACACTGCGGGCTCAGGAAAACCAGCGGACACCGGGCGTCCTGCGGCGAGGTGCAGGGCTTGTTCGGCGGTCCAGCGGCCGAAGCCCACGTTGTCGACGCCGACCGAGGAGATGGTCGGGGCGAAGTAGGACGCCACCGGCTTGTTGTCGTGTCCGATGACGGCTAGGTCACCGGGGACGGAGATCTGCGCGCGGACCGCGGTGCCGACAACCGTTCCCGCGATGTCGTCATTGAAGGCGACCACGCCGGTCACGCCGGCCGCGAGCCAGGCGTGCACCACTTCGGCCAGGTTGTCGTCGCGGTAGTCGATTTCGCGTGCCTCCAGCAGCTCCAGGCCGAGATCGGCGGCTTGGCGTTCCGTTGCGCGCCGACGGATCGCGTTCAGGTGGGAGAGCCGCTTGTCCGGGGTCGCCGCGAAGGCGAGCTTCCGGTGGCCGCGTGACGCGAGGTGCCGTACTTGGAGCTGTGGTCCGGCGAGGACGGCGGGCATCAGGCCGATGTCGAGGTGCTCGTCCGGATCCGGCGTGATGCGCGAGATGCCCGCCGCGCGGATGGACCGCACGTCCTCCGGCGTGAACGGGATGAGGCCGACGACAACTTCCGGTTCGACCAGCTTCCACAGCGGTTGCGCGTGCTCGGACTCGTGGTGGGTGTAGGTGATCGTGGCGTAACCGGCCTCGTCGAGCACACGGGCGGCCTCGTCCAGCTGAGTTCGCAGGGAGAATTCGATCGGCCAGTCGGGCAGCACGATGAGGATGATCTTCGACCGGCCGCGCGCGAGCGCCTGTGCCACCGTGTTGGGCTGGTAGCCCAGCCGCGCCGCTGCCTGAAGCACGCGGTCCCGCGTCTCCGGGGAGATCCGGGTGCCGGGGGTGTCGTTCAGGACGTAACCCACGGTCGCCCGGGACACGCCGATCGACCGCGCAACGTCGGCCGCGGTCACCCTCCGGCCGTTCACGCCCTTCACCCCGCCGTCAACCATGTCTCGCCCCCGCCGTGCTTGTGCGCGCAACCAGACGGAGAGTAACAGCCACCGCGTGGTTGCGCGCGCAACCGATGCGTCGTACTGTCGTGCCCAGCTTGGTTGCGCGCGCAACCAAAGGCCTTCGAGCATGAGGAGACCTGCTTTGACGCGTACCTTTCCCGGCGGCTTCTTGTGGGGCGCTGCGACTGCCGCCCATCAGGTCGAGGGCAACAACCTGAACAACGACTGGTGGAAGCTCGAGCAGGACGCGGCTCCGCACGTGCAGTACAGCGGCGACGCGGTGGACAGCTACCACCGGTACGAAGAGGACATGCGCCTGCTGGCGGAGGCTGGCTTCACCGCCTACCGGTTCAGCCTCGAGTGGTCGCGCATCGAGCCACTCCCCGGGAAGTTCTCGCGTGCCGAACTCGCGCACTACCGGCGGATGATCGACACCGCGCAGCGGCTGGGTTTGACGCCCGTGGTGACCCTGCACCACTTCACCCACCCGGGATGGCTGGGTGCCCACGATGCTTGGCTCCGCGACGACGCCATCAAGCTCTTCACCCGCTACGCCGAGGAAGCCTCCACGATTCTCGATGGCGTCGAATGGGTGTGCACGATCAACGAACCCAATGTGCTCGCGGTCAACCACGGCGCGCTCGCCGAGGTCGCCGCCGGTCGGCCGTACCCGTTCGACGCGTTGCCCGACCAGAGGGTCGGCGCGGCGCTGATCGAGGCGCATCGCGCTACGGCGCCACTGGTACGCCAGGCCACCGGCGCGAAGGTCGGGTGGACGGTCGCGAACCAGGCTCTCCTGCCCGCGCCGGGTGGTGAAGCCAAGCACGCCGAAGTGCAGTGGATCTGGGAAGACAGATACCTCGAAACGTCCCGCGACGACGACTTCATCGGTGTCCAGTCCTACACCAGCCAGCTGGTCGACGAGAACGGCATCATCGCGCACCCAGAGCGGCCGGACAACACGATCACCGGATGGGCGTACCGCCCGGACGCGATCGGGATTGCCGTACGCCACACCCGCGACGTCGTCGGTGACGTCCCGATTCTCATCACCGAGAACGGCATCGCCACCGGCGACGACGAACGCCGGATCGCCTACACGCGCGAAGCACTCGGACACCTGCTCGACGCGATGGCCGAGGGGATCGACGTCCGCGGCTACCTGCACTGGAGCCTGCTCGACAACTTCGAGTGGGGCCGCTGGGAGCCGACGTTCGGCCTGGTCGCCGTCGACCGCGAGACATTCGAACGCCGGCCCAAGCCGAGTTTTGGCTGGCTGGGCTCGGTCGCCAAAGCCAACACGCTCTGACTTTCCCGGCACGGCAACTCCTCACCCCACCGAGACGACGGAGTCACGGATGAGCACAGAACCTCTCGGCGCCGGAACACTCCGGGAAACGCCGGCGCCGGACCTGGCAGCCGGCGCGGTCCTCAAGCCGGTCAGCGGCTGGTTCATGGTCGTCTACACGCTGACCAATTTCGGCCTGTCGCTCACGATCCTGATGCCGACGCTGTTCACGCTGGCCTACAAGGTCCAACTCGTGGACGCCGCATCGAAGGAGAGCAGCCTCGGGCTGGTCGTCGGAATCGGTGCGCTGGTGCAGATGCTCGTCGGCCCGGTCATCGGGGTCTTGAGCGATCGGACGAGATTGCCTTGGGGCAGGCGGCGGCCCTATCTGGTCGCGGGAATCGGAATTCTCGCCGCCGGGGCACTGATCATCGGCAACTCCTCTTCGATCGGGGTGGTCCTGCTCGGCTGGATCGTCTCCGGCATCGGCGTGGCCTGCGCGAGTACGGCGGTGACCCCCGTGCTGGCGGAGCGGGTCCCGGAGTCACAGCGAGGCAAGCTCGGCGGGCTCGCCGGGGTCGCCTCGCAGCTGGCCGGTGTGGCGGCGAGCTTGGTCGGGAGCCTGCTGCTCGGGCAGCCGGTGCTGCTGTTCCTGCTGCCGGTGCTGGTCCTCGCCGCGACCGCGGCGCTTTTCCTGGTGACGGTTCCCGATCATCCCGCTCCAGCGTCGACGGCGCCAGCGTCGGTTTTCGGGTTCTTCGCCGACCTCGCCTTCAATCCGTTGAAGCACAAGGATTTCTCACTCGTACTGGTGGGCAAGTTCCTGTTCCAGCTGGGCATCGGCTTCTTCTCGACGTATCAGCTCTACTTCCTGCTGGACCGCCTGAAGCTGACGCCGGAGGAGGCCGGGCAGAACCTCGCGCTCCTCGGTGGCGTCGGTGTGCTGTTGGCGGTCGCCTCCGCCGTCTTCAGCGGCCTGGTCTCCGACCGGCTCAGGCGCCGCAAGCCGTTCATCTACGCGGCGGCCGGTTCGATGATGACGGCACTGCTGATCACGGCTTTCGCGACCAGCGTCGCGCACTACGCGGTGGGCGTGACGCTCCTGGTGATCGGCTCGGGCATGTTCGGCGCGGTCGATCTGGCGCTCGTCAGCGATGTGATGCCGGAGCGGGAGACCCAGGCCGGCAAGTACATGAGCATCTACTACAACCTCGCCGGCGGCCCGCCCGGTGCGATCGCCCCGATCGTCGCGCCGGTCCTGCTGGCGACCGGCGGCGGGGGAAACTACACCATGTTGTTCATCTCGGGTGCCGTCCTCGTCAGCGGGGTGGCGATCACGGCGCACCGGATTCGCGCAGTGCGGTAGCCCATGCGTGGCCGAGTCCACAACAGACGTTTCCGGAAAGGTACTACCCTTGCTACGTCAGCAGTTTTCCGATGGCTGGATGTTCCGCGCGAAACAGAACGAGTTCGCCGAACTCGGCCGGTCGGTGCCGGCTGAGGAGGTCACGCTCCCGCACGACGCCGTCATCGGCAGGTCCAGGGATGCGGAACTGGACGGTGGTGCGGCAACGGCGTTCTTCCCCGGGGGTACCTGGGAGTACACGAAGAAGTTCTTCGTGCCGGAGGACTACGCCGGCAAGCGGGTTCGACTGGAGTTCGAGGGTGTGTACCGGTCGGCGCTGGTGTACCTCAACGACGACCTGGCTGGGCGGTGGGCGTCCGGTTATACGGGATTTTCCGTCGTGGCGAACGACTTCCTGCGGTACGGCGTGGAAAACGTCGTGCGCGTAGAAGCCCGCGCGCACCGGGATTCGCGCTGGTACTCGGGAGCCGGAATCCACCGGCCGGTGCACCTGATCGTCGCGGAGCCCGTGCACGTCGCGCTCGACGGGGTCCGGGTCACCACGCCGGACATCGACGCCGACCGGGCAGTCGTGCACGTGGCGACGACGATCGAGAACGAAGCGAACCGGCTGCGAACGGTCATGGTCGAGACGACGTTGTTCGATGGCGGGAACCGAGTCGTCGCGGTCGACGGCGCACCGGTGAGCGTTGTCCCGGGGGAGTCCGCCGTGCTCCGCCAGCGCATCATCGTCGCTCGGCCGGAATTGTGGAGCCCGGACACGCCGAACCTGTACCGCGCGGCGGTCACGGTGCGGGAGGTCGGTGAGGTCGTCGACGAAGCCGAGACCACGTTCGGCATCCGCGCCCTGCAACTCGACGCGGAACGCGGACTGCGAGTCAACGGCGAGGTAGTCGAGCTGCGTGGCGCGTGCGTGCACCACGACAACGGTGTGCTCGGTGCCGCCGCTATCACCAGGGCCGAACAGCGTCGCGTCGAACTGCTGAAGCAGGCCGGGTTCAACGCGATCCGCAGCGCGCACAACCCGATGAGCCGCGCCATGCTCGATGCCTGCGACCACGCCGGCATGCTCGTCATGGACGAAGCCTTCGACATGTGGACGCGGAGCAAAAGCGATTTCGACTACGCATTCGACTTCGAGGACTGGTGGGAACGCGACCTCGACGCGATGGTGCGCAAGGACTGGAACCACCCGAGCGTGTTCGCCTACTCCATCGGGAACGAGATCCCCGAAGTCGGGGGACCGCATGGCGCTGTGTGGGCTCGGCGGCTGGCCGAGCGCGTGCGTTCCCTGGACGGCACCAGGTACGTGACCAGCGGAGTCAACGCCCTGCTGGCGGTGATGACCGAGTTGAGACAGGGGTGGGGTGGCGCGGATGACGGCGAGGGCGTCAACACGGTGATGGCCAACGCGGGAGCGATGCTGAACAAGATCGGCACTTCCGAGCTCGTCACCGAACGCACGGCCGAGGTGTTCGCGACACTGGACATCGCGGGAATGAACTACCTCGACGGCCGTTACGAGCTCGACCACGAGCTGTTCCCGAACCGGGTGATCATCGGTTCGGAGACCTTTCCCACGCACATCGACCACCTGTGGGCCCTGGTGACGAAACACCCGCACGTCATCGGTGACTTCACCTGGACGGGCTGGGACTACCTCGGTGAGGTGGGTGTAGGCAGGCCGCAGTACGCCGGCGAGGCGGGCGGCTTCATGGGCGGCTACCCGTGGCTCACCGCGTGGGTGGGCGACATCGACATCACTGGGGTGCGCCGTCCCGCCTCGTACTACCGTGAGATCGTCTTCGGCCTGCGGCCGGCGCCGTATCTCGCGGTCCGACGCCCCGAGTCCTCCGGTCGCGAGGTGGTGTCCTCACCGTGGGCCTGGACCGACTGCCTGTCGAGCTGGACCTGGCCCGGCCACGAGGGAAGGCCGCTCGTGGTCGAGGTCTACAGCGATGCCGACGAGGTCGAACTGCTGGTGAACGAGAAGTCGTTCGATCGGCGCCCGGTCGGCGCGCAACACCGGTACCGCGCCGAGTTCGAGGTGCCGTTCACCCCGGGGCGTATCACGGCTGTGTCCTATCGCGACGGTGCCGAGACGGGGCGCAGCGAGGTGTGTACGGCTTCCGATGAAGTCCACCTGCTCGCCACCGCCGACCGGCCGGTCGTCTCGGCCGGTGTGGACGACCTCGTTTTTGTGGACATCGCCCTGGTCGACCCGGACGGTGTCGTGCACACCGGCACCGACCGCCGGATCGAAGTGGCCATCGATGGCCCCGGCGTGCTGCAGGGGCTCGGCAGCGGCAACCCGAAGAACACCGAATCGTTCACCGGTGACACCCATTCCACTTTCGACGGACGCGCGCTCGCCGTGGTCCGGCCGACAGGTGCCGGTGAGATCCGCGTCAAGGTGCTCGACGACACCGGCCTGAGCACCGAAGTACTGGTAACCGCGAGGAAAGACGGAGCCTGACCATGACGGACATCGGCAAACTGGTCGGGAAGCTGGATCTCGATCAGAAGGTCGCCCAGTTGACCGGCCTGAGCTATTACGACCTCGTCGATCCGGTCGCGGCCTACACCCGCGGCGAAACTGTCGTCGACCTGTCGCGGATCCCCGAGGTGCGCCCGCACGGTGCCGGGCACCTGTCCTTGGCGTACCAGATCGCCACGGAGCCGGTTGAGCTGCGCGAAAAGCTCGGACAAATCCAGGAGATCGTTCGCGACGTCAGTCCGTTCGGCATCGGTGTTCTCGTGCACGGCGAAGCCGTCAGCGGTCTGGTGCACGAGGCGGGGAGCCAGTTCACGACACCGTGGGGCCAGGCGGCGACATGGGACCCACAGGTTCCGCGCCGGATCGGGGAGATCGCCGCCCAGGAGTCCCGCGCGCTGGGGTTCCACCTGATGTTTTCGCCCGTTCTCGATCTAGCCAGGGATCTGCGATGGGGCCGGATCCACGAGACGTACGGGGAAGACGCCGAACTGGTCTCGCGGATGGGCGTCGGGTTCATCAGCGGTATGCACGAAGCCGGAGTGCTCGCCACCGGTAAGCATTTCCTGGGGTACGGGCATTCGCTCGGCGGGCTCAACCAGGCCGCGACCCAGCTGGGCAGGCGGGAACTCACCGACGTCTACGCCGAGCCCTTCCGCCGCGCCATCCGGGAGGCCGGCTTGTCGGTCATGATGAACTCCTACAACGAGGTGGACGGCATCCCGGCGGCCGCGAACCGCTGGCTGCTGACCGACCTGCTGCGTGGTGAGCTCGGGTTCGACGGTCTCACCGTGAGCGACTACGACTCGGTTGCCATGCTGCACAACAGGCAGCACACCGCGGCGACCCCGGGTGCCGCGGCGGTCCAGGCACTGGAAGCGGGGTTGGACGTCGAGCTGCCCAGCGCGCCGATGTTCTCCGGACTGCGCGACGAGGTGGAAGCCGGGCGCATCAGCGAAGCGGTGATCGACCGGGCGGTGGAACGCGTGCTGGCGGTGAAAGCCCGATTTGGGCTGGTGCCGGAGATCGGCCCGGCTCCCTCGTCCGCACGGCCGGAGCCGGTCGGCAAAGCCGCCACGCGGGGGCTGGCCCGCGAGATCGCGACAAAAAGCATCACCTTGCTGGCCAACGACGGTGTGCTGCCCTTGGCCGCCGCCGCGGCCGGGCGGATCGCGGTCGTCGGACCGGCCGCCGACGAGGTGCGCATCCACTTCGGGGCCTACAGCGACGTGGCCAACCGGGAACTGCCGATCGCCATCCGCCAGATCTTGGCCGGGGCTGTCTCTGGCGTCGAGGCGTCGGCGGAGGTGTTCACGGACCTGTTCCAAACCCGCTTGCCCGGCACGGAGCCGGCTTTCGAGGAATCGACCCGGAAACTGCATCCGGACGCGGTGAGTGTCCTGGCAGCGCTGCGGTCGCTCGTTCCCACGGTCGAGTACCACGCCTTCGGCAGCATCGAGCCGGCCGCCGATCTCGACGAGGCAGCACTGGCCGGTGCGGTGGCCGGCGCGGACGTCGTCATCGCCGTCGTGGGTGAGCGAACCGGCTGGGTGGGCAACCACACCGCCGGCGAGGGGCGCACCAGCGCCGATCCCCGCCTGCCCGGCAACCAGGAGCAGTTGGTGTCGGCACTGGCGCGGCACGGCAAGCGTGTGGTCACCGTGGTGGTGAGCGGCCGCCCCTTGCTGCTCCAGGCCGTTCACGACGCCTCAGCCGCGGTGGTACTGGCGCCGCTGCTCGGTGATGTCGCCGGTGCCGCCATCGCGGACGTACTCTTCGGCCGGGCCGATCCGGGTGGGCGGCTGCCGTCCAGTTTTCCCCGGCACCTCGGGCAGGTGCCGCTGCACCATGGCCATCCCATCGGCAGTGGTTACACCGCCCACAAGGGCAACCGCCCGCTGTACACCGACCTCGACGACAACTCGCCGCTGTACGCGTTCGGCCACGGCCTGACGTGGACCGAATTCGAGGTCAGCCTGGGCAGCGCGGAGGTGTCGGGCGACTCGATCGTGGTGACCGGACAGGTGACCAACACGGGGGAGCGCCAGGGCACCGCGGTGGTGCAGCTCTACGGCCGTGACGAGGTGGCGTCCGTTGTCCGCCCCGTCCGCCAGTTGCTCGACTTCGCCCGTGTCGAACTCGACCCGGGAGCCGCCGCGGACATCGGCTTCACCGTGCCGGTGGAACGGCTGGCCTACACCTGGCCGGACGGGCGCCGGGGCGTCGAAGAGGGCGACCTCACCCTGCTGCTGGGCTTGGCCAGCGACGACATCCGAGCGAGCACGACCCTCACGGTGCCGGAACTCGTCCTCCCCAGGGCACGATCCATTCAGGAGGAAACAAATGCCCCAGCTTGATCCCGCGGAGCTTTCGCTGGAGCGCAAGGCCGCATTGCTGACGGGCGCTGACTTCTGGTCAACAGCGGCCGCACCGGAAGCGGGCGTCGTGCCGGTCGTGCTCAGCGACGGCCCGCACGGCGTTCGCCGCCAAGCCGATACCAGCGACCACCTGGGGCTCAACGAGAGCCTGCCGGCCACCTGTTTCCCGCCCGCGGTCGCGGTCGGTTCGAGCTGGGACCGGGAAGTGGCCGCGACAGTGGCCGCCGCGGTCGCGCGGGAAGGCCGCGCGCTCGGCGCCGACGTCGTGCTCGGACCCGGCGTGAACATCAAGCGCACGCCGTTGTGCGGACGCAACTTCGAGTACTACTCCGAAGACCCGTACCTCTCAGGTGTGCTGGGCGCGGCGTACGTGCGCGCCCTGCAGGCCGAGGGCGTCGGAGCGTCGGTGAAGCACTTCGCGGTCAACAACCAGGAGACCGAGCGGATGCGGATCAGTGCGGACGTCGACGAGCGGACATTGCGCGAGATCTACCTGGCTGCCTTCGAGCGGGTGGTCACGGAATCCTCGCCGGCCACCGTGATGTGCTCCTACAACAAGATCAACGGTGTCTACGCCGCGGAGAACCACTGGCTGCTCACCCGGGTGCTGCGCGAGGAATGGGGTTTCAGCGGCGCTGTCGTGTCGGACTGGGGCGCGGTCGGTGACCGGGTCGCCGCGCTCGCCGCGGGTACCGACCTCGAGATGCCGGGCACGCAGTCCGGCGCCAAGGAGGTGATCGACGCCGTGCGGTCGGGGCGGCTCGCGGAGGCGGTGGTCGACGACGCCGTCCGCCGGGTGGCGGACCTCAGCCGGTTCGCGCGGGTGACTGGCCCGCCCGATCCGCAGCTGGAACCCGAAGACATCGAGTCGGGGCACGACCTGGCCAGGCTTGTGGCCGCCGAATGCGCGGTGCTGCTGCGCAACAAGAACGCGGTCCTGCCGATCGAGCACGTCTCCCGTGTCGCGGTTGTCGGTGAGTTCGCTGTCGCCCCGTCCTACCAGGGAGGAGGAAGCTCGCACATCAACCCGACCCGGGTCGGCACCGCGCTGGACACCATCCGCGAGCACGCCGCGGCTCGCGGGCAGACCGTGGTCTACGCGCCCGGCTTCCACCGCGATGGCAGCGGAGACCCCGGCCAGCTGAGGGCGGACGCCGTCGAGGCGGCGGCCGACGCCGACGTGGCGCTGGTGTTCGCGGGCATCGTGCGCGAGTCCGAAGGCTTCGACCGCGACGACATCGACCTTCCCGCCGACCAGGTGGCGCTGATCGACGCGGTGGCCGCGACGGCCGCGCGCACGGTGGTGGTGCTGTCCAACGGGGGCGTGGTTTCACTGGAGGGCTGGCACGACCACGTCGACGCGATCCTGGAGGGCTGGCTGCTCGGCCAGGCCGGTGGCCCGGCGCTGGCCGACCTGCTCTACGGGGTGGTGAACCCGTCCGGGCACCTGGCGGAGACCATCCCGCTGCGCCTGGCGGACACCCCCGCGTACCTGAACTTCCCGGGAGAACAGGGGCACGTGCGCTACGGCGAAGGCGTCATGGTCGGCTATCGCCACTACCTGACCGCCGAGCAGGAGGTGCGCTACCCGTTCGGGCACGGCCTGAGCTACACCACCTTCACCACCACCGGCCTGGCCGTCACCGCGACCGGGCCGGACACCGCGCGGCTGTCGGTCACCGTCACCAACACCGGGCCGAGGGCCGGCAAGCACGTCGTGCAGGTGTACGTAGCGACCTCGGCCGGGCCGGTGCGCCGGCCGGTGCGTGAGCTCAGGGCGTTCGAGAAGGTCGAGCTGGCGGCAGGCGAATCGCGGACGCTGACCATCGAGCTCGATCGCCGCGCCTTCGCCTACTGGGACATCGAAGCCGGCCGCTGGGTGGTGGCGCCCGGCGAGTACGTGATCCAGATCGGTGAGAACGCCGCGTCGATCGTTGCCGAGCAAGCGCTGACGCTCGACGGTGAGCTTCTTGCCAAGGAGCTCACGATGCGGTCCACCGTGGGTGATTGGTTCGACCACCCTGTCGTCGGGCCGCGGTTCACGGAGCTGCTCGCCGCGGCCATGGGCGCACCGCAACCCGACCAGAGCGAGCAGGCTGAAGACGGGATGAAGATGGCGCGCGGGATGCCCCTCTACCAGTTCGCCGGATTCCTGCCTGGCTCGCTACCGTCCGAGCGGCTGGACCAGCTCATCGAGCTGTCTCGCACCAGGTAATCGAACGACCGGAACCGATTGAGGCGAACAGTGCCAGAACCCCGCAGTATGACCGACCTGCCCTACGCGTCCCATCTGCAAGCCGAAGACGGCACCCTCAGGCAGGGAGACCAGTTCGACGTCGTGTTGTTCGAGGAGGTTTCGTTCGACGGTGTTCGAGCCGGGAACGCGCGATTCACCGAGTCCGCGTTCACCGGCGTGGATTTCGGCAACGCCCAGCTGCGGCACGGCCGGTTCAACGACGTCTGGCTCGACAACTGCCGGATGAACGGAACGGACTTCGCGCAGACGACCTGGCTGGACGCCGAGTTCGGGACGACGGTACTGGCCGGCACCGCGTTGTTCGACTCGACCATGAGGCGAGCTGACTTTTTCGGTTGCAAGCTGGTGGGTACCAACCTGCGCAATGCCGATCTCCGTGACGTCACCTTCACCAACTGCGTCCTCCAGGATGTCGATTTCGGCGAAGCCGAATTGACCAACGTGGCCTTTCCCGGTTCGAGGATCGATGCACTTCACTTTGACGGAGTGAAGGCGGAAAACGTGGACTTCCGGGGTGCGTCCGAGATCGATATCCGCAGTGGTTTCGACTCGTTGAAGGGCGTGCGGATCAACAAAGTTCAGTTGTTGCAGCTCTCGCACGCTTTCGCGCTGGCACTCGGAGTCACGGTCGACGGCTGAATACGCCCTTACTGGTGGGCGCCGCCGTCGATGCGGATCTCGGTGCCGGTGATGAACGCGCCGTCGTCGGAAGCGAGCATCGCGACCACACCGGCGACCGCGGCCGGGGAGCCCAGGCCCTCGCCGATCGCCGGGGACATCTTGCTCAGCAGGGACCAGTCGATGTCGGAGGGCACGAGCGTGCCGATTCCGTTGGTGATTCCACTGCTGATGCCACCCGGTGCGACCGAAACCGCGCGGAGGCCCTGTTTGGAGTATTCCTGCGCGATGCTGTGCGTGAAGGATTGGATGCCGCCCTTGCTCGCCGAGTAGGCGGCCATGAACGGATGCCCGAACTCGGCCGAGGTGGAGCTGAAGTTGACCACCACCCCGCGCCCGGTCGCCAGCAGCGCCGGCAAGGCGGCTCGGGTCACCAGGAAAGTGCCGGTGAGATTGACCGCGATCACCTGGTTCCACAGCTCCAGTGAGCAGTCGTGGGTGTGCGCGCCGCGCAGTATCCCGGCGGCGTTGACCAGCACATCGAGATGACCGAGGCCGCGCACAGCGAGGTCCACGGTGTTCCGCACGGCCTGTTCGTCGGCGACGTCCAGGACGGCGGTGGACAGCCGGCCGCCCGTGCCCGTCTCGGTGGCCAGTGCGGTCGTTTTCTCCAAGCCCTCGGCCGAAACGTCGGCTGCGCCGACGGTCGCGCCTTCGGCGAGCAGACGCAGGACGGTGGCCTGTCCGATGCCCGAGCCGCCACCCGTGACGAGCGCGGTGCGTCCGGCGAATCGCTGCATGTGGTGTCCTCTCGGCAGCTGGTGTTCTGTTCACATCGGTCAGCACGGTCCGGGCCCGTAATCTGGTCACCCGCGGTGAGACGCTCGTAGTACACCAGCCCACCGACGCGTCTGGCGGCGCGCGTTCCAGTGAGCGGGAGAACCGGTCGCGGCGAGTACGGAAGCAGCCATTCCGAAGTGGGTGGATTGTGCGCCCAGACCGAGGAAGCCGGCCGAGGCCAGCACGAGAACGGTGGTGGGGTGCGGAGCAGCCTGACCTCCCCATGAAAGCACATCAGCCACCGGACGGTGCGGATTCGCGGCCTCGGCTGTCTTCGTCCACGCCGATGGCGGCGACGAGGTCGGCCTTCAGGCCGGTCGGCATTTCCGGGAAGTACTCGAGCACGGTGTTGAGCGAGACACCCGGGGCGCTGCCGTCGATCGGGATGCCGGGGAAGTGCTTGCCGAACACGGTGGTGACCGCGCGCCAAGCCTTCGGGTCGGCTGCGATTGTCTGAAGTGGAGTGTCCATGGTGTACGCGCGCCGCAGTGGCTGGGGCAGGCCGTACTCCCAGGTGTGCTCGCCCCCGCGGATCTCCTCGGACAGTCCGTCTGGGTGCAGCGGCAGCATGACCGTCGCCGAGGTGTCCTCGGGAATCGTGACGTCCAGGCGCAGACGACCGTCCAGGACGCGCCAGGCGATCGTGACCCGGCCGTGGACCGTGTCGTGGGCGAGCGTCGCATGGGTGAGATCCCCGCCCGGACGGGGAGCGATGCGCATGGTGCGGTAGCCGGGCTCGACGGGGGTGAGGCCGCCGACGACGCGGTGGAGCCAGTTCGCGACCGCTCCCAGCGCGTAGTGGTTGTGGGAGCCAAGCCCGGACGGGTGGAGGGTGCCGTCCGGGCGGATGGCGTCCCAGCGTTCCCAGATCGTGGTGGCACCCATGGTGACGGGGTAGAGGAAGGACGGGCAGCCGGTTTCCAGGAGCACCTGATAGGCCTCGTCGAGGTGGTCGGTGCGGCTCAGCGCCTCGCAAACGTACGGGGTACCGGCGAATCCGGTGGAGATCCGGTAGCCAGCCTTGGTGACCAGCCGCGTGAGCTGGTGACCGGCGTGGGCTTCCTGATCGGGGGCGAGGGTGCCGAAGCAGATCGCCAGCGCGTATGCGGTGACGGTTTCACTGACGATCCGGCCGGCCGCCGTGACGTACTCACGGCGGAACGCCGCCCGCACCCGTTCGGCGAGCGCGGTGAAGTGACGGGCGTCCTCGTCCTTGCCGAGCACCGCCGCGGTGCCTGCCATTTCGGCGGTTACCCGGCACAGGAACGCCGAGGCGACAAGGTACCGGTCGGTCTTGCTGCCCCCGGCGTCGTCGTCCGGTGCGTCGGGGGCGAGCCAGTCGCCGAACTGGTAACCACTGCTCCACAGGCCACGCTCGTCGAGGCGCCCCTCGACGTCTCGTACGAAGGACGCCATGGATTCGTACTGGCTGCGCAGGATCTCCTCGTCGCCGTACTCCTGGTAGAGGGCCCAAGGCAGGCTGACCGCGGTGTCGCTCCACAACGCCGTGGGTGGTGACGGGGTGGACAGCACGTCCGGCACCACCATCGGCACGTAGCCCTTGTCTCGTTGCTCGGCGGCCAGGTCCGCGAGCCAGGAGCCGAGTACGCCTCGCGCGTCGTACAGGAACGCGGCGGTGGGGCCGAACGCGTTGATGTCGCCGGTCCAGCCGAGTCGTTCGTCCCGTTGCGGGCAGTCCGTCGGGATCCCCACGAAGTTGCCGCGCATCGACCAGACCACGTTGGCGTGCAGGCGGTTGAGCAGCTCGTGCGAGGAGTCGAACCAGCCGGTGCGCGTCATGTCGCTGTGCACGACCACGGCCCGGATCTCGTCGAACGGCCCGTCGACTTCGGCGTAGCGGAAACCGTGGAAGGTGAATCGGGGCTCCCAGATCTCCGAGCCGTCGCCACGGCAGGTGTACCGGTCGGTCGCGGCGGCGGTGCGCAGCGTTGCCGTGTCCAGCTCACCGCCGGTGAGGACTTCCGCGTGCCGCAGCGTGATCGTTGCTCCGGCTGGGCCGGAGGTGGTGATCCGGGTCCAGCCGGCGATGTTCTGTCCGAAGTCGACGATCGTCTTCGCGGAAGGGCTGGTGGTGACCGAGACCGGGGCGAGTTCTTCGATCCGGCGGATCGGTGGCGCGCCGGTGGAGACGAGCGCGTCGAGAGCCCAGTCGAATCGCGCGGCCGGCGCCCAAGCGCGGTCGTCGAACCCGGGCAGGTTCCAGCCCTCGGGCTCGAGCCGCGCGTCGTAGGTCTCGCCGTCGAGTAGATCACCTTGGAGCACCGCGCCGGTTCCACAGCGGAAACCTTCCGCGGTGCTGACGATTTCGACGCGATCTCGGTAGTCGAGTTCGAGCTGGAGGAAGAGCGCCGGACGGTCGGCGTAGTGATGGCGCTTGCCCTCGTACCCGATTCGTCCCACGGCCCAGCCGTCACCGACGATCGCGCCGACCGCGTTCGCGCCCGCGCGGACCAGCTCGGTGACGTCGTGACGGCTCACGTGCAGGCGGTGGCGGTAAGAGGTCCAGCCCGGGACGAGCACCTCGTCACCCACACGAACGCCGTTGAGGTAGGGCTCGACGATGCCGAGTCCGGTGACGTGCAGCGTCGCCCGCCTGCACTCCGCGGCGTCGAACTCGCGCCGGAAGTAAGGCGCCGCGCCGTCGGACGCCGGGGGCGCGATGAAGGTGGCGTGCCAAGGGTGATCCACGAATTTCCTTTCAACCAAGGGAACGGTAGGAGATCTGGTGGACGGCGACTTCGCCGGTGACGGGCTCGACGCCGAAGGTGCGACCGGTGAATCCTCCGGCCACCTCGGTGGACAGGTAGCGGCCGTCGAAGCTCCCGATGACCGTCGCCGACCCGTCGTCGCCGACGACGGCCAGCTCGATGACATCGGGTTCGTGAACGGGCATGGGCGGGACCGGTGTGGGCTCCCGGGCCGAGATGCGCAGAGTCGCCTGCCCACGGGTCGGTGACGGCACCTCGGTGACGGTTGTGCGCGCGGGACCGATGACCACGGTGGCGGTGATCGTCTCCGTGTCGGCGGTGAGTCCGTACCAGTGCGACTCGTCGATCCGGACGAGGAACCGCCCGCAGCCGGCGGTGGTGTCGAGGCGGGCCTCGGCGGTCCATTCCCGGTCACGCGCACGTGCCGAAAGCACGGGTTTCGGCTCGCCATCTGCCGGAGCGGTCAGCACGAGACGGCCACCTTCCGTCCGGGTGAACGTAGCCGGGAAAACGTTCGGTGACACCCAGCGGTCGTCGAGTTCGGGGGAGGCGAATTCGTCGACGAACGAGTGATCCGGCGGCACCGGGCTGAAGCGTTCCTCGTCGACCACTGGCCAGCCGTCGACCCACGTCACCCCCGCGAGAAAGGTTTCGCGGCCGTTGACGTGGAACATCGGAGTGCGACCGCCGGGCCGTACACCGAGGTAGACCATGGCCCACGAACCGTCGGCCAGCTCCACGAGATCGGCGTGACCGGTGTTCTGCACGGGATGTGTGGTGCTGCGATGGGTGAGGATCGGGTTCGCCGGGGCAGCCTCGTAGGGCCCGGTGAGCGAACGGGAACGCGCGATGGTGACGGTGTGGCCCCGTTCGGTCCCGCCCTCCGCGAGCATCAGGTACCACCAGCCGTCCCGCCGGTACAGATGCGGTGCCTCCGGGTAGGCCAGCCCCGTGCCCTGCCACAAAAGCCGCGGCCGGCCGAGTGCCGCGCCGGAGGTGGGATCGATCGGCATGCCGGCTATGCCAGGTAGGTTCGACGCCCAGGTGAGGTGGCAAACACCGTCCTCGTCCCAGGTGAGGTCCGGATCGATCCCGATGGCGCCGTCCACGTGGACCGGATCCGACCACGGTCCCGCCGGATCGCCGGCCGTGACGATCAGCTGACCGCGGTGCGTTTCGAGCACGTTCGTCGTCACCAGCCAGAATTTCTCCGCGTGGTACCGCAGCGTCGGGGCGTACACCCCCGTGCTCGGCGGGGCGGCACGCAGGTCCAGCTGCCCGGGACACCGCAGCGCGTTGCCCACGAGCGTCCAGTTCACCAGGTCGGTGCTGCGGTGGATCGGTACGCCGGGCGCGTATTCGAAGCTGGAGTTGGCGATGTAGTACGCGCCTCCAGCACGGCAGATGCTCGGATCGGGGTGGAACCCGGCGATGATGGGTGCTGTCATTTCGCCCTTCTCTGTGGAGACCGCGGCTTCGATGGGCCCGCGTTCACCGGACGCCGCGGATCCGCCACGCCGCCACGCCCGCGGCGATGGCCAGAACCGCGGCTGCGAGGAACAGCGCGGCGTAGTTGCCGCCACCGCCGATCGCCAGCACGAGCGGCGCGACGATCGGGGCGATCGCGCCCGCCGGGTTGCTGGCGATGTTGTAGTAGATGCTCATGTACTTGCCTGCCTGGTTTCCCCGATCCGGCATGACGTCGCTCACCAGTGCCAGATCCAGCGTGCCGAAGATGCCGACACCGAGCGTCAGCAGGATCGCGCCCACGCTGTAGACCACCAGATCGGTCGCCATGGCCGCGACGACCAGACCACCGGCCATCGCCGCGGCGGCTCCGTAGATGAACGGCTTCCGCCGCCTGATCCGGTCGGAGATCATTCCGCTGACGATGGCGGATGCCGTGCCGGTCAGCACGCCGATCCCGCCGAGGAGCGCGAGTTTCTGTCCCGCGTCCGCAGGGGCCAGTTTCAAGCGGTCCAGCAGGAAGTAGAGCTGGTAGGTGGTGAAGAAGTTGATCCCGAGCGTCAGCAGGAACTTCCCGATGAGCACGAGCGAGAAGTCCCGGTGCTCGAACGGATTGAAAGCGAGGTCCTTGACGAACCGGACCACTGACGCCGACGTGGCGCGCTGGGCTGGCCGGTCGGGAACGGTGAACAGGAAGAACACCGACATCACCGCGAGGACCAGCACGGGGAGCAGGAACAGCAACACCTGGTGGTCGAGGAGCAGGCTCCCGATCAGGCTGGCCGCCACGCCGGCCAGTTGCGCGGCAACACCGGCGAACGCGCCGAGCTTGCCTCGCTGCGCCTCGGGCACCCACTCCGCGATCACGGGGTTCACCGCCGTCGCGGCGAAAGTCAAGCCGATGGTCGCGACCACCCAGCCGACCAGGATCGCCGGAACCGACGACGCGGCGGCGATCAGCAGGGAGCCGGCGGCGTTGACCCCGATGCCCAGCAGCAGGTATGGCCGGCGTCGTCCCCACGCCAGGCGGGTCCGGTCGCTCAACGACCCGATGATCGGCCCGGCGACGATCGATACGGCTGCTGCGACGCCGATGACCAGCCCGAGGTCGCTCTCCTTCGAAGCCGGCGCGACGACCTGGACCTTGTAGGCCAGGCTGAAGAGGATCGGCATGAGGACCACGAGGGACATGCCGAAGTTGGTCAGCGTGTAGACGACCATGAACCAAGCGCCGACGGGCTTGAGTTCGGGCTCCGTCGAGCCGTGGCCCGGTTCGGTGGTCGCGACTTGTGTCACCGGTTCGTCGGCACCCGCGGAAGAAGGGGCGCCGATCGGGTCAGTTGTCATGCGTGACTCCGTTGTCTCGGCTGAGGTGGCGCGCGCAACCAAACTTGCGAGGACAGTACGGTGCCGTGGTTGCGCGCGCAACCAATTGTCGCGCTCAGCGGGACTGGGAGTAGGTACGGTCGCCGGTCGGCGGGACTCTGTCCTTTTGGCCGTCCTGTGGAGACCGAGAGGCGGAAGATGTCCGACTTGCTGGTTGACCTGCGCGAGAAGGTTGTGTTCATCACCGGTGCGGCGCAGGGGCAGGGCGCCGCACACGCCCGGATGCTGGCCGGGTTGGGCGCGCGGGTGGTGCTGACCGATGTGGCCCAGCCGGTCACCGATGAACTCGGCGGTGAGTTCTTGGCCCTGCCGCTGGATGTGACCGACGAGACGGCTTGGGCGAGCGCGGTCGAAGAAGCCGCCGCGCGGTTCGGCCGTATCGACGTGCTCGTGAACAACGCGGGCGTTGCCCGGACCGGATCGCTGGAAACCTTGGTGGCAGCGGAGTTGATGAACCTGTTCCAGGTCAACCTCGTCGGGCCGGTGATCGGGATGCGCACCGTGGTCCCGGTGATGCCGAGCGGTGGCTCGATCATCAACATCGCGTCGACCGCGGCGTTGTCCGGTTACGCCGGCGGGCTGGGCTACAGCGCGTCCAAGTGGGGCCTGCGTGGTGCCAGCCGGTCCGCGGCCAAAGAGCTCGGTCCACGCGGTATCCGGGTCAACTGCGTCTGTCCCGGCGCCATCGACACCGCCATGATCAGCGAGGAGACGCGCGCGGGAGGCGGCGCGGTCCAGCACATCCCGATCGCGCGGCCCGGCGCGCCTGCCGAGGTGTCCGCCCTGGTCGCCTTCCTGGCGAGCGACGCGAGCAGCTACTGCACCGGACAGGAATTCGTGATCGACGGTGGCCAGACGGCGTAGGTCCCGGTGAGTGGGAGCACGGTTTCCTGGTGCGTCACGGGTTGCCGACGATGACGGTCAGGGCCGAGGAACGTCGAGGCGAAAATGGAGAGTGCGATGACCGCCGTTGTTCCGCACCACGAACTTCCCTACCTCGACACGCACACCACGCAGTTCCTGGACGACCCGAACGGTGCGCTGGGTACCGGTCAGAGCAGGCTGCGGATGGCCGCCGGCCGGTCAGGCACCGAGGTCTTCTCCTACGACACCGCCCGCGAGTTGTTTCGCGACAGCCGGATCACCCCGCGGACTCCGCAGGTCTTCCTCGACAAGGGCCTCGATGGCGGCCCGATCATGGACTATCTCGTCGACGGCAACCTCAACCTCACCTGGGCCGAGGTTCACGACCGGTTGCGCCCGATCATGGTTCGCGGCTTCCGGGCGAACCGCATCGCCGAGTCCAGACAGTTCATCCGGGAACTGGCCGACGAGCTGATCGACGACCTGCTCACCCGAGACCACTGCGACATCGTCGCGGACTTCAGCCACCACCTCTCGATCCAGGTCATCTCCCGGTTCATCGGAATCCCGCGCGAGGACGTGCCCGAATTCGACCAGGCGACGGTGGAATTGCGGCTGCTGGGCCAGGAGCCGTTCTGGCCCGGCGTGCCGCGGCTCGAGCGGGCGCTGGAGACCGTTCGCGACTACTCCGAGCGAATCGTCGCCCAGCGGCGGAGGAAGCCGGAGGCCGACTTCATCAGCGACCTCATCGAAGCACGGGAATCGACGGATCGGATTTCGGAAGCCGAGCTGGTGTGGAACATCGCCGGTGTGCTGCTGGCTGGTCACGACACCACGCGCTACCAGCTGGCCTCGTGCGTGCGCGCGGTCGTCGCGGCGGGCGAGTGGGAGACCTTGCGGGACCGCCCGGGGCTGGTGCCTGCCGCGGTCAACGAGGCGATGCGACTACACCCGGCCACGCCCCGTCAGGTGAAGGTGGTCGGCGAGGATCTGACGATCGAGTCACGGCAGTTCCGCAAGGGCGACCTGATCACGCTCAACCTCGCCGCCGCCGGGCGCGATCCCGCGGTGTTCCCCGGCCCCGACCGGCTCGACCTGCATCGCACGGAGCCGCTGTTCGACATCGGGTTCGGCTACGGCGCGCACTACTGCCTCGGCTTCGCGGTGGCCAAGGCCGAGATGGAGGAGGCGCTGACCCTGCTCACCCAGCGCCTGCGCGACGTTTCGATCGACGGTCCGATCGAGCTGAAGCCGGGCGGGGTGATCGCCGGGCCGGAGGTCGTCCCCCTGCGTTACCGGAGCCGGCCCTGAAGGCGCCGCGGATCAAGACGGCGCTCTACGCGCCGCCCATCGGCCAGGACGTCGCCGGTTGGCGTGAACGAATGCGGGCGATGGACGCCAGCGGGCTCACCGCGATCTCGGTGTCCGACCACTTCCTGACGGGGCACCAGGATCCGGTGGCCGCGCTGGGCGCGCTGGCCACGGTCACGCACCGCTTGCGCCTGATGGCGCTGGTGTTCTGCAACGACTACCGGCACCCGGTGCTCACGCACAAGGCCGGCGCGACGGTGGACGTGCTGTCCGGTGGGCGGTTGGACCTCGGTTTGGGCGCGGGCTTCCTCGCGGCGGAGTACGCGGCGGCCGGACTGCCGTTCGACGGGGCTGGGGTGCGCGTCGACCGGCTCGAAGAGTCGCTCAAGGTGCTCACCGATTTGTTCTCCGGCGAACCAGTGGCGCACGCCGGGCTGCACTACCAGGTTTCCGGTATCTCGGGAACGCCCCGCCCGGTGCAGCGTCCTCATCCTCCGCTGGTGATCGGCGGTGGTGGCCGGAGAATGCTCCAACTCGCCGGGCAGTACGCGGGCATCGCGGGAATCCATTCGAACCTGCGCTCCGGCGTGGCGTACGACGCGTCCGTCATCGAAGACATGCTGCCCGCCCGGATGGAGGAGAAAGTCGGCTGGGTGCGTGAGGCGGCGGAGAACGCCGGTCGTGACCCGGACTCGATCGACTGCCTCGCGATCACGTGGACGTGCCGCGTGGTGGAGGCGCCTCGGCACACCGATGCCGCGCTTGCGGAGGTTTGTTCCCGTTACGGGGTCTCCAGGGAGGTCGGGCGGGCCTCGACGGGCTTGCTCGTCGGGACGGTGGAGGAGTGCGTGGCGCAGTTGCACGAACGGAGAGTGGGGTTGGGACTGAACTATGTGGACTTCGGCGCCGCGGACTTCGCCGAGGTCGCCTCGTTGATCGACGCGTTGTCGGCGGAGCTGGGATGACGGCCGAGTACCCCCTGACAGACCTGCACCACGTCGGCGTGGTGGTGCCGGATCTCGAGGCCGCGGTGGAGGACGCGCGTGAACGGCTGGGAATGGAGGTCCGGATCTTCCCCGCGGGCGTGTACCCATGCCGCATCGAAGGCCGTGATGTGCAGCCGGTCACGCAGATCGCGTTGTCCGTCGAAGGGCCACCCCATCTGGAACTGGTCGCGGCCGTGCCCGGAAACGACCTGTGGCGCGTTGTGCCGGGACTGCACCATCTCGGGTTTGTCGTCGACGACGTGCCAGGGGCCGCGCGGCGAATGGCCGAGACGGGCGCGCCATTGGTGATGGGCGGGATACGAGACGGGAAGTTTCCGGTTGGCGCGACGTACCACCGCGACCCGCTCGGCCATCTCGTCGAGCTGCTAGACGCGGGAACGGCGGCACGTTTCTCCCGGTTCCTGACCGGAAACTCCGGGTGACTTCGCCGCGGTGATCCATTCGCTCTCCCGCTCACTGGACTACTCGCGTCCGGAGCCGGTGCGGAGGCGCTGTACTGCGGGGGTGTCAGCACGCTTCGTCTTCACCAAGATCATGGTCCGGAATCTCGATGCCCAAGCGGCCTTCTACGCCACCGCGCTCGGCCTGGTGGTGAAGCACCGGTTCTCCGGCGGGGAGGGAGACGGTGCTTTCGAAGAGGTCGTGCTGGGCGACGACCCCTCCTTGCTGTTGCTCCACTATCCCTACCGCGTGCAACCGCCGTCCGGCGGGGCAGTGCTCGGGTTTGCCGTGGCGGACCTGGACCAAGCCGTGCGCGCCGTGGAAGCCGCGGGTGGAGCCGTGCTGACGGAACCCAAGTCCATTCCCGAGGCGGCCATGCGCGTCGCCAAGGTCGAGGACATCGAAGGTCAACTGCTGGAGCTCGTCCAGTACCTGTGACGCAGGAGAACCGCACGTGGAAATCAGCAACGTCCTGAATGCCTTCGCCCGCCTCGCCGACGAGGGCACGATCGAGCAGATCGGTGTTCTGTGCGCCGAGGACATCGAGTGGTCGATGACCGGGGTGACTTGGTGCGGCCGCGACGAGGTGCTTTCCGGGCTCGATTCGATGCGCCAGCTGGGGCATGCCGGACCCGACTCGGGGAACCGCCACGTGATCACCAACCAGGAGGTGTACGCCGAGGGCGACCACGCCACCGCGCACTCCTACTTCCTGCTGGTGTCGAGCGGCGACCCGGCCGCGATCCTGACAACAGGAGCGTACCGCGATGTGTTGCGGCGCAACGGTGATCGCTGGCTCCTCGCCCGGCGCGAGGTCACCATCTGACCGTCCGAAGTGGTCACTGACCGGACACCACCCACCAACAGGGAGAGTTGATGATCGCCGATCCCCGTATTCGCAACGCGCTGGAGCGTGCCGTGGAACTGGGGGAGACCGGCATCTCGGTCGCCGCCTACCACCGCGGCGAACTGATCGTCGACGCGGTCGCCGGTGTCGCGGACGCCGAGAGCGGTACGCCGGTGGACGACCGCACGCTCTTCCCGGTGTTCTCCGTGACCAAGGGCGTCACCGCGACCGCCGTGCATTTGCAGGCCGAGCGCGGCCTGGTCGATCTGCGAGCGCCGATCGCGCGGTACTGGCCGGAGTTCGCCGCCGACGGGAAAGACACCGTCACGATCGAGCAAGCCCTGTCGCACCGGGCAGGTATTCCGCAGATGCCTGAGGGCGTCACGCCGGAACTGATGGCCGACTGGGAATGGATGACCGAGCGGATCGCCGAGTTCACGCCCCTCTACGAACCCGGAACCGCCAGCGCATACCACATTCTCGTGTGGGGCTGGATCGTCGGCGAGGTGGTGCGTCGCACCGATCCGGCTCAGCGTTCGTTCGACGCCTTCGTTCGCGAGGAGATCTGCGAGCCCCTGGGCGTCACCGATTTCCACCTGGGCGTGCCGGACGCCGACCTTCCCCGGGTGGCGAAGCTCTCTGGTGGCAACGAGTTCTCCATGGTCGACGAACACAACATCAGCCCGCCGGCGGTCTTCCCCGGTTCCACTGCGCACAACCTGCGGACCGTGCAGCAAGCCGTCGACCCCGGTGCCGGCGCGATCGCCACCGCTGGATCCGTGGCACGGATCTTCGCGATGCTCGCCGAGGGCGGTGAACTAGACGGAGTCCGGCTGCTGTCCCGCGACCGGGTGGCCACCTTCACCCGGCCACGAGAGGGTGCACACGACCCCGACAAGGTGCTCACCATCCCGGTGTGGTTCGGCGCGAACGGGTTCTGGCTCGGCGGTGAACCGGACGCGTCCGACCCGCTCGTGGGCGACCACCGGGAAATCGTCTACAGCCCCGGTGCTGGTGGCTCGATCGCCTGGGCCGACCTGCGCGACCGGATCGCTGTCGCGATCTGCCACAACAACATGGACACCCCGGCGATCGTCAGTCCGGAAAGGACATTCGAGCCGGTGGTACGGGCGATCCGCGAGATCGTCGCCGAGCGTACGGAGGATGAACGATGAGTTCCGCGAACGAGCTGTTCGGCGGTGGGGTAGCGGTGATCACCGGCGCCGGTGCGGGCATTGGCGCCGGTTTGGCCCGCTACGCCGCTCGCGAACTGGGCATGGCCGTGGTGCTGGCCGATGTCGAATCGGCGGCGGTCGCGGAGTTGCGCGAGGAACTGACGGCGGCGGGCGCTCGCGCCGTTGACGTCTGGTGCGACGTGCGTGATCCGGCGGCGCTCGAACAGCTAGCCGAGCGAACTGCCGCCGAATCCGGTCCAGTAAGACTGTTGGTCAACAACGCCGGGGTGGAACAGTTCGGTTATCTGTGGGACACACCCGTCGCCAACTGGCAGCGCCTGGTCGAGGTCAACATCAACGGCGTTTTCCACGGCATCAAGGCATTCCTGCCGCGCATGATGGCCGAACCCGGCCAGTCCTGGGTGTGGAACCTCTCGTCCATCGGCGGGGTCAGTGCCAGCCCGCTGCAGGCGCCGTACATCATGAGCAAGCACGCCGTGCTGGCGATCACCGAGTGCCTGTACCAGGAAGTCGAACTCGCGGGCCACGCTGACCATGTCCACGTCCAAGCCGTGCTGCCTGGTGCGGTCGCGTCGAACATCTTCGAATCTGCTGGCGCGGTCGAGGACGGCGACCTCGCCGCGGCAGAGGACCATCGGTCCGCCATGCTCAAGGTGAAGGCGGCGGCCATGGACCCGGTCGATGCGGCGCGGGTGTTCTTCGACCAGGCGGCATCGGGCGAGTTCTACCTGAGGTCGCAGGGCTTCGTCGGTGATGCCATGTCCGCGCGCGCGGACGTGCTGACGCACCGCCGTGCCCCCGTGCTCCCCACCGGCGAGTTCACCGTGCCCGCTGACTGATCACGCGCTGGCGGCCGGCTGCGGGATTTCGATCACCGCCTTGACGAGTTGCCCGCGGTGCGACGGCTCGAACGCGTCCTCGACGATCCGGTCGAAGCTGGTGCGGGTCACCCATTGGCTGACGGGCAGCAGCCCCCGGCTCATCCACTCGATGACCGACGAGAACGCCGACCGCGAGTAGCCGCTGTGGCCCTGGATGGTCAGCTCCTTGGACAGGGCGAGCAACGCGTTCATCGAGTACGGCCGCTGGTGCAGGCCGATGATGACGATGCGGCCGCGCTTGCGGGTCACGGAGAACGCGAGATCCATGGCCTTGGCGGCGCCGGCGCATTCGAAGACCACGTTCGCGCCGAGCCCACCGCTCATCGAGCGGACCACGGCGTCAACGTCCTCGCTTGCCGGGTCGACGACGGTGAGGCCGCCGACGCCGGCCAGGTTCTTCCGGCGTTCCTCGGACAGCTCGACCACGACGATCTTCGACACCCCGGTCGCGCGGAGGGCGAGCGCACAGCCGATCCCGATGAGCCCGGCGCCGGTGACGACTGCGACGTCGTCCTCGGTGGCCCTCGCCCGGATCACCGCGGCGGCTGCCACGGACAGGGGCTCGATCAGCGCGCCCTGCAGCAGGCTGACGTCGTCGGGCAGCTTCACCGCCAGCTCGGCCGGCACCACGGTGCGCTCAGCCAGCCCGCCGATCGGGCCGCCACAGCCCACCGTCGACACCGTGCGGTCGACCCGCTCGCACGAGATGGGGTAGCCGGCGCGGCACTCGGCGCACTCACCGCATGCGATCAGCGGGAACACGGCCACCCGATCGCCCGCGGAGATCGACGTGACATCCGGAGCCACCTCGATGACCGTCGCCGACAGCTCGTGCCCGATGTGCTGGGGCCGAGCCGGCATCGCATCGTCGTCGGCGTAGAAGTAGTGCAGGTCGGTACCGCACGTGCCGACGAAAGCCATCTGCAGGCGTACCTCGCCGGGCTTCAGCTCCGGGTCGGGCTCGTCCCGCAACCGGAGGTCGTGCTGTCCGAAGAGTCGATACGCCCGCATCGGCGCTCCTTTCGGCCGGGGCCCGTCACCGCTGGCCGGCAGGGCGATTCAGCAAGTACGCGACGATCTGCTCGACCGCCTGCTCGGGACTGGTCTCGGCGGTACGGATGTGGAGTTCGGGCTCCTCCGGTTTCTCGTAGGGGGAGTCGATCCCGGTGAAGTTCGGCAGCCAACCCGAGTTCGGCGGCGAAGGCTCGGTACTCGGCGTCGATCCGGTCGAAGACCTCGTGTGAGTAGGCGACGAGATCCAGTTTGTTGACCGCCAGTACGACGTGGCGGATGCCCAGCAGCACCACGAGGTGGCTGTGGCGCCGCGTCTGGGTGAGCACTCCCTTGCGGGCGTCGACCAGGATGACGGCGAGGTCGGCCGTCGACGCGCCCGTGACCATGTTGCGCGTGTACTGCTCGTGGCCGGGTGTGTCGGCGACGACGAACTTGCACCGTTCGGTGGAGAAGTAGCGGTAGGCGACGTCGATCGTGATGCCCTGCTCGCGTTCGGCGGCCAGCCCGTCCACGAGCAGCGCCAGGTCGAGTTCGTCGCCCTGCGTGCCGTCCTTCTTCGAGTCGTTCTCCAGTACGGCGAGCTGGTCTTCGAAGACCAGTTTGGACTCGTAGAGGAACCGGCCGATGAGGGTGCTCTTGCCGTCGTCGACGCTGCCGCAGGTGATGAACCGCAGGAGGGACTTCTCCTGCTGGGCGGCGAGATAGGACTCGATGTCGGCGGCGATACGGCTGTCGGTGTGGGCCATCAGAAGTAGCCCTCCTGCTTCTTCTTCTCCATCGAGGCGCTGGAATCGTGGTCGATGGCCCGGCCCTGACGCTCCGAGGTGGTGGTGAGCAGCGTTTCCCTGATGATGTCGAGCAGGGTGTCCGCAGTGGACTCGACCGCGCCGGTCAGCGGGTAGCAGCCCAGGGTGCGGAAGCGCACGCTCTGCTTCTCCGCGGTTTCGCCCGGTTCGAGCGGCATCCGGTCGTCGTCGACCATGACGAGCATTCCGCCACGCTGCACGACCGGGCGCGGTGCGGCGTAGTACAGCGGGACGATCGGGATCTGCTCGAGATTGATGTACTGCCACACATCCAGCTCGGTCCAGTTCGACAGCGGGAACGCGCGGACGGTCTCGCCGGGGTTGGTCCGGGCGTTGTAGGTGCGCCACAACTCGGGCCGTTGCCGTTTCGGGTCCCATCGGTGCTGAGGTGACCGGATGGAGAACACCCGTTCCTTGGCCCTCGACTTCTCCTCGTCACGACGGGCCCCGCCGAAAGCGAGGTCGAACCCGTGCTGGTCGAGCGCCTGCTTGAGCCCCTCGGTCTTCCACATGTCGGTGTGCGTCGAGGAACCGTGGTCGAACGGGTTGATGCCCAGCCGTACGCACTCGGGGTTCTGGTGCACGATCAGGTCGAGACCGTGCTCGCGCACCGTCCGGTCCCGGAACGCGTACATCTCGCGGAACTTCCACGTCGTGTCCACGTGCAGCAGCGGGAATGGCGGCTTCGAGGGGTAGAAGGCCTTCAAGGCCAGCCGGAGCATGACCGAGCTGTCCTTGCCGATCGAGTACAGCATGACCGGGCGCTCGCTTTCGGCGACAGCCTCCCGCATGATGTGGATGCTCTCGGCTTCGAGCCGCTGGAGGTGCGTCAAGGTGTTCACGATCGCTCCAGTCCGAGGTCGATGACGGTGCCCGCCAGTTCCCGGCGGCAGATGAGCAGATCCGGCAGCCACGGATCGGGTTGGTTGTAACGCAGCGGACTTCCGTCCAAACGCGACACGTGCAGGCCCGCAGCGGCGGCGACCGCGACCGGTGCCGCCGAGTCCCATTCGTACTGGCCGCCGGAGTGGGCGTACACATCGCCTTCTCCCCGGACCACGGCCATCGCCTTGGCACCGGCGGAACCCATGGGGACCAGTTCCCCGCCGAGTTGATCGGCCAGCACGCGGGCGTGCTCCGTGGGACGGCTCCGGCTGACCAGGATGCGCGGTGCCCTGGGTTTGACGGCGGGAAGGGCCGGCGGCCGGGCGGTCCCCAGCGTGATGCCCGCGGCGGGAAGCGCCACCGCTCCCGCGACCACGGTGCCTTCGATCGCGAGCGCGACGTGGACTGCCCAGTCAGCTCGCGGCGGCTCGGAGAATTCGCGCGTGCCGTCGAGCGGGTCGACGATCCACACGCGGTCTTTCCCAAGCCGATCGGGATTGTCCTTGCCCTCCTCGGACAACACCGCGTCCCCGGGAAACCGGGCGGCGAGCTCGGTCATCAACCACTCGTGCGAGGCGCGATCGCCCGCTGCCTTGAGGGCCCGGCCTTCCAAGCCGCGTCGTCGTACGTCGATCAGCAGTTCGCCCGCGGCGGTCGCCAGCCGGGTGGCGGCCTCGTGGTCCGCCGCGGTCGCGAGAGCAGGCGCTGCAAGGGGTTCGACTCGTTTTCCGTTCCTCATCGGACTTCCTCACGGACGCCGAACTGGTCGAGATACGACCGGAACGGCGCCCGCACCTCGTCCGGTTCGACCTGGAAGTCGGCACGTAGGTCGTAGACGACCTGACCGTCACGCCCGCGCGGGTGATCAGTGCGGTAGGCAGCGACCCTGGACCGGGCCTCGGGTGTGAACTCCAACCCGGCGGCGGCGTAGATCCGCTCGACCGTGCCCAGCTCGTCGGCCATGAAGTCGTGGAAGCGCACGTGGATCGTGCGGTCCGCGGGCAGCAGGTCCTGGTCGCGGACCGCGCTGTCGAGCAGGCGGCGGATCCGGTCGGTCCAGTACTCGGCGTACCAGCCGGGGCGCGTGTCCCGGTAGTGCAGCCGCGCGCTGTAGGTCATCATCGTGGCGGTCGACTGGATCACCGAGACGGGATCCCGGTGGGTCACCACGATGGTGGCGTCCGGGAACGTGGTCATCAGTGGCCGGAGCTGCTCCAGGTGCTGCGGCGACTTCAGCACCCAGCGCTCGCGCGGGCGTCGCCACTGCAGGATCTGCAGCACCGACCGCAGGTACGCGTAGTGCGGGGTCTGGTCGTGGGACAGGTAGTAGTCCCGCCAGCCGGGGCAGCGGGCGACCCACTCGATGTAGTAGCTGGAGAAGTCGGGCAGCTCCAGCTCCAGCTCCTCATGCACGTGGTCGGGGTTCATCGGATGCATGGCGGCCAGGAGGGGGAGCGTGCGCCGCGAGGCCTCCCAGGTCTGGTAGCACCGCTCCCAGCGGAGGTCCACCTCGGCGGCGGACTCGCGTGGGTCCGGCACCGGCTCGCGGCTCTCCCACAACGGCATGGAGCGGAAGCGATCGTCGGCGGCGATCAGGTTGACCAGGTGGGTGGTGCCGGATCGGGGGAGGCCGACCACGATGACGGGCCGCTCGATCGGCACGTCGCGGATCTCGGGGTGCCGCCGGAGCAGGTCGTGGATGCGCAGCCGGTTCTTCGCGTGGCGCACGCAGTCGCCGAACATGGACAGCCGGCCGAGTCCCGTGCGGTCGCCGTCCTTGTCCATCTCCGACAGCCACAGGTCCAGGCGCTCGCGGAAGTCGCGCGGCCCGAAGTCGTCCAGCCCGGTCGCCTCCACCGCTGCCGCCAGGACGGCACCGGGGCTCAGGTCGACCGGCTGGGACTCGCCGTAGCTGAGCGCGGCCTCCTGCACCGGCGTGAGCCGCGGCTCGGCGAGGTCATCGATACGGATCTTGTTCGTCATCCTCACCCCTGCACCGAGTAGCCGCCGTCGACGGGCAGCGTCTGTCCGGTCACGAAGCGGGCCCCGGCCCCCGCGAGGAACAGCACCACCGGGGCGACATCGGCCGGCGTGCCGCAGCGGCGCATCGGCGTGCGGTCGAGCACGGGCCGCATCAGCGCGTCCATCCCGAGCATGGGGCGGGTCATGTTGCTCTCGATGAACCCGGGAGCGACCGCGTTCACCCGGATCCCGTCGCCGGCCCAGGCGACGGCCAGACCCTTGGTGAGCTGGACGACACCGCCTTTCGCGGCTCCGTAGGCGGGGACGATGGTCAGCCCGAAGAAGCTCGTCATCGACCCCAGGTTGACCACGCTGCCGCCGCCGTCGAGCTTGCTGGCGGCCAGCAGCGGCCGGCAGGCCGTTGAGAGCCGGAACGTCGCGACCAGGTTCACCGTCACCACTTCCGCGAACACGTCGGGGTCCGACTCGTTCCGGTCCGTGAGGTTCTGTCCCGCGTTGTTCACCAGGACGTCGAGCCGATCCAGTGACGCGGCGAGCTCGGCGATGCCGGTCTCGTCGGTCAGGCGAAGCGGGTGGTAGACGAAGCCGCCGAGATCGTGGTCGTAGTCCGACGCGGCCGGGCGAGTGCCGGTGATGATCACTTCCGCGCCCGCCTCGCGGAACGCGGTCGCGATCCCGAGGCCGATGCCGTTCGAGCCGCCGGTGACCAGGACGCGGTTTTCGGTGAAGTCGAAGTGGGGTGCTGCCACAGCTGGGCTCCTCCGCACGCGGTGGATGGGGCAGGACGTCGTGCGGGTCCGCTCACCAGAGCGGGCGCTGCTGGAACCAGGCGCGCCGATCACGAATGATTTGCTCGCGCTGCTGCTTGGTCACCCGTGGTGTGTCGGCGGGGAGGTGCTTCGCCACGTCGGCGACGGCGACGGTGCGCGCCGACGGCATCGGGTTCGAACTGCAGTCGGTCCAGCGTCCCTGCACGACCCCGGTCGGATAGCCCGCCGTATCGAGCCAGTTGGGCACGCCCGGATCGGTGGCCGAGACCACCACCCGGAGCTTGCCGTCGGTGTCCAGCCGCCACTGTGCGCCGTTGAGGCTGCTGTGGTTGTTGTACCAGTCGGTGGTCTCGAAGATCTGGTTGGTGAGGATCAGCGACGCGTATTCGCAGGTCTCGGGATAGTCCGACTCGATGAGCAGCGCCTCGTGGTCCTGCAGCTCGTA
Organism: Amycolatopsis sp. YIM 10; assembly: GCF_009429145.1. Lineage (GTDB taxonomy): Bacteria > Actinomycetota > Actinomycetes > Mycobacteriales > Pseudonocardiaceae > Amycolatopsis. Next base: position 7,766,994 of record NZ_CP045480.1, on the reverse strand, counting down.
GGCGCACTCGTAGTAGAACTGCCCGAACAGGCCGCCGTAGTTCGACACCACGTCCCACACCTTGAACTTGTTGACGTAGCCCTCGCGTTGCAGCTGCGGGACGTGATCGATGAGGAGCGTGGCGGTGCGGTCGACGCCGGGAGCGAGCGCCTGGAGCCGGCGCGCGAGGTCGGCTGCGTCAGGGCGGGCCCGGGTCGGTGGGGCGTCGACGCGTTCGACGGCGATCACCGGATCCCGTTCGGCCGACCAGTCGTAAGCGACCTGGCGCAGCAGCAGAGTGTTGGCCCGGGGGTCGAGTTCCCACCAGTCACCGGTGTGGTCCTCCGGCCGGGTCGGGCTGAGCAGGGCGTCGAATGTGCCGTCCTCATCGGTCTTGAGCGAATTGAGGTCGTAGTAGCTCGAAGCCTGGATGCTGCCGTCGGCCGCGGGCGGTGCCATCGAGCCGATCTTGGCGATGCGCAGCGAACCCGCCCGTCCGCGAAGCCGGTAGGTACCGCCGGGTGTGATGTGCGCGGTTTTGTAGACGGTGTCGGCGTTGGGCTGGAAGACGTTGAGCACGACGTTGAGCGAGGGCAGGAACATGGGGTGGTCGCCGTCGCCGGCGATTGCCTCGATACTCCGGGCGGCGAGCGCGCCCAGCAGCAACCGCCCGATCTCGTGCTGGGTCTGCGGATCGTCACGCAGCTGCGCCGGCAGCTTGTCCAGCATGGCGGGCGCGAGGTCGCGGAGGCCGTCGAGGAAGGTGTTCCAGGCGGGCAAGAACGGCTCGCCGTCAGCTGGCCGGGACATGGGTGCTCACCTCTCGTGTCGTTCCGGCGAACGTAGGCACCGCGGGCGAGGGGAGGCGCGCACCGGTCCCGCTGAGCGGGAGCGGGCCCAGCTCGGTCCACTGTGGACGAGTTCACGGAGTCGTCCACTGACTGGGACATCGGCGGAGCAGCCGGTCGCCGAGCCGATCTACTGGCGGTGGCGGCAACGTGATCCACCCGGTGGGCCACGCCATTCGACAGGGAGAGGCCATGTTCGATCTTTCCGGCCACACGGCCATCGTGACCGGCGCGGGGCAGAACGCCGGTGCCGGCATCGCCCGGGCGCTCGCCGCCCAGGGCGCCGCGGTCGTGGTGAACGACCTCGTGGCCGAACGCGCCGACGCGGTGAGTTCGGAGATCCGGGACGCCGGAGGCACCGCGATCCCGATGGCGTTCGACGTCACCGAGCTGAGCTCGGTGCGCGACGCCGTGGACAAGGCTCGCTCCGAATTCGGGCGTCACCTCGACATCCTGGTGCACAACGCGGGCATTCCTGCCGACTTCGGCCATGGCCAGTTCCGCACCCTTGACCCGAGCCGCTGGCGCGCTCCGGTGGAGATCAACCTGTTCGGCGCGATGAACCTCGTTTCGGCGGTGATCGGCGAGATGTGCGACGCGGGCTGGGGGCGCATCGTGCAGATCTCGTCGGGGTCCGCGCGGGTGGGGTCCGATCAGGGGCTTTCGCTCTACGGTGCGAGCAAGAGCGGGGTGGAGGGCTTCATCCGGCACATTTCGCAGGAGGTGGGCCCGTTCGGCGTCACCGCGAACACGCTCGCGCTCGGTTTGCAGGCCAACGCCGCCGGATCGAACCCGGAAGTGTTCTCGCGCATCGCGACTCGTCGTCCCGGTACGCCCGAGGACGTCGGAGCGGCGGTGGTCTACCTGGCTTCACCCGAGGCGTCCTGGATGACCGGCCAGACGCTCAACCTCAATGGCGGGAGCGTCACGACCTGAGGTGGTCGGCAGCCTGTGAGATGCTGTCGCGAACGAGCAACGGGCGCCTGCGTGAGGAGGGTGGATGCCGTCGGGTAAGGCTCGCGCGGCCGACCCCGGGCGGTCCTCCACGGAGGCCGTGTCCCGGGTCGTCGACGGGATCAAGCACCTGATCATGTCGGGTGAGTTGCTGCCGGGCCAGCAGCTCCGCCAGGAGAAGATGGCGGCCACGCTGGGCGTGAGCAGGCTGCCTGTGCGCGAGGGACTGCGGCAGCTGGTGGCGGACGGCCTCGTCACACACGAGCACAACGTCGGGTTCGCGGTGGCCCGGCTGAGCCGCTCGGAGTTCGACCAGGTGTATCTGATGCGGCGGTTGCTGGAGACCGAGATCCTCCGCGGTCTGCCGGTGCCCACCGCCAGTCAGCTCGCGCGCATCGCCGCACTGTCCGAGGAGATCGAGCGGGCCGCCGCCGAGTTCGACCTGGCCCGGATGCGCGCCCTCAACAGCGAGTTCCACTTCGCGATCTTCGAGCTGAGCGACCAGAACCTGGTGGTCGGCGAGATCCGGCGGATCTGGACGCGGGCGCTGCCGTACCACTCGGTCTACCTGCACAGCGACGCCGGGCGGGAGCGGATCGTCGCCGAGCACCGGGAGATCGTCGCCGCTCTAGGCCGGGGTGACCGTGAACGCCTGGTGGAGCTGATGGACACCCATCGTGCCGGGTCGGAGGCACAGCTCGACTTCGTGCTCCAGGCAGGTGCCGCGCGCCCCTTCGCGGGCTGACCAGCGCGGATCTCGCGATTTCACCGGGCGGGGACCGGTGAGTGGGACAAGGTATCCATTATTGGATCCAATCTGCCTAGGCTGGGGGAGACCCAAGGAGGACCCTGAGTGACAGCGACCCTGGAGCTGGCCGCCCATCGGCTGGGGCCCGCCGCGAGGCGGTTGCGAGACGAGGTCCGCGGCTTCCTCGACGCCGAACAGGCGGCCGGCGCCTTCACACCGCGTTCCGACGCCTGGATGACGGCGTACGACCCGGACTTCAGCAGGCGCCTCGGCGAGCGGGGCTGGCTCGGCATGACCTTGCCCGCCCGCTACGGCGGTCACGATCGCCTGCCGCTGGACCGGTTTGTCGTCACCGAGGAACTGCTCGCCGCCGGAGCGCCCGTCGCGGCGCACTGGATCGCGGACCGGCAGATGGCGCCGTCGATCCTGCGGCACGGGACCGAGGCCCAGCGACAGCGCTACCTGCCGGCGATCGCGCGCGGGGAGTGCTTCTTCGCCATCGGCATGAGCGAGCCCGATGCGGGGTCGGACCTGGCCTCGGTGCGTACCCGGGCCAGGCAGGTCGACGGCGGGTGGGAGATCAGCGGCACGAAGTTGTGGACGACCGGCGCCCACTTCGCGCACGCGATGGTGCTGCTCGCGCGCACCGATGGCGATGCGGGGGACCGCCAGGCCGGGTTGTCGCAGTTCGTGGTGGATCTGCCCGCGGACGGAGTCGAGATCAGGCCGATCGTGACGATCGACGGTGAGCACCATTTCAACGAGGTGGTGTTCGACGGCGCAGTCGTGCCGCCGGAGAGCCTGCTCGGCGAGCGCGGTGCCGGCTGGAAGCAGGTCACCGCCGAACTCGGGCACGAACGCTCCGGACCCGAGCGCTTGATGAGCACGGTGCCGTTGTTGCGGGAATGGGCCGCCAAGGTGGCGGTGTGGGAAGACCCCGTGGACGGCAGAGAACTCGGGAGACTTACCGCACGAGCGTGGACGCTGCGACAACTCTCGCTGTCCGTGGCTGCCGCCCTGGCTGACGGTCGCTCGCCCGAGACCGCGGCGGCGCTGGTGAAGGACCTGGGCTCCCGGTTCGAAGGCGACGTGGTGGAGACCGTCCGGCGGCTGGCCGGGACCGAACCACGCAAAGGTGAGCTGGGAATTCCGGGCATGCTCGCCGAGGGTGTGCTGCACGCCCCGGCCTTCACGCTGCGAGGCGGTACGAACGAGATTCTGCGGTCTGTCGTGGCAAGGGGGCTGGGGGTTCGATGAGCGACGACCTGCGGGCGGAAATCCGTTCGACCGTCAGCGCCATCCTGCGCGAGCGTGACGAGAACACCACCTTCGACGGTCCATTGTGGAAGATGCTGGCGGAGACCGGGTTCCACCTGCTCGGGGTGCCGGAGGAGATCGGCGGCAGCGGCGGCGGCATCCGCGACCTGGCGGTGGTGGTCGACGCGGTCGCGTTCCACGCGGCACGGGTGCCGGTCGCGGAGTCGGCCTTCCTCGCCGGCTGGCTGCTGGCCCAAGCAGGACTGACCCTGCCGGATGGGGTGGTGGTCGCCTCGGCCGACGAGGCCGGTGTTGCGTGGAGTGGCGGAGTGGCCCGGTTGTCGGGGCGGCTGCAGGTGCCGTGGGGCCGCCACGCCGACCACGTCGTGGCGCTCGCTCGCGGAGGCGACGCCGCGATGGTGGTTGTGCTGCCCAGCACCGCGAGAAGTGGCTTCGAACCAGGAGAAAACATTGCCGGTGAACCTCGGGATGTACTGGAGTTCAACGACTTCGCGATAACCGGCCAAGCGGCCGTGGAGCTGGACGCCGCCGCGTTGTGGCAGCGGGGTGCGCTCGTCCGGTCCGTGCAGCTCGCCGCCGCGGCCCGCGCGGTTCTCGAATCGGCACGCCGGCACGTCACCGAACGAGAGCAGTTCGGCCGTCCGCTGGCTCGTTTCCAGGCCGTCCAGCAGCACCTCGCCGCACTGGCGGCCGAGGTCGCCGCGATGCGGGTCAGCGCGGAAGCGGCCGTGCTCGCGGTCGAAGAGTCCGAATCGGACGTAGCGACCGGAGGCGGTGAGGCCGCCGTCGCGGTCGCCGCGGCCAAGGCGACCACTTCCGCGAGCGCGCACGTGGTCGCGTCGATCGGGCACCAGTTGCACGGCGCGCTCGGCTACTCGCGCGAGCACCACCTCGGCGCGGCGACCACTCGCTTGTGGTCGTGGCGTGAGGAGTTCGGCAACGAGGCTTACTGGCAGGACCAGCTCGCCGCGGCGGTCGGTGCGGCGAGCGGCGAGTGGTGGACGCTGATGACTGGCGGAGGTGGGCGATGAGCACGGCCGGTGCGGTGCGGGGATTGCGGGTACTCGATCTGAGCCGAGTGCTCGCCGGGCCGTTCTGCGCCCAGATGCTCGCCGACCACGGTGCGGAGGTGATCAAGGTCGAGGCACCGGCCGGGGACGAGACCCGCCGCTGGGGTCCGCCGTTCATCGACGAAGCCGAGACGACGAGCGCCTACTACCAGGGCCTCAACCGCGGCAAGGCGAACGTGGTGCTCGATCTGCGGGTGGACCGTGCGCGCGAGGTGCTGCACGACCTCATCGCCCAGGCCGACGTGGTGGTGGAGAACTTCAAGGCGGGCACGATGGATCGGTGGGGTCTGGGGTACGAGTCCCGGCTCGCCGAGGAGTTCCCGCGGCTGGTCTACTGCCGGATCACCGGCTACGGCGTGGACGGGCCGCTCGGCGGCCTGCCCGGCTACGACGCCGTGCTGCAGGCCTACGGCGGGCTGATGAGCGTCAACGGTGAGCGCGACGGCGATCCGCTGCGCGTGGGCGTGCCCATCGTGGACATCACCGCCGCGCACCAAGCCTTCGGCGGCATCCTGCTCGCCCTGCTCGAGCGGTCGGTGCGTGGCCGGGGACAGCTGGTCGATGTGACCCTGCTCGACGCGGTCGTGTCGATGATCCACCCGCATTCGGCCGCGTACCTGCAGTCGGGCGTCGTGCCCGAGCGCACCGGCGCCGCGCATCCCACCGTCGCGCCGTACCAGGTGTTCCGCACGGCGAAGGGGGAGCGCATGTTCGTCGCGGCGGCCAGCAATGGCCAGTTCTCCGCGCTCGTCCAGGTCCTCGGGCGGCCCGGCCTCGCCGAGGACGTCCGGTTCCAGCGCAACCAGGATCGGGTGGCGAATCGCCAGGAGTTGCTGGCGGAGCTGGAACCGTTGTTCCTCCGGCAGGACGCGGGAGCGCTCGCCGTCGAATTGCGCGTGCGGGGAGTGGCGGCCAGTCCGGTCAACGACATGGCCGCCGTGATGGCGTCGCCGCAGGTTCGCCATCGCGGCATGGTCGTCGGCGACGGTAATGGCTACCAGGGGATCGGGGTGCCGATCAAGCTGAGCCGCTCGGGTTCGGTGCCGCCCCGCGCCCCGGCCGCACACGGCGCGGACGCCACCCGCGTGCTCGGTGACCTCGGGTACAGCACGGAGGACGTCGCCTCGCTCCGCAAATGTGGTGCCCTCGGCCCCGAGGAGGAGTGATGGCCGGAGTCAGCCGGCGGCCGGAGCCCTGGTGCCGGCCAGCACCATCCGGAACGCGTCCCGCAGCAAGTCGGCGATGTCCTCGTGGGAACCGGATTTGATCCAGTATTCGAAGACGTGCCTGGTTGCTTGCACGATCAGGTAAGCGGGAAGGGAACGGTGCAACGGATGGTCACCTAGCAGCTGCCGCCGCTCCAGGAAGCGGATCATCGCATCGCACAACTCATCGTCGACTTCGAGCCAGCGCAGCCGGTACTGCGGGGTGGACACCATGAGGGTCAGGAACCGCCGCTCGAAGTCGCCGAGACCGCCGTGGATCAGGTCCGAGGTCCACGCCGTCACCAGGACCTCGACCGGCTCCCCGTCGTCGGACGCCTGCTCCAATGCCTCGATGACCGAGTTCGAGCTCGCCCGGAACAACGGGCGCACCACGTCCTCTTTGACCGGGAAGTGCCGGTAGAACGTCCGCTGCGACACGCCCGCCGCCTCGGCGATGCGCTCGATCGTCGCGGAGGTGTCGCCGTCGGCGACGAAGATCTCGACGGCCTTGCGCGCGATCGCGATCCGGAGTTCTTCGGTGCGGCGCTCGGTCAGCGTCGGTCGTTTCGGCTTGCTCATCACCACACCCCCAGCTTGTCACGCCCGGAACCAGGGAGCCGACTGGCCAGAGGATCGTATGCGGAAAGTGGACACGATTTGTTTACACGGTCTTCGTCCGTGGCTACACTCACGTGTGTCAGTTTCTGCCATGGTGGCATATTCTGCAACCCCCAGCGCTGGGAGGCGACGATGACGACGGGAAGCCCGGACACGCCCATCGCCATGATCGACCGAGTGGCCTCCCTGTTGGAGGCCTTCCACGGCGACCATCGCCTCACCCTGGCGCAGATCTATCGCCGGGTTCGCCTGCCTCGCTCGTCGGTGCACCGGATCCTGCAGCGCCTGGTCGAACTGGGCTGGGTCGAGCGGCAGGAGAACCTGTACTCGCTGGGCATCAAGATGTTCGAACTCGGTGTGCAGGCCGTGCGGCGGGACGGCGTCCACCAGGTCGCGCTGCCCCGAATGCACGCGTTGCACCGATCGACCGGGCTCACCGTGTACCTGAGCGCGCTGGCCTCACCGGACGTGCTGCACCTGGAGCGGGTCGGCGGCTGGCCCGCGAAGGGCAAGGACTGGGAGGTGGGGGCGCGGCAATCCGCCGTGCGCTCGGCGCCGGGCCTGGCCCTGCTGGCGCGGCTCGACGAATCGGACTGGCCCGAGCTGGTCTTCCCGACTCGGCCATCGGCCGGGATCCGCAACCGCGTGCAGTTGCGCCGAGAACTCGACCGGGTCGGGGATCGCAGCGGCGTCGCGGTGGACGCGCGCGGTTGCGCCGCCGACACCCTCGTCGTGGCGGCATCGATCGGCCCGGGGACCGGAGATCTGCGGGTAGCGCTGTCGTTGTGCGGGCCCGCCGACACGACGCCGGTCGAGAAGGCCGTCAATGCGGTCCGGATGGCCGCGACGGAGATCTGGTACGAGGCCTCGGGTGTCACACCGCTCCTGCCCCGCCGCACTCCGCCCCGGTTCGCCGCCAGCCCGCCGCGAGCGATCGCTCCCGGCTGACTTCCGCTTTACCTTCACCGTTCGTACGATCTTGAGGAGCCGGTTGTCGATGACCGTCATCTCCGCCGACCAGCCGACCTACGTGGTTTCCCCCGTCGCCGACGTCGATCCCGCCGCGCTTGACGCCGCCGTCGACGCCGCGGAGCCCGGTGCCCTGCTGATGGCATTGGTGCACCTCACCGGCGACACCACCCTCGTCGAGGAGTTCAAGTCCAAACTCGACGAACAGCAACACGGACCTTCCCCGGCGATTCTCGGCGAGTATCCGGAGAGCGTCGCGGCGGAAGTCCGTGAACGAGCCAAGAAACTCCTGGGCAGCCAGCTGGTTCCCCGGATCACGGTGCCGGACGACAAGCTCTTCCAGCGCATGGCCGAGGTGTGCGTGAACGACACCATCGGGGACGAGTATGTCCCGCACCTCCGTGAGCAGGCAGGGTTCGAGCCCGCGCAGCGGGTCGTGCCGCGGACGCGCAAGGCGCCGGAGGACTTCACCGTCGCGATCATCGGGGCCGGCATGATCGGGCTCAACGCGGCGATCAAGCTCGGCGAGGCCGGTTTCCGCTACCAGATCTTCGAAGAGCGCGAGGACATCGGCGGGACCTGGTCACGCAACGTCTATCCCGGTGCGGCGGTCGACACCCCCAGCCACTTCTACTCGTACTCGTTCGAGCTGAATCCCCGGTGGTCGAAGTACTACCCGACCGGACCGGAGTACCTCGACTACCTGCACGGGGTGGCCCGGAAGTACGAGCTGTACCCGCACATCTCGTTCTCCACCAAGGTTCTCGGCTGCGAATGGCACGAGGACGAGCAGGCTTGGCAGATCACGGTTCGCCACGGGGACGGCTTCGTGCGAACCCGCCGCGCCAACGCCGTGGTCACCGCCACCGGCGTGCTCAACGGCGCGTCCATCCCCGAATTCGACGGGATGGACACCTTCGAAGGCACGATGATGCACACTGCGGAATGGCGCGACGACGTCGACCTGACCGGCAAGAAGGTGGTCGTGCTCGGTACCGGCTGTACGTCGGTGCAGGTCGTGGCCAGCGTGGTCGACCAGGTCGAAGCCCTGCACGTGGTGCTGCGCCAGCCGCACTGGATCGTCCCGGAACGCCGCGTGTCCGAAGAGGTGCCGGACGGGGTGAAGTGGGCGCTGGAGAACATTCCCTACTTCCACCAGTGGCTCCGGCTCAAGACCTACTGGTGGGCAGCGGACAAGGGCTGGATCATCCCCCGGATCGACGAGGAATGGTATGCCGAGCACGTCTCGGCCTCGCCGGCCAACGACGCGCTGATGCAGGTGTGCCTGGACCACCTGGACCGGACGTTCGCCGACCGCCCTGATCTGAAGCAGAAGCTGACGCCCGACTTCCCGCCGTTCGCCAAGCGCATCGTGAAAGACCCCGGTTTCCTCGAAGCCATCAAGCGGGACAACGTATCGGTGCACCGAGGCTCGTTCCGCGAGATCCGCCCCGACGGCGTCGTGACCACCGACGGCGAGTTCATCGCCGCTGACGTCATCATCTGGGCGACCGGGTTCAAGCTCGAATACCTCGGTTTCCTCGATGTCGTCGGCCGCGACGGGCGGGTACTCGCCGAAGAGTGGGCCGACCAGAACCCGCGGGCATACCTCGGCATCACCGTGCCCGGGTTCCCCAATCTCTTCGTGACCGCGGGCCCCAACGCCGCGCCCAACCACGGTGGCGGGCACAACGTCACCAGCGAGGAGCACGTGCACTACGTCGTGGAGAGCCTGCAGTACTTGGTCGAGCACGGCTACACCGCGATGGAACCCCGGCAGGACGCGACCGACGACTACAACCAGCGGGTGGACGACGAACTGGACAAGACGGTGTGGAAGCACGCCGGGACCGCGAACGGCTACTACCGCAACAAGTCCGGCCGTGCGTGGATCACCTGCCCGTGGCGACTGGTCGACTACTGGGCGATGCTGCGCGAGCCCCAGCCTGACGACTACGTGTTCACCCGCGAGTAGCGGGAAGCGCCAGAGTGGCCGGCTCCGTTCGGGGAGCCGGCCACCAGCTTTCACTCGCCGTGGAATACCGGTTGGCGCCGTTCGAGGCTGGCGGCGATGCCTTCGGCGCAATCTCGCGTCGCCCAGAGCCGGGCCTGTTCGGCCAGCTCGTGTTCCAGTGCCTCTTGAACCCGGCCGGGCAGGTCCGCGCGCAGCGTGGTGCGGATCGACCGGACGGCGAGCGGTGCGGCGGCCGCGATCGACCGCGCCCAGTCGATGGCGGTTTCGCGCAGCTGATCCGGCTCGGCCAGCCGATCGGCGAGCCCGATACGAACCGCCTCTTCACCGCCGACCCGCCTGCCGGTCAGCAGCAGGTCGGCCGCGACTCGCCTGCCCACCAGGTCGGGCAAGGTGACGCTCAGCCCGAAGCCGTGGTGGAAGCCCAACACCGAGAAGTTGGCGACGAACCGCGTCGCGGGCGTCGCCACCCGGAAGTCGGCTGCGCAGGCCAGTCCCAGTCCGCCGCCCACGGCGGCGCCCTGCACCGCGGCGATGATCGGGGTCTGGACCTCGAACAGTTGCGCGGCCCGCCGATACAGCCGCTCGGACACCGCCACCCGGTCGGCGTCGAACCCGCCACCCGCACCGAAGTCGGCACCCGCGCAGAAGTGCTTGCCGGCCGACGCCAGCACGAGCGCGCGGCATCGCGAGTCGTCGTCGAGTTCGCGCGCCGCGTCGACGATCGCCCCGATCAACTGCTCGTCGAAGAAGTTGTTCGGTGGCCGTCGCAGTTCGAGCAGGCCGACACCGTCGTCGAGCGTGACCGACAGTGGGATGGTCTGCGGGCTGTCCGTCGTCATGGGTGCACTCCAGGTCTCGTCGTTCGAAGTCCACAGTGGCCACCTCCCGATCCATTGCCGAGAGCTGTCCCGCTCAGTGGACGCTTGCGGTCAAGGGCAGCCGGAGCGGACGGAGACTCGTGGCTGAGCGATCCAGCCGCGCCTGCCCATCGACCCGCCTGCCCTATCCGGAGTTCCCATGGCCCTTCCCCCGCTCGACCCGGACGCCGCGGCAATCGCCGCGGCCATGGCAGGCACGCCGCCGATGCGAGAACGTGGCATCACCGCGATTCGCGACATGCTGGAGGAAATGCCGTTCCCCTCGGGGCTGCCCGAGATGGCCGAGACGGTCGATCGGGCGATCCCGGGACCACACGGCGAGATCCCGCTGCGCAGCTTCCGGCCGAACGACGAAAGCCGGGCCCCGGTGCTCGTGTACTTCCACGGTGGCGGCATGTGCATGGGGTCGAATCACTCGTTCGAACCCCTCGCCCGCAACCTGGCCCACCACAGCGGCGCCACCGTGGTGTCCGTCGATTACCGCCTGGCTCCGGAGGCGCCCCCGCCCGCCCAGTTCGACGACGCGTACACCGCGACCGCGTGGGTCGCCGAGCATGCCGGGGAACTGGACGTCGACCCCGACCGGCTGGTTGTCCTCGGGGACAGCGCCGGCGGCACGTTGGCCGCCGCGGTGGCGCTCGCCGCACGGGACCGTGAAGGGCCCGGCATCTTCGGCCAGGTGCTCATCTACCCGGGCCTGGACCGGGACATGGGTGCCCGGTCGATGACCGAATGCGCCGACGCGCCCATCCTCGGCCGCGACGATGTGTTGTACCTCAACGAACTCGCCGACAGCGGGCAGGGGTATCCCGCCAGCCCGTACCGCATCCCCGCCTACGCCGCGGACCTGAGCGGGCTGCCGCCGGCCATCGTGGTGACGGGGGAGTGCGACCCGATCCGCGACTGGGGCGAGCGGTACGCCGAGCGGCTGCGCGATGCCGGAGTGCAGACCACGCTGACCCGCTATCCGGGCTCCTACCACGGTTTTGTCAAGCAGTTCGACCTCCTGGCCCGTGGCAGGCTCGCGCTCGCCGAGACCTGCGCCTTGCTGCGCGCCAAGTTCGCCCATCCGCTCCCGTTCTGATCAGGCAGGCCGATCCTTGGAGAAGTCATGACCGACACCGCCGTCGACCCCTTTGCCGCCGCTGCCCCGGTCACACCGCAGGAGCTGTCGCGCGGGTACACCTGGGCCGAATGCCCGCGCTGGCACGGCGGAGCGCTGTGGTTCAGCGACATGTACGCGCACCGGATCCTGCGGCTGAACGCCGCCGGTGAGCCGGAGACCATGGTCGATCTGTCCACGCGGACCTCGGTGAACGGCACGGAGGTCATTCCCGGCGGGTTCGGCTGGTTGCCCGACGGCAGGCTCATCGTCACCTCGATGCATGAGCGCCTGGTCCTCGTGTTCGACGGCGAGCAGCTCACTGAATACGCCGACCTGCGAGAAGCCGCCGCCGGACCGATCAACGACATGGTCGTCGACGCCGATGGCCGCGCCTACGTCACGCAGCTGGGCTTCGACCTGTTCGCCGGTGAACAGCCGCGCGACTCCGCGCTGATCGCGGTGGAACCCGACCGCAGCATGCGCGCGCTGACCGAACTCGGAGAGTTCTCCGGCGCGAACGGCATCGCGATCAGCTCGGACGGCAGGCGGGTGGTGACCGCCGAAGCGTTCGCGAACCGCATCACCGAACTGGACCGCGCCGAGGATGGCCGCCTCAGCGGGCGCCGGGTGTTCGCCGAGACGCCCTCGTTGCCCGACGGCATCTGCCTCGACGACGGTGGCGGCGTCTGGGCCGGGATGCCCTCCGTCCCGGCCGTGGCGCGGTTCGTCGAAGGCGGCGAGATCACCGATATCGCCCGCTTCCGCGCCGAGGAAGCGCTGCCACCCGCCTGCGTTCTCGGCGGCGAGAACCGCCGCACGCTGTTCATCTGCGCTGGCCTGGACGTACTCGACTGGGAGCAGTCGCGGCAGAACCGCAACGGGACGATCTGGACCGCCGCGGTCAGCGTCGGCGGCGGCACGAGCCGGCCCTGACTGGAGGAAAACCTGTGAACCCCCTGACTTTCGACGACCGCGTGGTCGTCATCACCGGTGCCGGGCGCGGCATCGGCCGCGCGCACGCCCTTTTGCTGGCCGCCCGCGGCGCCTCGGTGGTCGTCTCGGACCTGGGTGCCCGCGTGGACGGGTCCGATGTGGACGGTGACGATCCGGCCGGGAGCGTCGTCGAGGAAATCCGTGCCGCTGGTGGAACCGCCGTCGCGTCACGTGCCGACGTCTCCACCGAGACCGGTGCGGCCGCGGTGATCGACGCCGCGATCAGCGAGTTCGGGCGCCTCGACGCGGTGGTGAACAACGCCGGCATCGTGCGCACCGCGCACTTCGACCAGATCAGCACCGCGGAATACCAGCGTTACCTGGACGTCCATTTCTTCGGCTCGCTGCACGTGTGCCGTGCGGCGTGGCCGCACCTCGTCGAGTCGGGCGCCGGGCGCGTGGTCAACACCGTGTCCGCGGCGATGCTGGGCAACCCGCTGATGACCCACTACGGCAGTTCCAAGGGCGCGGTGTTCTCCCTGACCCGCAACCTCGCGATCGAAGGCGCGGAACACGGCATCCTCGTCAACGCGCTGGCGCCGGGCGCCGGGACGCGAATGGCGGAGAACTCGGCCGACTCGTTGTCGCCCGAAGTGCTGCAGTACCTGCGCACCCAGTTGCTGCCCGAACACGTCGCACCGGTGGCCGCCTACCTCTTGCACCCGTCGTGCGCGGTCACCGGCGAGGTGTTCAACGTCGCGGGCGGCGCGGTCAGCCGCATGGCCGTCGTGACCACGACCGGCATCCACGACCCCGCGCTCACCGTCGAGACCGTGGCCGAGCGCTTCGACGAGGTCATGGCGATCACGCCGGACGCGCAGCCGCAAGCGATCACCGCACCACAGCCCCACACCACCTGATCCGCCAGGAGAGAAGACCGTGACCGAGACGACCAGCGTTGGCACCGAGTTCCCGTTCGGGCCGGTTTCCCCGGACGACGCGGTGGAACACATGAAGCGGCTCTTGGCCGACCGGCCGATGACCAAGGTCACCATGCCCCACGGCGGTGACTTGTGGGTCGTGCACCGCAACCGCGCGGCGAAGGAGGTACTCGCCGATCCGCGGTTCGTCCGCGAGCCGTTCCGCACCGGCGAGCGAGTCGTGCCGTTCCCGGTGCCGTTCCCCGACTTCCTGCGGACCACCCTGCAGTTCGAGGACCCGCCCCAGCACACCAAGCTGCGCAAGCTCGTGCAGAAGGCGATCTCCCCGCGGCGGGTGCGTGAGATGCGCTCTTCGGCCGTGGCGTTCGCCAACGAGCTGATCGACCGCATGCTCGCCCGCGATGGCGTCCACAACCTGGTGGCCGAGTACGCGGTGCCGCTGCCGATCGAGATGCTCAGCTCGCTGCTGGGGGTGCCGTCCTCGGATCGGGAAAAGTTCGAGCGATGGAGTTCGTCGAGCATGTCCGTGGCCGGCGCGAGCGACAGCTCCGCGGCGGACATGGCCGAACTCGCGGCCTACATGACCGACTTGATCGCGAAGCGCCGCGAGGAGCCGCGAGACGATCTGCTCAGTTCGCTGGCGCACGCACGGGAGAAGGACGAGACCCTCACCGACGCCGAGATCCTTCCCATCGCGTTCATCCTGATCGTCGGCGGGTTCGACAACACGGCCAACTTCATCACCACGGCCGTGCGTTCGCTGCTGCGGTCGGACGAACAGCGCGCGCTGTTCCTCACCGACCCGGACGGGCTGGCGCCCACCGCGGCCGAAGAAGTGCTGCGGCACGGCGGGTTCGAAACCGGGAATCCGGTGGGCGCCGGAGGTGGCCTGGTCCCGTTTGTCGCGAAGGAGGACGTGCTCGTCGACGGGCAGCTGATCGCCGCGGGCGAGGCGGTTGCGATCGACCCGGTCTCCACCAACCACGATCCCGCCACCTTCGAGGAGCCCGGCCGGTTCGACATCACGCGGAAGGACAACCCGCACCTCATGCTCAGCCACGGCCTGCACCACTGCCTCGGCGCGCCGCTGGCCCGGATGGAGTTGCAGGTCGGCATGTCCGAGATCTTCAAGCGCATTCCCGGGCTGCGGCTGGCCGGTGAGGCGGAGGCTCGCAGTGACGTGCTGACCCAGCCGATGACCGGCCTGCCGGTCACCTGGTGAGCGAGAGGAACTGACCGATGCCGAAGGTGTTCTACACCCAGCCCGACGGCAGCGAGCGGGTGGTCGAAGCGGCCGCCGGCGATTCCGTGATGCAGACCGCGGTCCGCAACGGGGTCGCGGGGATCGTGGGCCAATGCGGCGGTGTGCTGTCCTGCGCGACCTGCCACGTGTTCCTCGCCGAGGAGAACGCGGGCGACTTCCCGCCGGTCGGCGAGGACGAGGACGAGATGCTCGACTGCGCCGCCACCGAGCGCGAGGACAACTCCCGCCTGTCCTGCCAGCTGGTGCTGGACGACGGGCGGGAAGTGCACGTGACCGTACCGGAAGCTCAGTTGTGAGCGATGACCGTTTGCTCGTCGTGGGCGGGGGCCAGGCCGGCACGCAGCTGGTCAGCAGCGCTCGGGAATTAGGCTGGGACGGGCCCATCACCCTGATCGGGCAGGAACCGCACGCCCCCTACAGTCGCCCACCGCTGTCGAAGGCGTTCCTGAAGGGGGAGGCATCCCTCGATTCGCTCGCGTTGCGCACAGCTGCTTTCTATGCCGAGCAGGACATCGGCCTGGTGCTGGGAGAGCGCGTCGAGCGGTTGGAGCTGACCGGTGGCGGAGCGGGGACGGCGGCAGCCGTCTCGGGCCGCCGCTGGACCTTCGACCGCCTCGTACTGGCGACCGGCGCGCGACCGCGCCAGCTCCCGCTCGACGGGGCCGGTCTCGATGGTGTGCTGGTGCTCCGGGACGTTCGTGACGCGCGGACTCTCGCGCGCCGTCTGGATGGGGTCACCGACCTGGTCGTGCTCGGGGGTGGTTTCGTCGGGCTGGAGGTCGCCGCCACCGTGTCGGCGGCCGGCGTTCGGGCCACCGTGGTGGAAGCCGCGCCGGCGTTGATGGCCCGGGTGCTCAGCCCGGTTACGGCGCGGGTGGTCGAGGCGGCCCACCGCGCGGCCGGGATCAGGGTGCTCACGGGTGAACGTCCGGCCCGTCTGCTGGGCAAGGACGGCGCGGTCGCGGGTGTCGAGTTGGAGGGTGGAGAACAGCTGCCCGCCCAGCTCGTTCTTGTCGGCGTGGGTGCGCAGCCTCGTGACGAGTTGGCGCGGACGGCGGGTCTTCATTGTGACAACGGGGTTGTCGTAGACG